>JBAXKX010000085.1:0-10501 GCA_037135115.1 Rhodospirillaceae bacterium
CCTGGTCGATCAGTACGCGGGTTTCGCGGGCGATTTCCTCCGAAGTCAAAGCCCGGCGCTCAACTTCCTTGTTGAGGGCCCGAAAGGCGCAGTAAAGGCACTCATTAGCGCAGAGGTTGGATACGTAAAGTGGTGCGAAGATCACCAGTCGCTTGCCGTAAATAGTGTCCTTGACGAAGCGCGCGGCATCGAACAACTCGGCAATTAAGTCAGGATCACTAATCACCGACAGCGTGGCGACATCATCGGCACCAAGTCCCTTCATCTCCCGCGCCTTAGCCAATATTTCGCGGACCCGCGCCGCCGAAGGGTTGGCAGTTGCGGCCAGGGTGTTCCAGATCGACGACTCGTCGATATCAAAGGCGGCTATTTCGCTCACAATTGCCTCTCTTGAAGTTTAGCTGCACCCAACGCGGTCGGGTTTAGGGGAATGCGGAAGGTAAAACGGGCCCAGTCCCCCAATTTCGACTCGCCCCAGATATGGCCCTCATGCATCTGAACGATCTTCCAGCAAGTATAAAGGCCAAGACCGGTGCCCTTGCGCCGGATTAGCTCAGGAGTATTTTGGCGCACAAAGCGCTGAAATAAATCAGCCCGCTTTTCTGGGGGAAAACCGGGGCCTTCGTTCCATACTGAAATCTCGACGTGCCGCACATTCTCGCGCAAGACGATTTTAATTCGGCCAAGCTCACGTCCATACTTAATGGCGTTGCCGATGAGATTGACTGCAACTACCCGCAACAACTCCGGATTGCCAAATGCCCGACATGGCGCTTCGGGAAACTCAACCTCAATAACCATTCGCCGGCCCTCAATCTGACCGTGCAGGAGATCTATTGCCGGTTCGACAACCTCTTCGACCATGCTGGCGATCTCAGTCAAGACGGGTGCCTGCTCGGCGCTTTCGACTCGGGCGAGGTCAAGATAGGTATCGATAAAACCGATCAGATACTGGCCGTTATAGGCGATGCGTTCGATTTTCTGGCGTTGCAACGGCGTAATATCTCCAATGTATCCGTCGGCAAGCAAGCGGGCGTTAGTGACCATCGAGGCCACCGGACTTTTTAACTCATGCGCGACGAAGCCAAGAACCTCTTGATAGGCCCGATTGACGGTTTCAAGCTGTTCGATGCGAAAAGCCTTATCGGCGGCCTGCGACAACCTCGCGGCAATTGCCCGCTGCAGAGTGACATGGTTATCCTGATAGGCATTCGCAATGGCCGCATTAAAAAAAAGCGCGCCGACCGCGCGTCCCTCCACAATAAGCGGGCAGGTCATGGACGACTTCCAGCCCTCGCGCAAGATAAGCCCCGTCGAGTCGCTCTGGGGATGGCGAGCGTAATACTCATCAAGGTCGTTGATGACGCGCGGGCGGCCATCGCGAATGACCGCCTCCAACGATCCGCCCTTGAGGTCCTGAGAAAACCCCTTTTTCAGGTAAAGCCGCTTGTTTCGAGAGACGGTGTGATGGGCAACCAGCCTTCGGCCCCTCTCCTCAATGAAGGCGACACCGATACGGTCACAGGGCAGGCATTCCGAGACGCGCTTGAAGAGGAATTCAACCAACTCCTCGATCGAATTTGCCGAAGCCGCCCGCAGATTTATCTCGCGTACTACCTCGGTTTCGGCAGAGCTTAAAAGCGTATCGATATCAGATGATTCAGTGTACTTGATATGGTCCATCAGGCCGGTGCCTTTGTCTCTGAGCCTGAAAACGTACCGGTCTTCTAAACTCCCCCTCACCCTCCTCACCCTCCCCCGCTTTCGCGGGAGGGGGGAAGAAGTTGCGGTTCAGGAAATGAATTTTCCGCGCGGCGTGTAGGTTGTATGTAGCAACTTGTGGGACTTGTGCCCGCATGGCCCCTCTGGCAGGAATTCTTTATAAAGCTGCCAGACCGCCGCGTTCTCATGCGACTTACGAATCGCGTAGCCCGCATCCTCGGCGTAGATCGCCTGCGCCCGCTTGGCCCTGATCTCCGGACTGGTCGGGATCGGCTGACCGCCGCCGCCAAGGCAACCGCCCGGACAGGCCATGACCTCAATGAAGTGGCACTGGCTAAACGGCCCACCAGCCTTGATGTCATCCATTATTTTACGGGCGTTGGCGGTGCCATGCGCGACCCCGACCTTGAGCGTTGCGCCCAGCAGCCAGTTCCAATCAGGAACCAAATGCTTAAGAACATCAGGCACCGGCCCGACCTCGGTGATCGGAATCTCGACCAAGCGCACACCCTCAAAGCCGCGTAACGGCACAATGTTGGCGTGGTCAAAGAAGTTTTCAACCTTTTTGCCGGTGACGAGTTCGATGACGGTACGCAAAGCCGCCTCCATCACGCCGCCGGTCGAACCAAAAATGACACCTGAGCCGGTCGCAGTACCGAAAGGATCATCAAAGTCGGTCTTGGACAGCTTAGGCAGATCGATACCAGCCTCAGTTACCATTTTAGCGAGTTCGCGAGCAGTAAGTCCGTAATCAACGTCCTTATAGCCGCTATCGACCATTTCGGGACGATTGCACTCGAACTTCTTGGCGGCACAGGGCATCAGGGCCACCACCACGATGTCCTTGGGATCGATGCCCTTCTTCTCGGCGTAGAAAGTCTTGATCAAGGCACCGAACATCTGTTGCGGACTTTTAGCCGTCGACAAGTAACCAAGCATGTCGGGATAGAAATGTTCAATATACTTGATCCAGCCCGGCGAGCAACTGGTAATCTGCGGCAACTGGATCGAAGTATCCTGCTTCACCAGCGCCTTATACAAACGCAGGATCAGCTCGGTACCCTCCTCGATGATAGTAAGGTCAGCGCTGAAGTTGGCGTCAAACACTGCGTCAAAGCCAATGCGCTTGATTGCTGTGTTCATCTGGAAGGTAACCGGCGTGCCGGGTTCCAGCCCAAAACACTCACCAATCGATGCCCGTGGAGCCGGTGCGGTCTGGATCACCACATGCTTGGTCGGATCGTCCAGCATCGCCCAGACATCATCAGTCTGGTCGAGTTCGCTTAGCGCGCCGGTCGGACAGCGGTTGATGCATTGGCCGCAATTGATGCAGACCACTGTGGCCAAAGGCTTATCGGCGAAGGTAGTGACTTGAGAGTTGGCACCACGACCCTGGATGGCAAGACATCCAACCTCCTGCAAGTCGGTGCAGGTACGAACGCAGCGACGACAAAGCACACACTTGTTCATATCGCGGACGATCGAACTACTCGTGCTGTCAATAGCGTATTTAGGCTCGGTAGGGTGCCCAAACCGGAAGTAATCGACACCATATTCCTTAGCCAGCGACTGCAATTCACAGTTGTTATTGCGCTTGCAAGTGTAGCATTCGCCATAATGATTAGCGAGATGCAGGTCGATTATGTGCCTACGGGCCTTGCGCACGGCCGGGGTTGTGGTTTTGATCTTGATCGGCTGGCTGATCGGGTAGGCGCATGACGCTTGCAGGGTGCGCTGCCCCTCTACTTCCACCACGCAAATCCGGCACACGCCGGCGGTGCAAAGATCAGGATGGGAGCACAAGGTAGGGATGCGCAGCCCGATCGTCTTGGCGGCATCAAGGATGGTGGTTCCCAGCGGAACCTTGACCTCAATCCCGTCAATGTTGACAGAAACGGTCGCGCCGATCGCGTCCCCAGTGGTATCTATGTCGATCCGGTGCCCCTTTTCACTAACCGGTGCTCGGTTAGTATCGGAGCTGAAGGGCTTTGTGCACATTCGCAATATACCTCGAAGCATGAGAGCGGTCTCTTTGGTTCAATGGGTTGCCGAAATCGGCCTTACCATGATCTCATCCCTGAAGTGTTCGTTGATCGCCAACAACACCTTGGGACTTGACTGGCCAAGTCCACATTTCGACGCCACCTGAATGGTTTCACAAAGACCGATCAGTTCGTTCAGGTAACGGGTGGAGCACTTGCCCTTGAGGAGCAACTGAACACCCTCAAGCAACTTGACATTGCCATCACGGCAGGGCGTACACTGGCCACAGGACTCCTCGACGAAGAACTCCAAGTAATTTTCCGCAACCTCTAATAGATCGCGCTCCTGACCATAGATGATGACCGAGCCGCCAAGGCCAAGATCCTCATAGGCTAGCCTACGGCTAAACTGGGTGGCCGGCACCAACTGACCGGAGTAACCACCAACCTGCACAGCCTTTGCACCTGAACCTCCAACCAAGTCAAGAAGTTGCTCAACCGACGTTCCCCACGGCAACTCATAGACACCGGGTCGCGAACAATCTCCAGAAACGCTGAACAACTTGAAGCCCTTGGAACGCTCTGTGCCTATACTTGTGAACCACTTAGCTCCACGGTCCACGATACAACAGGCAGTGGCCAGCGTTTCGACGTTATTGACTACCGTTGGCTTATTATTAAAACCGGTATTTACCGGATAGGGCGGCCGGTTGCGCGGTTCACCTCGCTGACCCTCCAGGGACTCGATCAACGCAGTTTCTTCGCCGCAGATATAGGCACCAGCACCCATACGGATGCGGATATCGAAGCTTAGGCCGCTCTTGCCCAAGATATTGTTGCCAAGCAGACCGGCCTTGCGACGCGCCGCCAGTACCTCCTCAAGATGAGAAAGAATATAGGTGTATTCACCGCGAAGGTAGACAATGCCTTCGACAGCACCGATAGCATAAGCCGCGATGGTCATCCCCTCGAATACCATGTCGGCATATTGAGTGAGGATAACACGGTCCTTGAAGGTCCCTGGTTCGCCCTCGTCGGCGTTGCATATGACATACTTTGCATCGGCCTTGGTCGCCGCCGCCAAGTTCCACTTGGTACCGGTGGGGAAACCGGCACCGCCACGACCACGCAGCCCGGCAGCGGTGACTTCGGCAATAAGATCGCTGCGACTCATGCCGACCGCTTTGTTTAGTCCGGCATTGGCACGATGACTACTATAGGTCAACGTATTCGTAAAGGTCTCGCCGACCTTGCCGATGGTCGGACGATGCGAGCGGAACTCCACGCCGCAAGATTCGATGATCTGGTTTACGCGCTGCGGAGTGAGGTTGGCAAATATCTCGCTATTGACCATCATCGCAGGCGCTTGGTAGTTCATGCCGATACAATTGGTCCATTCAAGCGTAAACATGCCATCAGGTGTTGTCTCGCCGAACTTGATACCAAGATCATTTTCCAACTGCCGCGCGATCGTCTTAGCCCCCTTCATGATAGATGACATGTCATGGCTGAGACGGATGATGAACTTGCCCTTGGGCTTCGTATTGATGAACTGATAAAAGGTTGCGACACTGTAGACCTCTGCGGCATGAATGCCCAGCAGGTCGGCGACAAGTTGCATGGCGAATTCTGAAACGTAGGTATAGTCTGCCTGTACTGCCTGGAGAATGGGGATCAAAGCCGAACGCTGGTGGTCATGTTTCGCCGCCAGGTTGGAGATGAGAGCCCTTTCCTTTTCTTGTTCCGTTAGCAACATTCCTTGTATCCCTCCCTATCGTCCGTCGTACCCAGCCTGAAATATCGTATGACAAGGCCAACGGCTCTTGATTTGTTGATACTCTGGTAATTTGGATTTATCTCCTCCATACCAGTTCAGGAGCCTAGCAGTTTGTTGACCTTTTCGACGAGTATTGCCGGATAAATCGGTTTGGCAACGAAATCGTCAACGGGCAGCATTTCATCGTCTCTGTCGTATTCCCTGCCTGTAACCTTGCTGATGCTGGTAAGGGCAATGATTGGAAAGCGAAAGCCATCCTTACGCAACTGCCGGGCGAGCAAGATACCGTCATCCGGACCGTCCATCATGATATCCAGAACCATCAGGTCTGGGACCGCCTTGCGGACTGCAGCCAAGCCGGTTTCGGCGCTACTTGCGGTAGTGACCTTGTGCCCCGCTCGCTCTAAAACCAGCCTGCCGGCGTCGGTGATATCCGGATCATCGTCAATTAGCAGAATATTTGCCATGTACACCCTCTCCTTGTCGCTGTAATGGATTCTCCAGGTCAGAATGGCAGGCCAAAGCCGAGCCCCGTCCAGACATAAAGCTCCGCCAACCAAGTATCGCGCTGAATAGCGACACCCGTCATCCTCCCAACACTTCCCCCCGACAGGACCAGCATTTTTTTACTTATTCGCTCCGCCGCTCACACTATGTCCCACCCCATCAATATCAATATTAATCCAATGGCCAATGTCCAATGGCCAATGGTGTCGTGGAACAAAAGGCAAGTCGCGATGCGGGCCGGTCCATTATGCCAATTACGAGCAAGCCATGGATACTTTGTTGCTGTCAAGCGGCAATATCGTTAACCATAGCGCCATTCAGCGCGCTTGGCCGATCGCAAATTGCCTAAGCCTATCCGTTGCCTAGCGATTTTTGCTATGGTTCCTGGCAACGGCAAAAGGTTAACGGCATGAATGATGCCCAGATTATTCGCAAGGCACGGGGCGCTTTTTTCACGCCTCCCGGTATCACCCGGTTTATCACCGATTGGGCGGTGCGAAAATCGGTCGATGCCGTGCTCGAGCCGTCATGCGGCGAGGCGGCGTTCCTGCTGGCTGCGGGCGACCGCCTAACCCAACTTGGAGCAAACCCGACCGCCTTGAACGGCCAGATGAGCGGCGTAGAAATTGACCAAATTTCGGCAGGGCGGGGGCTGGCTCGGCTGCGGCAGAGCAACCTCGATGCTAGCATGATGGTCGCGGATTTTTTCGACTGTCCGCCAATGGCGACGTTTGACGCCGTGGTCGGCAACCCGCCATACATCCGCTACCAACAATTTAAGGGCGCCGCACGGGCAGGCGCGATAAATGCGGCACTGGCTGCGGGCGTTCGTCTGAGCGGGCTTGCCAGCTCGTGGGCCGCCTTCGTAATCCACGCCAGCCGATTTCTCAAACCCAATGGGCGGTTAGGACTGGTATTGCCGGCGGAACTGCTAACCGTCGGCTACGCCGCCCCGGTCCGCCGCTTCTTGCTGGCCCGTTTTGCTTGCATCAGACTGGTAATGTTCGACCGTCGAGTGTTTCCCGACGTGACGGAAGAGGTGGTGCTGCTGCTGGCCGAAAATGGCCCCGACTCGGAATATAAGGTAGTTCACGCTTGTGACATTGAACACCTGTGCCGGCTCGAACCTAGCTGCTGGAACCGCGTCGACCTGGGTATTTGTGACAAATGGACGCAGTCACTGCTCGACCCTTCCGCGTTCAGAACCTATCAAAGACTTTGCTTGGATAATAGGTTTGTTTCGCTCAAAGACTGGGGCAGCACCTATTTGGGCGCAGTAACCGGAAACAATGCATATTTCACCCTTTCGAGTTCTGATCTTGCCACTCACGGTTTATCCGAGAATGATTGCCTAAGACTTTTGCCGCCAGGATCACGCCACCTCGACGGACCCACGTTTTCCTCCAGTCATTGGCAAGCTTTGCGCGATAATAACGGGCGCTGCCACCTGTTTTACCCCGACACTAATGAACCTAGCATAGCTTCATGTCGCTACATCGCGTTTGGCGAGAGCCTTGGGGTTAACAATGCCTATAAATGTCGTGTACGCAAGCCTTGGTGGAAAGTTCCATTGGTGGCGTTACCAGACTTATTTCTGACTTACATGAACCATGACCGGCTGCGACTTATAGCCAACGAAGCGGGTGTGCAACCGATTAACTCGGTCTATGGCGTGACCTTGCGACCTAGTATGCAAGCTTCCGGCCGCGCCCTGCTACCGCTTGCCGCCGCCAACAGCCTGACAATGCTCGGTACCGAACTAGTCGGGCGGGCCTATGGCGGTGGCTTGCTCAAACTGGAGCCGCGCGAGGCCGACCAGCTGCCATTGCCCTCAACAGAAACACTGACGGCGCTGGCCCCTGAGTTGATGGCGCTCAGCCTTGCCCTGCCGAGCATTCCCGAAATGGACGTGGTGGAGGCGGTGGACGAAGTGCTGTTGGTCCGCCATCTCGGGCTTTGCCGCACCGACATCCGAGCGTTGCGTGAAGCCCGCGCGGTCTTGTTCGGTCGCCGCAGGGGGCGCGCCAGGCCCGCCGTCGGCATCATACCGGCCTGACGCCAATGAAATCTATGAAACCAATGAATACGATGAAACCACAGGAACCTGCATTGCTGGTCGCCCTTTTGCTTTATGGCTTATTCAGCGCTCCGGCTCCGCAGCAAATCGGGCTTGCCGAGCTGGCCATCGCGCTGTCACTGATCGTCGCCTCGGGTCTGCGCCAACCACTGGCGCTGGCTTCGGGCGCATTGCTGACCTCACAGGATGCGCGGGTTTACGAATTAACCGGCTGTATCGCCTTTCAGTGGCTGCTGTGGGCTCCGTTACTTCGCGGAGCCGCGCTCGATTGGGAGATGCGCGACATTCTGCGCGACATCGTGCCGATGCTGTACCTGTTTTTGCCAGTGTTGCTGACACGGAGGCTGCACCACTTACCACACCGGGCAGTGACCATGCTTTCCATCGGCCTGGCCTCGGCCGGAGCGATTTTCGTCATACGCTGGTGGGTGAATGCGGGTTGGGCGTTCGGTGCCATTGGCCACCGCGCCCTAGAAGAAGGGCCGTACTATCTACTGAATAGTCCGGCCGTGTTATTCGCCGCCATCTGGCTGCCCATTGCCGCAGCCCGCCTTCTCTGGCCAGTGCTGGGAAAACCCGCGCTGGGAAGACCCGAGCCGGGAAGACACGAGCTGGCCAGAATCCTGACCGCGACAGCGGCGCTGATCCTGACCGCAACTGCGGCGCTAATACTAGCGGCCCTGGCCGGAACCGTCCACCGCATGGCCTTGGCGCTGGTGGTAGTGTCGGGGCTGATTTTTATCGCCTGGAGCATTCGGCGCTCGCCTTGGCCGGCCGCCCTGACACTGGCCGGACTTGCGGTATTGTCGCTGTTACCGGATGGACCGCTGATTGGCGCATTCGAACTGATAATGGCTAAGAGTCAACAAGTGGGCTGGAACGAGCGTTTCAACGAAGCCAACGCCGTCCTGGTTCAGATCGACCGCTCGGTAACGTCACTGCTGTTAGGCGACGGCTGGGGCGCCCTAGTGGCCAATCCCGCCGTCGGTGGCTGGCGCGTCTCCTATACCCACAGCTTCGCCAGCTACCTCCTGCTCAAGACTGGAGTTCTCGGCACGCTGGCCATGCTATGCTGGCTCGCTAGTCTAACCCCGGCGGCGATTACGCTAGTGCGCCGCGACCTACCCCTCGCCCTGGCACTACTGCCACCACTGTTGGGAGGGTTGTTGCTGCACACTAGCTTCAAGTATTTGTGCTTCGGACTGTTGCTGACCTTAATGGTGGTAGCGAGCGAGCGGGAAGCTGACTCTACCTAGATGTTAAGCCGCAACAGACTATTTCTTATCCTTGGCCGCTGGCAGCTCAAGCTTCGCACCGTGGTTTCCGGCCTTTTCCATCTCGGCCTGACAACCATAGGCGCCGTCCTTGGTCTTGCCAAACCAGCGCGATCCCTTGCTATGATAGACCTTGGTGCTTTTGTTGAGCCAAACCACGGCATCCTTGCCGCATCCGGCAGTAGCATCCGCCTCGGTGGTGAAAATGTGCAAAACTGGATCGGCAGCAAACGCAGCCACAGGCGCGGCCAACATCAGCGATACTACGACAAAGAATATACGGCTCATGAAGTCGATCTCCTCGATTATGGAGGGTTATAGGGGGCGGGTTATGGAGCCTGGCGCTACTTGACTCCGGGCTTGCGGTTATACTCAACCTGATCAGGCTGAAGCTGGAAGCCGACGAGCAATTGGTAGCCGCGGGCGTCCTGAGCTTCCAGCAACGGAATTCGAGGTTGCAACTCCTCGCGTGAGCCAGCGCGCGGGCCATTGGTCGGGAAGTCAATAGTGGTGGCGAATTCCTGTTTGGTCACAATTGAGGCATCAGGGGCCTGAACAGCTACGAAATAACTGAGCGGCAGCTCGTTTCCTACCATGGCCGGGCCACGCTCGGCCACCAGCGCCAAGGTCACATCTATTGTAACGCCGGTCTTATCATAGGTGCAGTTGCCGTTGAAGTCGGCCACCAAACCTCGCGCCACCACGTCGGCTGGCCCCTTAGCGGAACCGGGGCGGAAAATGGTAATCTTGCTGGCGTCGCGAACAATACCGACCTTGGGACAGGCCAGATCGAGTTTGCTCTTGTTGTCACCGAACATTGAACAACCACTGAGTACCAAAGCGGCCAACAGGGCAAGACCGAGCCCACCTCGCCGCCGATGGGCTTGGTTGGTGTTCCGGGACAGGGCGAAAGCGGAATGCATAAGGGCGTCCATGGTTCTGGCCCCAGGTTAATGAAAAGGATAGGCGCCGGATCGGGGTCCAGCATAAACGACACTAGAGGACCAAGCTCCCCGAGACAAGCCCGCTAGAATAGAGGCTCCGCTCAAAAAAAGAGGCGGCCCGAAAGCCGCCCCTCTCCAAAAACCGAGTCAGCAGATCGAACTGGATGTTTCAATCCACGCATCGGCGCATTTCAGCGCCTCCGCGACCGCAGCTCCCA
>JBAXKX010000086.1:0-10412 GCA_037135115.1 Rhodospirillaceae bacterium
GTAGTATCAACCACCTTGCGGCGGCACGTAGTATCAACCACCTTGCGGCGGCACGCAGTATTTGGCTGATTAGTTTTACCGACCTGATTTGCTTGATGCTGGCGTTTTTCGTGCTGGTTTATTCTATGTCGGAGCCGGAGCAGCACCGTTGGCAGGCGATGGTCCAGTCGCTGGCGGCGCGCCAGGTTGGCGGTCGAGGCGCGGTTTTTAACGTCGCCCTGCTTGATCCCCGGTCGCCGATCAGTCTCGACTATTTGGGTGCTTTACTGACCTTGCAGTTTGCAGGCAATCCCGATCTTGCCGGGGTGGTGCCGGTGCGCCAGGATGACCGGGTGGTGATCGGCCTGCTTGATACACAGCTGTTCGAGGAGGATCAGTTGACGTTCTCCGAGCGCGGGCGACAAGCCTTGTTTATCTTGGGTGGCGTGCTGGGTCGTATTTCCAATCGGATTGAGATTACCGGTCACGCAGAACTTGAGCTTTCGGCGGCTCCGAACGAACGCGATTCCTGGGAACTGGCCTTGTCGCGCTCGGTCGCTGTCGGCACCGCCTTGCATCAGGCTGGCTATCAGCGACGCCTTGTGGTGCGTAGCGTCGGTGTAACCGTTGGGCGTGCCCATTTGATCGATGTTGTCATCCGCGACTTGGATGAGGGGACTTGAGATGGCGCGGCGCTGGCGCTGGCGGTGGGCGTTCCGGGTCGCGATGGTGGCACTGATGGTGGCGCTGATGCTGGCGTTGCCCAGGTTCGAGGCCGCCGCCGCCCCCCTTAAGGTGCAAATTCGCGCTTCCGATAGCGGCGATCATGCCCGGATCGTGTTCGACTGGCCGCTCGCTGAAGTTAAGTACAGCGTGGCGGTGGCTGATGGTCGGTTGCGTCTGACATTCGCCGAGCCGTTTGAGGCCACGTTCAAGCCGGTGCTTGATCGCCTGCCGGCATGGTTTGTGTCGGCTAGTCTGGAACCGGACGGCCGGACCGTGGCGTTTGTGCTTAAACGACGGGTTCGGGTGACTAAGGACGGGCGCAGCGGTAAGTCGGTTTATTTCGATGTGGCGGAGGACAAGTCGCCAGCGCCACCGGTACCACCCCCTGCCGCCCCGGCTACGACACCGGCCAAGCCGCCAGCCGCAGTGGTGGCAAAGGGGCCACCGTTGTCCGCACCGGCACCTGGACCAGCAACTGCACCTGGATCAGCAACGGGACCTGCACCTGCGGCGCTGGTGCCGGCTGCACTGGTGCCGGCTGCACTGGTGCCGGCTGCGTTGGTGTTCGATCCCGGTCAGCCAGCGGCGGCGGCGGTTTATACTCGTTCAGACCAGATGTACATCGTGTTTGACCGTGCTCTGGCGATCGGTGCCGGAGTCGTCGCCGGTAGTGCCTCCGGTCTTGTCGGCTCGATCCAGCCGGTCCTGGCCACTGGAGGCAGCGCCTTTCGGGTGACCATGCGGCCTTGGTTGCGGCCGGTGGTGGAGCGTGAGGGCACGGTGTGGCGGGTGGTGTTCGTGCCCAAGGTGCAACCGATGCGGACCGAATTGACGGTTGAGGCTCAACCGGATTTCCCCTTGGGCGGCCGGGTGCTGATAAAAGCTTCCGATGCGTCGTCGGTGGTCGAACTGACGGACCCAGAGGTTGGCGACCGCTTGATGGTGGTGCCGCTGCCGGTTGCGGTGCAGGCGGTTTCCCTGGTTCACCGCTTCCCTGAAGTCGAGCTTTTGTCGGCGCTTCAGGGGGTGGTGATCAGACCCTATGGCGATGGCGTTTCCGTCCGTCCTGTCCGTGATGGCGTGGAGGTAACGGCGTCTGGTGGGTTGCACTTGTCCCCATCCGACGATACGCTTTTGGCCCGACCTTTCGGGGGACCGGGCGGCGAATCCGTTTTGGCCGCGCTTGGCACCGGTCAAGCTGGCCGAGGCGAGGGCGATCACGTATTGCCGGTAGTCTCGGGTGGGGAGCACCGCTTGTTCGACATTCCGGGCTGGCAGACTAGTGCCGGCAAGGATTTTACCAAGCACCGCCAAGAGCATATGCTGGCTGTGGCCGACGCCACGCCGGCTGAACGGAACAAGGCGCGACTTGAGTTGGCGCGCTTTTTTTTCTCATCGGGCTTTTCCGAGGAGGCAATCGGTGTGCTTGATGTTCTGGTGGCGGCCCAACCGGATGTGCTGGGCTGGCCGGAGTTTCGCGCTTTGCGTGGGGCGGCGCATGTGGCGGCAGGTGAGGCACACGAAGGTTTGGCCGATTTGTCCGGACCCGGACTTGATGAAAATCGCGAGGCCGCGCTGTGGCGTGCCTATGCACTGGTCAATCTCCGAGAGAACTTTCCCCAGGCGGTACACGATTTCTACCTTGCTGACGATATCATGGCGAGCTACCCCGCGCCTTTTTTCCGGCGTATCTCGTTGGCGGCCATTGATGCGCGGATTCAGACCGACGATCCGCGCGAAGCCGAACGCTTACTCAAGCGTCTGAACCGGCGTTCCGGGCCTGATGCTGAGACGCTACCGGCCAATGAATTTTTCCGTGGTGAGATACTGCGCGAGAACGGAAAGATAGACGACGCCATAAAGCACCTTCGGGCTGCCGAGAATAGCGGTGACCGTTATTATCGGGCGCGGGCCGGCCTCACCCGGGTCAATATGGAATTCAAGGAAAAGCGCATCATGGCCGCCACCGCAGCCGACCGGCTGTCGCGCCTACGCTTCGCCTGGCGTGGTGACGACCTGGAACTTGATATCATTCGGCGTCACGGTGAAATGTTATGGGAGGCTGGCGAGTATGCCGATGGTCTCAATACACTGCGCGAGGCTGCCGGATACTTCCCCGACAGTCCGCAAGCCCCGGTAATCATCCAGTCGATGTCGCAGTTGTTTGGCGCTTTGTATAAAGATGGAGCGTCTACGCTGCCAGCGGTAAAATCAATCGAACTATATGACCAGTTCCGCGAATTGACCCCGGTCGGAACTGCTGGCGATGAGGTGATCAGGCAGTTGGCCAATCGGCTGGTCGAGGTCGATCTGTTGAACCGGGCGGCCGAATTGCTTCAACATCAGGTCGATTATCGACTGAGCGGCTTGGAAAAAGCCACGGTCGGAACGAAATTGGCTTCAATCCGGTTGCTTGACGAAAAGCCTGATCTAGCCCTGAAGGCGCTGGATGCGAGCGAATTCGACCAGTTGCCGCCCGATGATGTCGTCAAGCGTCGGGTCCTCCGTGCCAGCGCGCTGGCTAAGTTGCAGCGAAGTTCTGAGGCGCTGGCCCTGCTTGAGGGTGATTCCAGCGAGCCGGCTTACATGCTTCGAGTCGATATCGCCTGGCATGATCAGCGCTGGGACGCCGCCGCCGCCGCGCTCGACAAGCTAGTTGGCGGTCCGCCGGCTGCCGGGGTGGCGCTCGACAAGCTGGTCCGACAGCGCGTGCTCAACCGCGCTATCGCGCTGGCGTTGGCTACCGACACCGACGGCCTGGCCAATTTGCGCAGCAAGTTCGCAGCAGCCATGGCCAAGACCGAGGAGGCCGACGCCTTTATGGTACTGACTCGAACCGAGCAGGGCGGCGGCCTGCTCGATCTCGCCTCAATCAAGTCGCGGGTCGCAGAAGTTGACGTGTTTCAAAGCTTCCTAAAGCAAATGAACCAGCCTACCAAAGTAAATTAGTTTATTGTAGTCCCGAAATGGGGCCTTTGGCGGTATATTTATCTGGATGTATTTACTGAGTCTTGATTGACAGCGTCGCGATTAGTCGCCAATCTCCGAGAAGGTTTCCCGGGCCGGGGCTTCGGCCACCTGGGTGTTGCGTTTGTCTGCGCTGACGCCTGGCTTATGACGCGGAACCATAATCTGCGGGACTTGGCCGAATTCCACCGCATTGGCTTGGGCAGGAAGCGCCGCGCCCGGCTTGTGTCGTGGGGCAGAGGCGAGTACCAGACCAGCCTCGGTGCTGGGATCAGCTACGGTCGCTGCGACGCCCCGGGCAAGCATTATCACCGGCTTGTGAGCGGGCGTGGCAACAGCGGGCGTGGCCGCAGTGGCCACAGCGGTTATAGCGCGCACTGGTTCGCTGCGTTGCCCCGTCATCCGCGAGCGCGGACCGCGCACCATCATGGGTTCGGCCTGGTCGTTGCCGTTGCTAGCCTCATTGCCGGCGTCGGCAATCGAGAGCGGGGCGTTCATGCCCACCGGATGGTTGCCACCACGGGAATAGACAAAACCGTAAGTCGGATAAGGACGGAGCCCCAGCGATGCCGATGGGTCGTTCCAGACCCGGACCGTTGACCAGCTATTGTTCGGTGATGAATCAATCACCTTCATGTTGCGGTGTAGTACGTCGCCCTCTAGCCAGCTTTGATCGACCAGAATGGTCCGGCGGTCGATTACCCTGCTGACCACCGCGACATGGCCGCGCTGGAGATGCCCGGTGCGCCGAAAGACCAGAACCGAACCGGTGGCGGGCCGGACACCGCGTTGGTAGCGGCCGACGGCCCCCTCCCACCAGCTCCAGGCATCGCCTTGGATATCAAAACTAGTCAGCATTCGTGCATAACGTACGCACATCTGGGCCCGAGCGGCATTTGGTAAAAAAACAGTTAAAATTAACAGCATCATAAAAAATACTATGGTACGAACAGAATTCCGTCGCATCTCTAAAGCTCCTACATTTCCATCACACATTGTCTAACATATTAGTGGTGATGCGTCTACCATTGCATTTGCGTTGTATGCGTTTTTTTGGCCACCATCCGACGCAGGTGAAACTACCTGAATTTTACGGTTGGTGGCCGTTAATTTTGCAGTGCAGCAAGTCACAACCGGATAATCCCTCAGCTTTGGTGCATGACCTTGACAATACTTGACGACGCCGGACGCAGCGCTTTTATTATTCAGCATACTACAGTATCGGCCGCACCGCTCGTTTCCGAGTTGGTGCTTCACCTTGCGACCGAGGTGACGCCGCTGTGGCAGGCGACCGAAGACAAATTGGATCTGGTCGGATTGCCTCCCCCCTACTGGGCCTTTCCATGGGTGGGTGGTCAGGCGGTGGCACGCTATATATTGGATTACCCCGAGATTGTGAGAGGGCGTTCGGTGTTGGATTTTGCCGCTGGCTGCGGTTTGATCGGCCTGGCGGCGGCTCGAGTCGGAGCAGGCTCGGTCACCGCCTCTGACATCGACCCTTTCGCACTCGCGGCGATCAAATTGAACGCGGCCCGCAACGGTCTTACCCTCACTATCTGTGACGAAAACTTGGTCGGCCAGAAGCTGCCGAGTCTGGATGTTGTGTTGGCTGGCGATGTTTGTTATGAGCGGCCAATGGCTGAGGCGGTCATTGCCTGGCTGCGGGCTTTGGCTGGCGCTGGCAAGATCGTGATCATCGGCGATCCCGGCCGCAATTACCTGCCCCGCACCGGCCTTACCGCCCTCGCCCGCTACGATGTTGCGACCATCTGTGATGTGGAGAACAGTGACAGAAAATCGACCACGGTGTGGCGGGTGGAGGCCGGATTCTGATAGGGCAGCCGGGCGGCCGGGCGGCAGGAATGAAAGCTTAACGGCGAAAATCAGATTTGACTTGTCCAAACTGGTGCCGTTCTTTAATAACGTCGTCAAGAATGTTGTCGCGGCATTATCGGTGAGGCGGTTTGGACCAGGGTTTAGAGTGGGGGGCCGTTGATGGTGCGTCCGGGTGGGAAGTTGGAGATTATTACGGCTAACCGGCTCGATACCGGTGCCGTCGTGTGGTTCGGCGGCGAAGCTGGCTGGGTTGACCGGGTGGGTGAGGCGGCGGTGCTGGCCCCCGGCGGTCATGCTCTTGCTGATGCTAAAGCATCCGAGCGGGCCAACATGGTGGTCGATGTCGCCATGATTGAGGCAATGCTGGAGGACGGCCGACCGGTTCCGGTCGGTCTGCGCGAGCGTATCCGCGCCCTTGGCCCGACCGTCCGCCCCGACCTTGGTTATCAGGCCGAATATTAAAGCCCATTTCTAACCGGGAGCCCAGTTAATGGCTTGCCAGTCATCCGCCGTGCATGCGGGCATCTACCATTATGACGAATTAGATCGGCGGTTCCTGGCCGAGCGGGTCGCGCAGTTCCGGCGGCAGGTGGCGCGTCGGCTGGCTGGTGAACTTAGTGAGGAGGAGTTCCGGCCGCTGCGGCTGATGAACGGCCTATATCTACAGCTCCATGCCTATATGCTGCGGATCGCCATTCCCTATGGCGTGCTGGGTTCGCACCAGTTGCGTCAGCTGGCTTTGATTGGCCGGCGTTATGACCGTGGCTACGGCCACTTCACTACGCGCCAGAATCTTCAGTTCAATTGGATCAAGCTGGTCGACGTGCCCGATATCCTGACCGAGTTGGCCGGGGTTGACATGCACTCGATCCAGACCAGCGGTAATTGCATCCGCAACGTCACCACCGATCAGTTCGCGGGAGCCGCAGCCGACGAGATCGTAGACCCCCGAGTTTATGCCGAAATTATGCGGCAGTGGTCGACGCTGCATCCTGAGTTCACTTTTCTGCCGCGCAAATTCAAGATCGCGATTACCGGCAGTCCGTGCGACCGCGCCGCTGTCGCCATCCATGATGTCGGGCTGCGGGCGAAGCTTGGTGCCGACGGTGCCATCGGTTTCGCGGTGCTGGTTGGCGGGGGCTTGGGACGTTCCCCGTTCCTGGCCAAGCCTTTGCGCGAATGGGTTGCGGAGCCAGACCTGTTGGCCTATCTCGAGGCGATACTACGTGTTTATAACCAGTATGGCAGGCGGGATAACATTTATAAGGCGCGAATCAAGATTCTGGTTCACGAGATCGGTATTGAGGCGATGCGCGCTCAGGTTGAGGCCGAGTTTGAGCGCATAAATGGTCCGCGCTACCGACTCGATGCCGCGATTGTCGCCAGCATTCGCAGCCACTTTGCGCCGCCCCCTTTCACGGCCCAGCATGAGCGTTCCGGTGGCTTTGAACGTGAATGCGCGTCCGATCCCGATTTTGCCCGCTGGACCCGAGTCAATGTCACGACCCACAAGCAGCCGGACTATGTCAGTGTCACCGTCTCGTTGAAACCGAGTGGTGGTATCCCTGGTGATGTGACATCGGGGCAGATGGAGGCGATGGCCGACCTTGCTGACCGCTTTAGTTTCGGTGAATTGCGAGTGAGTCATGAGCAAAATCTGGTGCTGGCCCATGTCCGCCGCGATGATCTCTACTTGCTGTGGCAGGAGCTGGGCCGCCATTGCCTCGACACCGCCAACGCCGGGCTGGTTTCAGACATCATTGCCTGCCCCGGTCTTGATTATTGCGCGCTGGCTAACGCCCGTGCGATCCCGCTGGCCCGGGAGATTTCCTTGCGCTTCGCCGATATCGACCGTCAACATCGGATCGGCGAACTCAAGATCAAGATGAGCGGATGCATTAACGCCTGCGGTCATCATCACGTTGGTCACATCGGCATCCTTGGCGTCGATAAGCAAGGGATTGAATATTACCAGATCACCATCGGCGGTGATGCCTCGGAAAACCCGGCGCTGGGCCAGGTGATCGGCCCCGCCGTCGGCTATGGCGAAGTTGTCGGCCTAATCGAGCGCCTGATTGAGCTGTATCTGGAGCGGCGCGAGGCGGGCGAGCGCTTTATTGATACCGTCGCACGGATCGGTATCCGTCCGTTCAAGGAGAAGGTCTATGGCGCTGCTGCTTAAGGACGGTGAAGCCGTGTGCGACCCCTGGGCAATGTGTGGCGACGACGACACTGCCTTGCCCGATGGCCCGGCCATAGTTAGTCTGGAACGCTGGCACCGTGACCGCTCCTTGCTTTCGGCCCGCAACGCGCCGCTTGGCGTCCGCATGAAAAGTCATCAGCTTGCGGATGAGATTGCGGGCGACCTCGACCGGTTTGGCCTTGTCGTCCTGGAGTTTCCCAAATTCCGCGACGGCCGCCCCTTTTCGACCGCCCGTGCTTTGCGTGAGCATCACGGCTTTACCGGCGAAATCAGGGCGTGCGGCCATGTGATTCCTGACCAGTACCAATTCCTGATCCGCACCGGCTTTAACAGCGTTGAAGTTGCCAGCAGTGCCAAGATGGATAGCTGGAAATTAGCCTTGCATGAGATTACCATCGCCTATCAGGGCGGAATACTTGACGAGGCTCCCTTGTCGATGCTGCGGCGCAAATTAGAGTTTGGCTCTGCCACCAAAAGGTAAGGAGCGCACCGGTGATTTCCGTCTGTAAAGGCTTGGTCGGAGCGATTGGCAATACGCCTTTGATTCGGCTGGCCGGGCCATCGGCCGAGACCGGTTGCGAAATACTGGGCAAGGCTGAGTTTCTCAATCCTGGCGGCTCGATCAAGGACCGGGCGGCGCTTGCTATTATCGAAGATGCCGAGCGCAATGGCACATTGCGGCCTGGCGGGGTGATCGTCGAGGGGACCGCCGGTAATACTGGTATCGGCCTAGCCTTGGTCGGCAACGCTCGTGGTTATCGCACCGTCATTGTCATGCCCGAGACGCAGAGCCAGGAGAAAAAGGACATGCTGCGCCTAGTTGGTGCCGAGCTGATCCTGGTGCCGGCTGTTGCCTACAGCGATCCTGGCAATTACGTTCGCTATTCGGGCCAGCTTGCCGCCGAAATGGCCAGAACTGCGCGATTTGGGGCGATTTGGGCCAACCAGTTCGACAATCTCGCTAATCGTGACGGCCATTACCGCACTACTGGCGCTGAAATCTGGGCTCAGACCGGCGGGCGCATTGATGCTTTCACCTGCGCTGTCGGTACCGGCGGCACGCTGGCCGGTGTCGCCATGGCGCTCAAGGAGCGCAACCCGGCGGTCAGTATAGTGCTTTCGGATCCATTGGGCGCGGCGCTCTACCATTATTATACTAATGGTATTCTCAAGGCCGAGGGCAGTTCGATCACCGAAGGCATTGGCCAGGGCCGTATCACCGCCAATCTGGAGGGAGCGCCGATCGATTGGGCGCAGCAAGTCACCGACGCCGAAGCGGTGACCGAGGTTTTTCGTCTGCTTAAGGATGAAGGGCTGCTGTTAGGCGGCTCTAGCGGGATCAATGTGGCGGGGGCGATCAAGGTGGCCCGCAGGCTTGGTCCCGGCCACACCGTTGTGACTATCCTTGCCGATTCTGGAACCCGTTACCAGTCCAAGTTGTTTAACCCTGACTTTCTGCGCGAAAATTCACTGCCGGTCCCGTCATGGCTTGAGGTTGGGGACGGAGTGTAGCCAGCTGTCTCCAGGAATAATCTGCCGGTGCTTTATGGTTTGCGGCAAAGCCTGCCGGCGCTCCCCCAAACACCCCCTCCCAAACATCCCCCAAACCCCCCTAGATAAACCCTGAGAGCACAGGGCGAATATCTTTTTGGATCATCACTGAAGATTGGCATGTCTCTTGCTTTCCATCGGGTCAATGGAATATTTGGCCCGGACTCGATCCGGGGAACCTTGCAAGAAGGATTACCGCGATGGGTATCGGCAACGCATTTAACACGGCATTAGGCGGGCTGAATTCCTATGCCCAACAGGTCGGCTACATTTCCGATAACTTGGCCAACGTTAACACCCCCGCTTACAAGCGGGTTGATGCTAATTTTCTCTCCTATGTGACCGCTTCGACCCAGAATTACCACAGTCCGGGCGGCGTGACGATCAAGCCGGTCTATCGCACTACATTGGCGGGACAGGTCAGCACTAGCGATAATCCCACCTCCTTTTCTGTCTCTAATGGTGTCGGCTTTGTCCCGGTTGGGGTGCCGTCGGTGACGGCTGGCGTTGCGAGTTTCGCCAATTCAACCCAGCATTATACCCGGGCCTGCGACTTTTCCGTCGACAACGATGGTTATCTTGTCAACACCGCCGGGCAATATTTGGAGGGACTTAAGGAGAGCACCGCCTATACGGGCAATATTCCGGGAACGCCATCACTTGGTAGTATTGTCGGCATTCGGGTTGATCCGACGGTCTATAAGTCGATCCCTGGCGCAGCCAGCACCAGCATCACCTATAATGCCAATTTTCCAGCCGGGCTCAACACTGCCGCAGTCACGTCGGAACAACCTGCTGGTTGGACCAGTGTTGCCGGTGCCGGTCCGGCCGGCTTTATTCGGGTAGTGTTCACCAACGGCAGTGGTAATTATGTCGGATCGACTGAAATGGCCGCCCTTGCCGGTGCAACCGTACAGATGACGGCGGCGCAGGTGATCGCGGCTAAGGCTCTCGGTGCCACCGGCTTTGATGTTTATGCCGGTGTGAATTCGGGACAGGAGGCATTTCAGGCATCAACGGTGCTGCCGGTCGGTGCCGTGGCCGTGGTCTATGCGACGCCCAACCCGTTCACGGCTGGCTCGGCCGTTGCCACAGCTGGGACGGCTGGCGCCTATCTGGCTAAGGCCACGGTCGGCTCGACAACATCCCA
>JBAXKX010000087.1:0-10395 GCA_037135115.1 Rhodospirillaceae bacterium
AGATAAGCGATACGACAGGCCTTTACCACCATTTCAGATACGCTGGAGACGTCGGTTGTATGCACCGTGTGGGTGGCGTAGGCCAGGACTAAGCGGCGGGCGGTTTCCAGCTTTGAGGTCAGGCATATGATCGGCACCTCCGGCCGCTCACGGGCTGCGCGCAAGGTGGTCGAACCCGACGTGGTGTAGGTGACGATAGCTGCGGCTCCCACCGTATGCGCCACCTGATGGGCGGCTGCGGTTATGGCGTCGGCCGAAGTATGGCGCGGGTCGGGATGGCGGGCGTCCATGATCGTGCGGTACATCGGGTCACGTTCGACCCGGTGGGCAATGCGATTCATCATGGCCACCGCCTCGATCGGGTACGCCCCGGACGCAGTCTCGGCCGATAGCATCACCGCATCGGCACCGTCATAGACCGCCGTTGCCACGTCCGATGCCTCGGCCCGGGTCGGCGTCGGTGCCGAAACCATTGACTCTAGCATCTGGGTTGCCACGATAACTGGCTTGCCGGCCCGCCTAGCATCGCGGATGATGGTTTTTTGCAGGCTCGGCACGTCTTCGGCTGGCAGTTCAACGCCGAGATCGCCACGCGCCACCATCAGCCCGTCGGACAGTTCGATGATCTGGTCAAGATAGGCGATTGCGGATGGTTTCTCGATCTTGGACATGAGAGCGGCACGACCTGAAATCAACCGGCGTGCTTCCGCCACGTCCTCCGGACGCTGAACAAAAGAGAGTGCTACCCAGTCGACCCCATGGTTAAGGGCAAAGGCAAGGTCGGTTTGGTCCTTATTAGTGAGCGGCGACAATGGCAGAACAACATTGGGGACGTTGACGCCCTTGCGATCGGAGAGATGGTCGCCCGCCACCACTTCGGTCATGGCGAAGGTGGTGCCACAGGCGGTCACCCGCAGCCTTACCTTGCCGTCGTCAAGCAACAGCTCGGTGCCAATGTTCAACGCAGAGAAAATTTCAGGATGGGGCAGGCCGACTCGACTTTGATCTCCTGGTACCAAAGAAAGGTCAAGTAAAAAAAGCATTCCTGGCTTGATGGTGATTGGTCCTGCAGCAAAGGTGCCGATGCGCAGTTTAGGCCCCTGGAGGTCGGCCATGATCGCAATCGGCCGGCTGATCTCTTCCTCGAGCGCCCGGATGTTTCGGATGCGGGCGGCATGGTCCTCGTGGCTACCGTGACTGAAGTTGAGGCGGAACACATCGACACCCGCCTCGAACAGCGCCTTGATCATCGCTGGCGAAGAACTTGCCGGCCCCAGCGTACCCACCACCTTGGTCAGGCGGTAGCGACGGAATGGGTTGTAGTTGGGTTTCATGGCTTGGCCTTGCCGGTGGAGACCACGCGCCCGGCGGGATCAATCAAGATGGCGCGGAAGTCGTTGACGTTGGTCAGCGTCGGCCCGGTAATCACCAGATCGTCCAGGCCCGTGAAGAAAGTGGCTGAGTCATTATTATTTAGGTGTGTCCTGGCGTCCAGCCCTCTGGCGGCAGCCCGCGTCAAAGTATCGGGAAATACCAGTGCGCCCGCCGCTCCGACCCTGCCATCGATGCCATCGGTATCGCAAGATATGGCGTAAACCCCTTCCGCACCTTCCAACGCCAGGGATAGAGCCAGGGCAAACTCGGTATTGCGACCGCCTAAACCGTTGCCGCGTACCGTCACCGCCGTCTCGCCTCCTGATATGATGACGCAGGGCGGATTGAAGGGCTGGCCATAACGCAATATTTGGCGAACGATGTCGGCATGGAACCGTGCCACCTCGCG
This sequence comes from Rhodospirillaceae bacterium, assembly GCA_037135115.1. GTDB lineage: Bacteria > Pseudomonadota > Alphaproteobacteria > Azospirillales > Azospirillaceae > BOG-933. The sequence continues at coordinate 1,784 of JBAXKX010000087.1, forward strand.
AGCCTCGCCTTCGAAGGCGTCGCTAAGGATAAACGGCGTCAATCCCGCCGCGCTGGCTATAGAGGCAGCCGCCTCCAGCCCATCTTGAGCCGCTGCGATAACCGTTGCCTGCGTGTTGGCAAGCGCGATGTCGCCGGGCTTGGGTGTTTCTGATTCGGGCCGCATCAGGTGCATAGCTACCGACAGTGGCGGCGCAACATGGTACTTAGCCAGCACCGAGAGAGCGTCCTGGCGGGTGGTCGGATCCGCCAGCGTCGGCCCCGAAGCGATCACTGATGGCACGTCGCCGGGCACGTCCGACAGCAGCAAGGACACTACGCGGGCCGGTGCCGCAGCGGCGGCAAGCCGTCCGCCCTTGATTGCCGACAGGTGTTTGCGCACGCAGTTGGTTTCGCTGATGGTGGCACCGCAAGCTAGCAGTGAGCTGGTGACCGCCCGTTTATCGGCGAGCGTCAGTCCCGGTGCCGGCACCGTCAATAAGGCAGAACCGCCGCCTGAGATCAGGCACAGCAATAGGTCGTCGGCTCCCAGCCCGGACGCCAGTTCCAGGATGCGCCGGGCCGCCTGCTCGCCAGCGTCGTCGGGCAGGGGGTGGCTGGCTTCGATAATTTCAATTTGTGCAGTTGGCGGCGCGGCCGACAATTTGGGACGGACGTGGTCGTATCTTGTCACCACCAACCCCGATAGCGGGCCGGGCCAATGCATCTCGACCACATAAGCCATGGCCGCTGCCGCCTTGCCTGCTCCGACCACGACGGTACGCCCTCGGGGCACTGTCGGTAGATGCGGTGGTAGGCGGTGATCAACCTCGACCGCAGCTAGCGCACCCGCGAACAGTTTCAGCAACAGCTGCCGCGCCTCGACCGAAGCCACTTGTTTCCTCCACAGACTTTGAGCAGGACTTATAACCAGCGTGCGGACTATCGCGCGTTATGGTTAAGAAATCAATAGGAACATGATGTCCGCATGGCGATCATAAAGGTGGCACCTTCAAGCATGATGGACTTCGGGGTGTCGCTTGGTAAACAATGGTGAACGATCGGGTCGCTTGGGCGAAAAATTTATGTGGAGCCAATATGCCAGCCATGCCGATGATCATATTATATTGCCTGGGGCTGGCATTCATCCTGTTTGGACATGTTTCGGCCTGGGCCGCTGAGCACGGGCTGGCCATGCATGGGGAGGCCATGCAGGGGCTGGCCATGCATGGGGAGGCCAAGTACCCGCCCGACTTTACCGCATTTGATTATGTTAATCCCGGGGCACCCAAGGGCGGTAGTTTGCATTATGGCGTCACCGGCAGTTTTGACAGTCTCAATCCCTTTATTGTACGGGGGCGGGCGGCTCTGGGTACCAATGATTTGTTTGAGGCGTTGATGGTGCGGGCGCAGGACGAGCCGTTCTCGCTTTATGGCCTGATCGCTGAGGCGGTCGAACTGCCGCCAGACCGCAGTTGGGTACAATTTCAATTGCGGCCTGAAGCGCGCTGGCATGACGGCTCCTCGATTACTCCCGAAGACGTGCTGTTCAGTTGGGAGACCTTGCGAAGTCAGGGCCGGCCCAATCACCGTGCCTATTATAACAGAGTGTCGGCGGCGCAGCTGGTGGGGGAACGCGGTGTGCGCTTTGCGTTCTTGCCGGATGCCGATGGCACTGTTGATCGCGAATTGCCGCTGATTATCGGCCTGATGCCGATTCTGTCGCGGGCTTGGTGGCGGGGACGGCGCTTCGAGGATACCACTTTCGAACCACCGCTCGGCTCTGGGCCGTACCGGATTGTTGCGGTTGCGCCAGGGCGCGCCGTCGAATACCGGAGGCTGCCTGATTATTGGGGCCGCGACTTGCCGGTGCGACGCGGTACTAATAATTTCGACGTGATTCGCTATGACTATTATCGTGACGATGGGGTGGCACTGGAGGCGTTTAAGGCTGGGGAGGCCGACCTGCGCCGCGAATTTGATCCAACCCGCTGGGCCACCGCCTATGATTTCCCGGCGGCGCGTGACGGTCGCGTACGGCTGCAAACGCTTTCTCATGGTCGGCCCGAGCCGATGCGGGCGTTCATTTTTAACACGAGGCGATGGCCATTCCAGGACCGACGGGTGCGCCGGGCGTTGGGTTTCGCCTTCGACTTTGAGTGGATTAATCGTGCGTTGTTTCACGGTGCCTTCAAGCGCATTACCAGCACCTACCCCAATTCGGAGCTGGCGGCGACGGGGACTCCTTCGGCTGCGGAAGTGGCATTGCTGGAGCCGTTCCGGGCCGAGCTGCCCCCAGAGTTGTTTACCCAAGCATTTGAACCGCCACATACCGATGGCAGCGGCCCCTCCGGGTTGCGCGCTAACCTGCGCGAGGCGGCCAGGCTGCTGGGTGAGTCCGGATGGCGCGTCTCCGGCGGCCGATTGAGCGACGCCGACGGGCGGCCTATGGTCTTTGAGATGTTGCTTGCCAACCCAGCCGACGAGAAGGTGGCGCTGGAGTATGCCCGCGCGCTGACCCGGCTGGGTATTGTGGCTCGGGTCCGTACGGTGGATAGTGCCCAGTTTCAAGGCAGGCTAGATGATTATGACTACGACGTGGTGCTGCACCAATGGTTGTCAACTTTGTCGCCGGGCAATGAGCAGTTGATCTTTTTTGGCAGTGAGGCGGCAGATTTGACCGGTGGTCGCAACTATGCTGGGGTTCGCTCGGCAGCGGTAGATGCGCTGGCGCTCTCGCTTGGTCAGGCTTCCGATCGTGCAGCACTGATTTCTCGCGTCCACGCCCTCGACCGAGTGCTGTCATGGGGGTTTTACGGCGTGCCCCTTTACTATCTGGGCGAGGATCGGGTCGCTTCTTGGTGCGGGCTGCGCCGACCGGCGACGGTCCCGATTTATGGCTACGTTCCCGATGTCTGGTGGCGCGAGGAATGCCGATGATGGTAGCTAACGGCAGATTACGGGTCTCTACCGGATGAGTGCGAATCCAACTGGTTGAGAGGGCCGGTTGACCTGGATACAGCTCATGGTGTAATAAATCGCGGCGATGTCAAGATGGGTCGAAGCGGGACGGGACTAAGCTGATGGCGATAATTTCGGCGATGGCCGGGTTGGTCAAGTCTGGGTTGGTAAAGTCTGGGTTGGTCAAGTCTGGGTTGGTCAAGTCTGGGTTGGTCAAGTCTGGGTGGCAGCTAAGCGCGGGGAGGGGATTGGTTATTGGCGCATTGCTGATGTTGGCTGCTTGCGCGAACCCTGACGCATATCCGGCGGTGGGTGATGACGGTGGTCCTGTACCGCCCGATTACCGAATTCTCGCCGGCTGGGCTCGTGACAACCATGCCGAGGCGGTGCCGGCGCTGCTGCTTTCGTGCAAGTATCTGCAAGCTTTGGGTGCCAACCGCGAGATTGGAACGGGCGGGCGGGCGGGCAGGGTCTCCGACTGGCAACCGGCTTGTGCCGCCGCTCGGTCTTTGCCCCCTGGCAACGGAGCCGCCGCTAGGCGCTATTTCGAGACGTGGTTTACGCCGATGCCGCTGGGTGGTGGCGACAGTCAGGAAGGTCTCTTCACTGGCTATTACGAGGGCGAGTTAAGCGGCAGTATGACGCGCTCGGTTCGTTACAATGTGCCGATCTACCAGATGCCGGGTAAGGTTCATGGCCGGTCTATGCCAACCCGAGGCGAGGTGGCGCAGGGTGCGTTGGCCGGACGCGGTTTGGAACTGCTGTGGGCAGACGATGCGGTGGAAGCCTTTATTATGGAGATTCAGGGCTCAGGCCGGGTGCGTATGCCGGACGGTTCGCTTATTGGTCTGAATTACGCCGGACAGAACGGTCATAAATACTTCCCGATCGGTCGCCACTTGATCGAACAGGGGGTAGCGACTGCCGAGCAAATGAATATGCACGTTATCCGCAGTTGGCTACATCAACACCCGGATCAAGCCCAAACTGTGATGAATCTTAACCCGAGCTATATATTCTTCAGGCTGCGGAATTCTGGGGGCGAGCCGAGAGGCGCCAGCAGCGAACTGACGCCACGGCGCAGCTTGGCGGTTGATCCAAGCCATGTACCCTTGGGTGTGCCGATCTGGCTCGATCTGCACGACGTGCCGATTGCCGGTGGCTTGTTGCGCACGCTGGTTTTGGCTCAAGACACCGGCGGCGCCATCAAGGGGCCTGTGCGCGGCGACTTTTTCTGGGGGCATGGTAGCGAGGCCGCCAATGCGGCCAGCGTTATGAAGGCGCGCGGGCGATATTTCATGCTGGTGCCGCGCCCGGTGGCACAGCGCCTGCAAACGACGGCCAATCGGCAGTGAGCGCGGTTGCGGGTAAGCTGGTTCAGCTCAGCGGTTTGACTGGGGCCGACCAACGCGCCTCGGCTGTTGGCGGCTTGACTGAGATCTTCTTCGAGTCGACGGCGCGGACAGAGTTTTCTGGAGACGATGAGCGGCGGCGCTTCTTGGCCCGCTGGACGTCGGCCTATCTGGAACACTATTGCGATGATGTCTGGTTCTGGCGCGATCTTGACGGAACTATCTCAGGGTATCTGACCGGGTGCCGCGATAGTGCCAATGCCGCACGGTACTTTACCGACCATTCGAATTATCAGCTGTTTGCCGACTATTTCGCTGAATTTCCGGCTCATCTGCATGTTAACTGTCGGGCGGAACGGCGTAATGTTGGGATAGGTGCGCGCTTGGTCGAAGCCTTCGTCGCTGGTTGCCGTCGTGATGGGCTGGCCGGAGTCCATGTTGTAACTACGTCCGATGCACGCAATGTTCGGTTTTATGATCGTGTCGGCTTTACCGTGCGGGCAATGCGGGTGGTGGCGGATCGACAGTTGGTGTTACTGGGGCGTGATTTGAAAGCTGGGAGCGGATTATGATGATCGATCGCCGTGAGTTTGCGTGCCTGTCCGGTGGTCTAATTGGGGGTGCATTGATGTGGTCTGCATCGGCGCTGGCCGGCGAAAGCAGCAGTTACGTGGTGCGGCATGGTCGCGCGCCCTTTTATACCGCGCACCTCTATCCCGGCAGTTCGCTAACCCTTTCGGAGCGGGCGCTGCGCGAAAGTCATGAGAACGTGCTGGCGCTAACTTTCGATGATGGCCCGGCGCTTGGTAACGACCAAGAGATATTGCGTCTGCTTGCCATGTATAACGCGGTGGCAACTTTTTTCGTAATTGGCAGTAAGGCCGTCCACCACCTCGATTTTTTGCATCAATTGGTCGATGCCGGATGCGAGATCGGCAACCATTCCTGGCGCCATCCGATGATGACGTCACTTTCCGGTGATGCCCAGCTTGACGAGATGCGTCAGACCGATGATGTGTTGGCTGGTGCCGGGATACCGGTTAAGTGGTTCCGCCCGCCCTATGGCGACTACGACACTTTGACTCAGACTATCGCTCAAACTGAGGCGCTGGAGACTATCCTGTGGAGTGTTGATTCCCGCGATTGGAAGGGCAGTCCGCCCGATGTCATCGCTCAGAGGGTAATCGGCGACATTTCACCCGGAGCGGTGATCTTGATGCACAGCACCAAGACTCACACTGTAATGGCACTGCCAAAGATTCTGGCTTATGCGAAGGCAAATGGCTATCGTTTCGTAACTCTTTCGGAGTGGAAGCAGATCATGATTCGCGTCGACCCGATGGCCGCTCGAATGGCTGCCGATTCTTCTCGGGTCGCGCAAGTTGTTACCACTAAGCCGATTACGCGATGAAAATTTAAATGCGGGCTGAAGGTGTGAAGCCGCACTGAAAATTAAATACGGGCCGGTTGGGTGAGAGTTGCGGGGGTTTGGACCTGTTATGGTCCTAGCCCCCTTTTCCATTATTTCTGCGCGTCGCCTTATGCTGCTTCCGGGCTGCCCAGGGCCGGGACTGACGATGCTGGCATGCTGGCGATGCGGTCGCGTTCGGCTGCGATCAATTTGAGGCGGTTGACTACCGAACCGGTGCCGGCTGGGATTAAACGACCAACGATGACGTTTTCCTTTAGCCCCTCCAGGTTATCGACCCGGCCTGAGACGGCCGCTTCGGTAAGAACGCGGGTGGTTTCTTGGAACGATGCGGCCGAAATGAACGAGCGGGTTTGCAGACTGGCCTTAGTGATACCTTGAAGAACCGGCTTTGCGGTGGCGGGCCTTAAGTTCTCCAACGCCGCCTTGTGGTTCTCTTCGTCGAATTCCTTACGGTCGACTTGTTCGCCGACCAGGAAGGTCGTCTCGCCGCCATCATCGATCTCAACCTTCTGCAGCATCTGGCGGGCGATAACTTCAATGTGCTTGTCGTTGATTTTCACACCCTGAAGTCGGTAGACCTCCTGGATTTCGTTGATTAGGTAGTTGGCTAGCGCCTCGACCCCCATTACTGCCAAAATGTCGTGCGGAACCGGGTTGCCGTCCATCAGCAAATCGCCACAGGCGACGGTGTCGCCTTCCTGAACGCTGATGTGCTTGCCCTTGGGGATCAGATATTCACGCTCATCCCCGGTATCTTCGTTGCGGACTACTATTCTGCGCTTGGTCTTGTAGTCCTTGCCAAACTCAACCCTGCCGTCGAGTTCCGAGATGATGGCGAAGTCCTTGGGGCGCCGTGCTTCGAACAATTCAGCCACCCGCGGCAGGCCGCCGGTGATGTCACGGGTCTTTGAAGATTCGCGCGGAATACGGGCCAGGGTGTCGCCACCTTTGACGTGGGCTCCATTCTCAACCGAGAGAATTGCGTCGACAGACATGAAATAGCGGGCTTCCAGGCCGTTGGGCAGCTTGATGATTTCGCCCTTGGGATTGAGCAGGGTAATTCGCGGTTTGAGATCTGCACCGCGGGGCTGCTGGCGCCAGTCAACCACGACCTTGGAAGATATGCCTGTGGTTTCGTCAACTATTTCGCGCACCGAGACACCCTCGACAAGATCAAGGTAGTGGGCCGTGCCTTCGCGCTCTGTGATAATCGGCAAAGTGTAAGGATCCCATTCGGCCAAGCGTTGGCCGCGACTTACCTTGGAACCATCGTCGGCGAGTAGCTTGGCGCCATATGGCACACGGTGACGTGCCCGTTCGCGTCCAGCCTCGTCGAGTAGCAGTATCTCACAGTTGCGGCCCATTACTACTGGGATGCCACTGCTGTTCAACACAATGTTGCGGTTGTTGATTTTTATTATCGAGTCGAGTGATGCCTCAACCTGACTTTGCTCGGCACCTCGTTGGGCCGCGCCTCCGATATGGAAAGTGCGCATGGTTAACTGGGTGCCGGGTTCACCGATTGACTGGGCGGCAATCACTCCGACCGCCTCTCCGACATTAACGATGGTGCCGCGTGCGAGGTCGCGGCCGTAGCAGGCAGCGCACACTCCCTCCTTAGTTTCGCAGGTCAGTACCGAGCGGATCAGGACCGAGTCGATGCCGGCGCGTTCAACCAGATCGACCTCGGCTTCCTCAATAAAGCCGCCCGCTGGGATGATAACAGCTCCGGTTAGGCGATCGGTGATATCTACCGCAGCCGAGCGGCCGAGAATGCGCTCGGTCAGTGGCGAAATCACCTCGCCACCGTCGATCACCGATTTAACCGTGATGCCCTTTTGAGTGCCGCAATCCCGCTCAACGATGATCGCGTCCTGGGCCACGTCCACCAGACGCCTCGTCAGGTAACCAGAGTTGGCGGTCTTTAGTGCCGTGTCGGCCAAACCTTTGCGGGCACCGTGGGTGGAGTTGAAGTACTCCAGCACGGTTAAGCCTTCCTTGAAGTTGGAAATAATCGGCGTTTCGATGATCTCGCCTGACGGTTTTGCCATTAGTCCGCGCATCCCGGCTAGTTGCTTGATTTGGGCAGCCGAACCGCGGGCACCAGAATGCGCCATCATATAGACCGCGTTGACGAAGCGTCCCAAGCTGGTGGTGTCGGATATACCCTTCATCATTTCCTGTGCAACTTTTTCCGTGCAGTCAGACCAGACGTCAACAACCTTGTTGTACTTCTCGCCTTGAGTTATCAGGCCGTCTTGGTACTGTTGCTCGTATTCCTTGACGCGCTCCTGGGACTCGCGAACCAAAGTTACCTTGGCCGCCGGTATGATCAGATCGTCCTTGCCGAAGGAAATACCAGCCCGACAAGCTTGCGCGAAGCCAAGCTTCATCAGCTTATCCGCGAAAATCACGGTCTCTTTCTGCCCGCAATGGCGGTAGACGGTGTCGATGACGTTGGTAATGTCTTTCTTGGTTAAAACTCGGTTGATCATGCTGAATGTTACGGCGGGGTGACGCGGGAGTATTTCTGAAAGAATCATGCGGCCGGGGGTGGTGTCAAGCCGTACGATTATCGGTTTATTATTGGCATCTACCGTGTGGTATCGCGCCTTAATTTTGGCGTGCAAGCTTACAGCGTTGGCGTCGAGGGCCTGCTGAATCTCGCCCACTGAGGTGAAGGCCATGCCCTCGCCCGGTTCGCCAGTGTTCTCCATAGTGATGTAGTAAAGGCCAAGTACAATGTCCTGAGATGGCACGATAATCGGCTTGCCGTTGGCTGGAGAGAGAATATTGTTGGTCGACATCATAAGTACACGGGCTTCGACCTGGCTCTCAATGGATAGCGGCAGGTGGACGGCCATCTGGTCACCGTCGAAGTCAGCGTTA
>JBAXKX010000088.1:0-10286 GCA_037135115.1 Rhodospirillaceae bacterium
CCTGCAATTCCTCCCGAAACTGCTTCATGTCGGCTTTAACGATCTGCATTTCTACATGCAACTGCTTGACATCGGCTTTGACGACCTGCACCTCCTCCCGCAACTGCCTGATTTCGCCAGACAATTCGATCTTCATGACCTCAATGGCCACCAGCACTTTTTCCAATAGAGCTTTGATACATTCGTCATCCATGAAGAAACCCTCCTGCTCAAGTTTCCACCTAGTGAGGCAGATAGTCAAACAATATCATGCCTGGCAGTATCATAGCTGGCAGGGCCACAAACCGCCTCATCTTGACAGCGCATCAAAACAAACTGCCCTGCCCCGACTGCCCCGACGCTGCACGCTTGGTGCGAGGCGGCGGAGTAGGGCCGGCTATTACGGCTACGGCTTCACCATCATGGAAGGTCAGGGAGACGGAGCTTCCAGGAACAGCTTCAGCAACCGAGGTCAGAGGATGGCGACCGGCAGCGACCAGGACAAAGCCACGGGCCAGCACTCCCTTATAGGAATAGCTTTCCAATAACTGCCCAGCGGCGGCAAGCCGGACCCGAAGCTGGTCAAGACCTTGGGCTTGGGCGCGCCGCATCCGCCCGTCAAGATCATCGACCCGGCTGCGAGCGCGTTCGACTCTGGCGGCTTCGGTGAGCAGACGCTGACGCAAGGCCGACTCCAGGGCGCGAGCCTCGGCTGCAAGTTGCGCCCGCGCCTCGGACAGCCGATCGCGCGGGTGGCGCAACCCGGCCGCCAGCTGGTTAAGCCGGGTCCGGCCGCGCTCGCTCAGGGTTGCCACGGCCAGCCCCAGACGTTCGCCGCGCTCGTCAAGACGCTGGCTGCGCTCCTCAATCAAGACGCGGGGATCACCCAGGCCGCGCGCTAACCCCTCCAGCAGGGTCCGCCGCTCGGTGAAACCCCGGTCAAGCGCTCGCAATTTGCGACGCTCCAAATCCAGCACCGTTGCCAGCAATTCGACACGCACCGGCACCGCCATCTCGGCGGCAGCGGTCGGAGTCGGGGCGCGCAGATCAGAGGCAAAATCAATCAGCGTGGTGTCGGTCTCGTGGCCTACCGCCGAAATCAACGGTATGACGCTAGCCGCCGTCGCCCGCACCACGACTTCCTCGTTAAAGGCCATCAGGTCTTCCAACGAACCGCCACCACGGGCCACGATCAGCAAATCAGGGCGAGGCACCGACCCACCCGGTATTAAAGCCCCGCCCGGTTTCAATGCATTAAAACCAGCAATCGCCGCCGCTACCTGTTCCGCCGCCTGTTCGCCCTGAACCGCGACTGGCCACAACAGCACATGGCAGGGGAAGCGGTCGGCCAGACGGTGCAGTATGTCGCGAATCACCGCTCCGGTTGGCGAGGTGATGACCCCGATAATCCGGGGCAGGTACGGCAACTTCTTTTTCCGCGCAGCATCGAACAAACCCTCAACGGCAAGGCGCTGCTTGCGCTCCTCCAGCAGCTTTAGCAGAGCCCCCTGCCCCGCCAGCACCATCGACTCGATGATCAACTGGTACTGCGAGCGCAAGGGATAGGTGGTTAGCCGGCCGGTGATAACCACCTCCATGCCCTCTTCAGGGTTCAACCCCAGCCTAGCTGCGGTCGGACGCCAACACACCGCCTCAATCACCGCGCTTTCGTCCTTCAAACGCAGGTAAATGTGTCCCGAGCTGTGACGTTTGGGCTGAGAAATTTCACCGCGAACCCGGACATAACCGAATGCCCCCTCAACCGTGCGCTTGAGCGCCCGGGCAAGATCGCCGACAGTGATTTCAGGCAGGTTGGTAGCGGGGATTTGAGTCATGATGCTGGCATGTTACAAGACAGGCCGGCAGCAAGGAAAGGTTGAAGTCACATGAGAGTCCTGGTCGTCGGGTCGGGCGGACGTGAACACGCCCTGTGCTGGAAGTTGGCGCAATCGCCACTGTGCCACGCCCTCTATTGCGCTCCTGGCAATGCCGGCATCCGCGACGTCGCGGAATGCGTGCCAATTGCTGCAGACGCCATCGAAGGGCTGGTAGCCTTCGCAGTCGTGCGGAAGATCAATCTGGTGGTAGTAGGCCCCGAAATGCCTTTGGTGGCGGGGCTGGTCGACCAGCTGAACGCGGCCGGAATATTGGCGTTCGGCCCAACCGCCGCAGCAGCCGCACTCGAAGGTTCCAAAGGCTTCATGAAGGATTTGTGCGCCCGCCACAACATCCCCTCCGCCGCCTATGGCCGCTTCAGCGACGCAGAAGCCGCAAGTGCCTTCGTGCGCCAACATGGCGCCCCGATTGTGGTCAAGGCTGACGGGCTGGCCGCAGGCAAGGGCGTGACTGTGGCCCGAACGGTTGAAGAGGCGCTAGAAGCCATTAATTACATCCTGGTTGGCAAGCGTTTCGGTGAGGCAGGGACCGAATTGGTCATTGAGGAATTCCTCAGCGGCGAGGAAGCCAGCTTTTTCGCCCTAGTCGATGGCACCACCGCGCTGCCTCTGGTCGCGGTTCAGGACCACAAGACGGCTTATGACGGCGACACCGGCCCTAACACCGGCGGCATGGGTGCCTATTCGCCGGCTCCGGTGGTGACGCCGGAACTAACGGCGCGGGTAATGGCGGAAATCATCAACCCGACCGTACGCGCCATGAGCGCCGAGAACCGGCCGTTCCGGGGCGTACTTTTCGCCGGACTGATGATTGACGGCAATAAGCCCTATCTTCTTGAATACAACACCCGGTTCGGCGACCCGGAATGCCAGGTCCTGATGAAACGGCTCGAGTCGGACCTGCTGCCGGCGCTGGTCGCAGCAGCCGAGGGGCGGCTGGATGGCGTGACGCTGAACTGGCGCGATGATGCGGCGCTTTGCGTCGTGATGGCGGCCAAGGGCTATCCCGGCGATTTCCGCAAAGGCACCGAGATCACCGGCCTGACCGGGGCCGGCTCGGTCGATGGCGTCACTATCTTCCACGCCGCGACGACGCGGGGGGTTGATGGCCGGATACTGGCGGCAGGCGGCCGGGTGCTGGGAGTAACCGCGCTTGGATGCGACGTGGCGGCAGCTCAGCGCCGGGCCTATCAAGGGGTTGACTTGGTGGAGTGGGAGGACGGCTTTTGTCGGCGCGATATTGGCTGGCGCGCTGTTGACCGAGGCCCAGTGGAAACCGTAACTAAGTAAGAGTGAGCGTGGCGATGTTCATTGACTGTACTGAGCTGATCGCCGACCGGCGAAGCCATTCCGGACACGGCGTCACCGTCACCGACATTGACGGCGACGGCATTTTCGAATTGCTGGTCACCGGCAACGGCATGGCCAACCGGATACTTAAATGGGACGGCCGACGGCTGGCGGATTTGACGGACACGATGCTGGCCGACAGCTCTAGATTCACCACATGCATGATCGCCGCCGACATGGACGGCGACGGCCGCGAGGAAATCTACGTCTGCAACGATGACGCCGACCTCCGCCCTGGTAATACCGACCGGCTGCTTGCCCCATTCGGCAAGTTGTGGGTCGACTTGCTGAGCCTGCCGGAAAATGCCGAAATCGCCAATGGTGCGGCAGGAGAGGCGGCGAGCTGCCTCGACCGACTGGGGCGCGGCCGCTATGGCTTCGTGGTCGCCAACGTGGTCGATCCCATCGCCCTTTATGAACTGGACGGCCAAGGCCGGCTAATCAACGCCGCCGAAGACGCCGGTATCGACATCTCGGTTAGTGCTACCACCATGGCAGCGCTGCCGCTGATTTCGGAGCGCATGGACCTGTTCATCCATGTCGGCACCGGACCCAACTGCTTGTTCCGCAATCTTGGCGACGGCACCTTTGAGGAAGTGGCAGAGCAGCGCGGTCTGGCCGACGTCCGCCAGCATGGCTGCGGAGTAACCGTGCTCGACGCCGACGGCAACGGCCTGCTCAATCTGGTCTGCGGCGTCTGGCAGGGCAGCCACCGTTTGTTCCTACAACGGGCGGGCGGCGGTTTTGCCGAAGAGGCTCCGGCCGACCTGTCGCTGCCATCGCGCAACAAGTCGGTGATCGCCGCCGACTTCGACAATGACGGTTTCGAGGAGGTGCTGTTCCTCAACCACGGCCAACCCAACCGACTATTCGCGCTGCGCCACGAGAAATGGACCGAGATCGACGCTGGCGACGCCATTGAGCCGCGCAGCCACAGCACCGGCGCCGCCGTCGCAGATATCGACGGTGACGGCGTGCTCGAGCTACTGGTCAATCACGGCGAAGGCGGCACACCGCAGCCGCTAACCCTGTTCAAGGCCCCGCCCGGCAACAACTCCTGGCTGAGGGTATTGCCGCTAACTGCGGCTGGTGCCCCCGCCCGCGGTGCCATCGTCACTTGCTCGACCCACGCTCGCACCCAGTACCGCGCCATTTGCGCTGGCAGCGGCTACCTCAGCCAGATGGAACCGATCGCCCATTTCGGCCTCGGCGATGCCAAACAAGTGGACAAGGTGGAAATCCGCTGGCCCGATGGAACCATTGCCGTCATCGACGCCCCCCCGATCAACCAATTACTGACGGTTCCGCACTCGCAAGAGTGATCACAATATCAGCGGATAAAGACCTCGTCATATTGGGCGGCTTCATTCATCCCGATGCGGGGGGAGAAGCCCAGAGCAGCAAGTTCGCCATAAAGTTCCGCGATAGTGGCCCCATGTTTGGCGAGGTTCTCGCCATTGATTTCAACGATGACCCGCTCTACTACCACGATGGCTAACAAACCCGCCAACCCCCGAATCACGTTGACCTCAAAGCCCTCGACATCGATCTTGATCACGGTCGGGCGGCCATCGACAAAGGGCGCCAACACCGCCGCGTCGCCAAAGACAAACAGCTCGACGTTGCCCTGACCACTCGAAGCGACCGAATTAACGCCGGTATGTCCGCCAGTATTCAATGCAAAGGGGATGCGTCCGGTTTTCTGACCCACCGCGAGATTGAAAGCCAATACGTTATCACAGTTATTAAACCCGACATTTCGAACCAGGGTACGAAACTCACGGGGTGACGGTTCAAAGGCAATCACCAGCCCGCTCGCCCCAACCCGCTTGGCCGCCAGCGTTGTGAACAAGCCGCAATTCGCCCCGATATCGATGAAACACATGCCTGGTCGCAAGGCGGCGACCTCATCAGGCACCGTTTCGTATTGGCCTAACAGACAGAAAAGATTGGTTTTATCGCTTAAATCGGCGACAAGGAACACTCCCAACCGGGAGCGCACCGGATGCCCACGCACCAACCACGACAAAGCTCGCAACGCGACGGTTCGGCCGCTCCGAGGCGGCAAACGGCACAGGAAACCGGCGAGGGTGGCTGCAGCGGCGCTGATCAAGGGCATGGAATTCTCCTAGGAATTCCACGAGATATAACGCCGGGAATGCAACTCGCCTATACGTACAAATCCGCCCCCTATTTCCGAGTGCGAGCCTCTTGGGCGCGGGCGAAGGCTTCGGCAAAGGCATTGGGGCCTTCGTCGTGCTGTAGCACCGCCTTGGCCGCCGGTTTGCGCTGTGACAAGTCTGGTGGTGGCGGCGCCGAGGGCTTGCCCTTGCCGCCGGTTCTGCCAGTTCTGCCGGGGCTGGTACTGCCGGGACTGGCGTTACGTAATGGAGAGGAGGAAGAGGAAGAAAAGGCTGATGGCCCAGAACGGTCAGCTGCTGCGTGCCCCGCCGATTTATCCGCTGCGGCGCGCGTCGCCTGCTCATCCATCCGCATGGTTAGGGCGATGCGCTTACGCGGCAGATCAACTTCCAGTACCTTGACGCGAACCACGTCACCGGTCTTGACCACAGCATGTGGGTCCTTGACGAACTTGTCGGCCAACTGAGAGATATGAACCAACCCGTCTTGATGAACGCCAACATCGACGAAGGCGCCGAAGGCGGTAACGTTGGTGACGACACCCTCAAGGGTCATACCAGGGCGCAGGTCTTTCAGTACTTCGACGCCGTCCTGAAAAGTCGCGGTCTTGAAGGCCGGGCGGGGATCGCGTCCGGGCTTTTCCAGTTCCGCGATGATATCAACCACGGTCGGACGGCCGAAACGGTCGTCGGTGAAGTCATCGGGATCGAGAGCGCGCAGGAAGGCGGTATCTCCGATCACGCTGCCAAGCGGCCGGCGCGAATGCTTGAGGATGCGCTCAACCACCGGATAAGCTTCCGGATGCACAGACGAGCCATCAAGTGGGTTGTCGCCACCGCAAATCCGCAGGAAGCCCGCCGCCTGCTCGAAAGTCTTGGGGCCGAGTCGCGGCACCTCCAGCAGTTGAGCACGCGAGCGAAAGGCACCATCGCGGTCGCGGACCTCGACGATGTTGCGAGCAACAGTGTCGTTAAGCCCCGACACCCGCGACAACAGCGGCACCGACGCTGTGTTAAGATCGACGCCTACTCCGTTGACGCAGTCCTCGACCACGGCATCAAGCGACTTCGCCAGCTTTTGCGCCCCGACATCGTGCTGATACTGGCCGACGCCGATCGACTTAGGATCGATCTTGACCAACTCGGCCAGCGGATCCTGAAGCCGCCGGGCAATCGACACCGCGCCGCGCAGGCTGACATCTAGCTGCGGGAACTCCAGCGCCGCAAACTCAGAGGCGGAATAAACCGATGCTCCGGCCTCGCTGACCGTAGTCTTGACCAAGTTCAACTGGGGATGCAGTTTCATCAGATCGGCAACCAGCCGGTCGGTCTCGCGTGAGGCGGTGCCGTTGCCAATGCTGACCAGCTCGGCTTGATGACGCAGTGAAAGCGCCGCCAGCACCGCCAGCGAGCCGTCCCAATCATTGCGCGGCTGGTGGGGGTATATGGTGGCGGTATCAACCAGCTTGCCGGTACGGTCTACAACCGCGACCTTGACCCCGGTGCGGATGCCGGGATCGAGCCCAACCACTACCTTCGGCCCGGCCGGCGCAGCCAGCAACAGGTCGTGAAGGTTGCGCGCGAACACCGTGATCGCCTCGTTCTCGGCACGTTCCCGCAGCTCGCCCATTAGGTCGGTTTCCAGATGCGGACCGATCTTTAGCTTCCAGGTCCAGCGCACGACATCGGAAAGCCACTTGTCGGCTGGTCGGCCCTGATCACAGATGCCGGTATGGGCGGCGATGATCACCTCGCAAGGATGGGGCGTTTGCGCCGGATCGGTCAAAGCCTCGAGTCGGATATCAAGGACGCCGGCAGCCCGACCGCGAAACAGCGCCAGCACCCGATGCGAAGGCATTTTGCCCAGTGATTCGGAAAAATCGAAATAGTCCGAGAACTTGGCTCCTTCAACCTGTTTTTCAGCAATGACCGTCGAAACCACTCGGCCGTTCTCGCCGACATAGCCACGCAACCGGCCGACCAATTCAGCCATCTCGCCGAATCGTTCAACCAGGATATGACGGGCACCTTCGAGGGCGGCCTTGGCGTCGGCGACGCCCTTTTCCGCGTTGACGTAGGCCGCAGCCTCCGACTCGGGGATACGGTTGGGATCACCAAGCAACAGTTCGGCCAGCGGCTCCAATCCAGCCTCGCGGGCAATCAGCGCCTTGGTCCGGCGCTTGACCTTGTATGGCAGGTAAAGGTCTTCCAACCGAACCTTGGTCTCGGCCAGGGCAATGTCGCGGGCCAGCTCATCGGTCATCTTTCCTTGATCGGAGATGCTCTGAACGATGGTGGCACGGCGATCCTCCAGCTCGCGCAAGTAAACAAGGCGCTCGGCCAAGTTCCGCAGCTGGGTATCATCAAGCCCGCCGGTCACCTCCTTGCGATAGCGGGCGATGAAGGGCACGGTCGAGCCCTCGTCGAGCAACTGAATGGCGGCGTCGACCTGGGCTTCCCTGGCGCCCAGTTCTTCGGCGATGCGGCGGCTGATGCTGATCATGGCCTCAATGGAAAGTGTCCGTGTGGAGAGATGATTCGTATACTCCTTGGAGTCGTCGCGGCCAATGATGTTGTGGGGCCTAAAAAAAAGTCCGTGCGGCCAACCACCCGATCAGTCATCCATAAAGTCGCACAATAGGACCAAAAGGAGCGCGCCCATGTTTATCGGCATCGACATGGGGGGAACCAAGATTGCAGCGCTGGTTCTCAACGGCGATGGACGCGAGCTAGCCCGACTCCGCCTCCCCACCCCAACTAGCTATGAAGACACACTTAAAGCCCTGGCGAAGCTGGTGATCGAACTGGAAAACGAGGTCGGTGCCGCCGGTCTTCCGGTCGGCCTTGGCCTGCCCGGAGTCGTCGATGCGGTGGCGGGAACCGTGCAAGCGCTCAACCTACCGTGGCTTTCGGGATGCAACCTCGCTGCAGATCTGGCGACTCGGCTCAAAAGGACGGTAGCGATAGCCAACGACGGCAACTGCTTTGCCCTCTCAGAAGCGGTTGACGGGGCTGGAGCCGGGGCCAGGACGGTGTTCGGCGCAGTATTGGGAACCGGAGTCGGCGGCGGCCTTGTAGTTGACGGCAACTGCCTAAACGGCTGCCACGGCATCACTGGCGAGTGGGGCCATACCCCACTACCCTGGCGAGAGCCAAAGGACGGCCCACCAGTGCAATGTTTGTGCGGAAGAATGGGCTGTATAGAAACCATCCTCTGCGGTACCGGACTGATCAACATTCACCGGAGACTGGGGGGGACCGCGGCTTGTGCAGCGGAAGTGGGCCTGAAAGCGGCGTCTGGTGACGACATAGCTACTCAGGCCCTCGAGTTATACTTTAGTGCTCTGGCAAGAGCACTGTCTGTTGTACTTAATTTACTTGACCCGGATGCGATCGTGCTTGGCGGTGGGCTTTCCGACTTGCCGGACATCTCAAATTCGGTTCAACGTCTATGGTGCGGCCTGTCACTGGCTGGCCAGCCTCGAACCAGATTGTCAAAGGCCCGTCATGGCGCAGATAGTGGGGTTCGGGGAGCCGCCTGGCTCGCGCGTCAGCGCACTTAGCTTCGCGCCACAAGGCTAGGCTGCGGGAGTCGCCCTGAATAACAAAGCCACAAGGCTTCGTCTCGAGCCGTTGGCATCACACTACGATCTGTTTAATTGCCGTTGACTGCAACTGTCATAAAAAACCGGTCCAAATGAATGGACCGGCGGGGTCAATACCAACTACTAAATCTTGTCAGACTGCTACTCAGGCCAAAAACTGGCATCCATAATTTGGTCAAATGACCACGGGCATGACTGCGGGAAGGTCTTAAGCGGCAATCCAGTTTCCAGGGCGGCCTCTCCAGTCACTCGCCGATAGGCCCGTGTCATCACTTCGACGATCTGGCTTTTAAGGCTGGGATTATCCATCATATGGTCGGATATCTCAAGCCGTTGGTTGCCGATTGTCAACCGCCATGAAGCCCCTTGCATCAAAGGTTGAAACTGCCATTTCAGCAAATGAAGCAACAACACAGCCAACCGGTTCACCAGTTCGCGCTTTTCTGACCGGCCCATGCTCGCGATTTCCTCAGCGATATTATCTATGTCGGCAGCGTCCATATTTCTGGCTCGCAACAATGCAGCCTGTTGATTGGCCCAAGCGTAAAAATCTTGATCATACAGGCTCGTGCCCATTTTCGTTCCTCAATGGTATCAACCTTCAGGCCAAAAACTGGCATCCATAATTTGATCGAAGACCCAAGGGCAGGAGTCTAGGAAGACCCCTTCTTCTAAATCAGTCTCACGCTTGGCATCAAGCACCGCGTCACCATAAGCAGCCCCAATAACCTCTTCGAGCTTTGAATTTAGGCTCGGATTATCCGCTAGGTGCCGTTGAAGTTTGCGCCTTTGTTCTTCAACACTCAGACGCCAGCTCTTACATTGCCGCTCGGGCTGCAACTGCCACTTAAGGAGGTGCAAGAGCAAAACAGCAAGACGGCTGATAAGTTCCCGTTTTTCTGACCGGCCCATGCTCGCGATTTCCTCAGCGATATTATCTATGTCGGCAGCGTCCATATTTCTGGCTCGCAACAGCGCCGCTTGTTCATTGGCCCAAGCGTAAAAATCTTGATCATGCAGGCCCATCACGCCGATCCTTTTGGTTTCTTCAATAATCTCTGCTGTACCGCGTACATGACCCGCCAAAATTCAAAATAGGCGTTGTGTTATACCAATGGCCTTTGATGTTGACCCAATCATTGGCCCCCGCGAGACGGCGGGTGCCAGCGTCTCGCGGGCTTGCCTTCGCGCCATAAGGCTAGGCTGCGGCAGTCGCCGCCGCATAACAAAACCACGAGTCTTCGTCTCGGGCCGCTATGAGACGAGTCTTCGTCTCGGGCCGCTATGAGACGAGTCTTCGTCTCGGGCCGCTATGA
>JBAXKX010000089.1:0-10275 GCA_037135115.1 Rhodospirillaceae bacterium
CGGGTCGGGGGCGGCTGGCAGATTGTGCAACGCAATCTGGCGCAGGACAGCAAGCGACTTATCCACTTCAAGCCGCAGATTAGCGACAACCAGCCAGCGTGTCACAAGATCGACGGGGTTAGGTTGCAATTCTTTAATCTGACGCACCGCGATCGCCAAGTTGCCCAGTCCGAGATTAGCGCGAACGCCGGCAAGCGCCGCACGAAATCTTTTGGACTCGGCACTCTCGGCCATACCGAAGCCATACGCGATCCAACCGAAGAGCCGCGCAACAACGCCGGTTTCTTGTTCTGTATCGACAGCGCGCACCGCTATGCTGTCACCGGGTCCAATTACCCCCCCCAACCGCTGCGCCATCTCGTCGAAACGATCACGCAGTACTAAGATGGAAGGGACCCCGCCAAGAGCATAGAAGTCCAGACGATTGTAAGGTTCCTCCATAGCAGAATTGCCAGCGACGTACGGGGCGAGACGGGCGAGTTCGGTGGCATATGAACCGCCCCGCTCAACTGCGGCCTGGAGCTGGTCAAAATTGGAGGTAAGCGAAACCGCGCGCATTGCCGTACCAAAGCGATCATCGACGGTTACGGCCAAATCGCTCAGCCGGTTATCGACATGAATAAGCCGCTTGGCCAGTTGCACTTGATCACGCTCAACATCAACGAGCTTGCTGGTCAAGACAGCGGTGTTTTCGCTCACCAGCGGCACCTTTCCGCTTGGCAGCAGGTAAAGCACAACAAGGGAGATGAAGGCACCGACCATCATCATTCCGACGACGCAAACTACACCGAGCGCCAAAAAACGCAACCCCGTGCGGCTGCGCATCCATGCCCGAAAGCCGGTAGAAGATAGCTCCTCATGGACAAAGTCAGGTTCGCGCTGAGCCTGTTCATATTCCTCCGCCTCGGCCCCACCCATCATTTCATCAGGCAGCACCTCAGTCGCTTCTTCAGTGACCGGCACCGCATTCTCGGCCAGGGCGTCGTCATTAACCTGAGCCATCATGGTATGGGCGTTGAGACTGCGGAAAAGGATGGTGTAATCCTCGTCCGACAGGAACAGCAGCCGCGCATCGCGAGTAACAAACAGATCCCATCGCTCAACCAAAGATAGCGCCAGCAGGCTATCAAGCATCGCCGCACTTTCATCGCGGCTAGCCATCCAGCTATCAGCGATTAGCCGATCGAGAGTATCGATCCAGGACATCAGGGCGCTGCCGTGGTGTGCGTAACGGGAGCCAGCGCCAGGGTCAGCTGTTTCAGCCAAGCCGCATAGTCACCAGTTGCCCGGCGGGCGGCCAGAATGCCGAGCCCAGTCATTGAGGCCACAGTTTTTGGATCAAGCACGATAACACGCGACGGCGGCAGCTTCAGCCGCTCGAAATCGGTCCAGGCCTCGCTGATGCAGCTCGGCATTTCGACGATATACAAGCCGCGGCTGCGCAGTAGCTCAATGCGACGGAACTCCGGCGTCCCAGCGTAGGCGTCAAAGGAACCAGACTTTTTGTTGAGCACCAGGATGCGCCGGCTCTTAGGAAAAATGCGCTCGACCGATTCCAAAACCTCTAGCCCGGCGCTTACCGCCAGCGGCTCGGCGGTAATCGGGACGTAGACATCCATGGTAACGCCCGAATCGTCAAATAGGGCAGCAAGATTGGACTTTTCAGCCCAGGACAGGACAAGACGATCCATATTCGCCCCGATATCGACTCCGGTGTCGCCTTCAATAATTTCCTCGGCGAGGCGATCCCAGTAGCTGAAGGCGAGGGAAGGGTTTGACCTGATCTCGTCCATCGTAGCACCGACCTTGAGCGACAGCACCTTTTCCGGCCCCATAAACTCGGCAAGCTTAGCCTTGTCGTCGGCATCAATCAGGCGTAGCGGCCGCCCCGAAGCCTCATAGATCGCCGCCAGCGCCATCATTAGGACGGACTTCCCGACGCCTCCCTTGCCATTGGCGACCCAAACTGTATGTGGCATAACGCTCCCTCTCGCAATCCGTTACGGACCAGTTCAATTCAATTCAGATGCTGCCACCCGTCCCGATCCAGTCCATACCCTAAACTGGTTGAGGTTTGCGCGTGCATCGCCCAAGACATGAGCTAAGCGCCTAGGCCGAGCTTTACCTTAACCTGGATCCCTTGGCCCGGCAATTACAAAAGGCAATGCCCAAGCGATTACCGGCCGAATCAAGACCGCCTTGGGAGATTTGATTCTCATCCGGGTTCTGGGCGAATTCCGAGCAGCCTCATTTCATGCATCAGACCAAGGACAACCGCAGAAATATCAGGAAACTCGAAGGCTATCTCCTGTTGTTTCGGAATGCGTCGCACTACCTTTGCCTTGTTACGGCCGCCACCGGCAACACCCTCACACGACAAGACAACCCAGACAAAACTTCCAAGCGGAAGCGGTTCCACAAAATTCTCCAGCAAGAGCCCACGTACCGACCAATTAAGTGTATTGTAGTTTTGATCATTGATCCGAACGATCAAAACAGGGTCTATATAACGTATCGCACGCCGGTGTTCGACACCACCCGGGGCCTTACAAACAGTGTCATGCAACTCAGTCTTTCGTGCAGCCTCGGCCTTGGCTCGCTTGTCGATACCTTCGCCGGTTGTCATCTGTATCTGTTGCAGATGTCGCTCGACAGATGCCTTGAACTCCATGTCGGCACCGAAACGCCCGGCCAAACCTACATGCTCACGGAGCTTGGGTAGTATGCTATTCTTGAAATCTTCATCTCCGGTGTGAAGATGGTGGATGATTTCGCCAAGCATATTGCTGACGCTGCGTTCATAGGCTTCGCGCTGAATGAACTTGACGGTGCGTTGGAAGTCCTGGGCGCGCTGGCTAGGAAAGTCCTTTTGCTTAGTTATTTCAGCGACAATATCGGCCGAGCGCGAAAGCTGGTCAATATTCCCTACATCTGCATCACTGCGCATCTGACGCACCGCCCCTTCAACAGAGCGCAGCAGCGCGTCTTGAGCCTTGCGACGTTCACCTGCGTCCATGACAGCACCCATGACAGCACCTCGCCTCGTAACCGGCCGAAACCAGATAAGCGAAAACCAAAAACCAAAAACTGGTTCATGACTGAAGCGCAATCCTGAAATGCCAGGGATTTTACATAATTTTGCGCAGACTGTAAGACACAACATGAAATAACAGGGTATGATGCTAATACACTACTACAATATGGATCGAAAGGTCAATACTAATTCGCGCTGTCATTAATTCGCGCTGTTACTAATTCGCGCTGTCATTAATTCGCGCTGTTATTAATTACCGCGATCGGCTAAATCGTCAGCTCCAGTTTGCCGCGAAGATCCGCGCCCCACCCAAATTGGCTCTACCAAAGGTGGGGCGCGCAATTGTGATCTTCCACCACAGCCTGAAAGCGCATCGTGGCGCCTAGCATTAAAGCAATATCAGTGTTTATACTGCCGGATCAAACCAACCAAAACCCCCTGAACCCGCACTCGATCGGCACCAAAGATTCGGGTTTCATAGGCAGAATTGGCCGGTTCAAGGGCGATGGTCTTTCCCCTGCTACGCAGACGCTTCAGCGTGACTTCCGTGCAGTCGATTAGAGCAACCATGATAGTGCCATTTTCGGCTACATCGCAGCGCCGGATAATGACGATATCGCCGTCGAGAATTCCGGCTTCAATCATGGAATCGCCAGCAACCTCAAGCGCATAGTGTTCACCCAAGGAAAGTAAACTGGCGGGCACGCCTATATGAGTGCTGCAGTCAGGCATCGCCTCGATCGGCAGACCTGCGGCAATCCGACCATAAAACGGCAACGACACCGATTCGACGTCGCTGGCCACCTTGTCTTCTGGCGCGGCCCCGGTAAAGTTACCCCCGGTAAAGTTACCCTGAATGATATTGGGATGGTACGTTGGCTGCGACGTAGGTTCGCCCGTTTCGCTCGCGTTGCCGACTTTAAGCGTAGAGATTCCTCCTGGCATCCGAATCACCTCAAGGGCGCGGGCGCGGTGCGGCAAGCGCCTGATAAACCCGCGCTCCTCAAGCCCGGTGACCAAGCGGTGAATACCGGATTTGGACCTAAGGCCAAGCGCTTCCTTCATTTCGTCAAAGGACGGGGAAACACCACCATTTCCCAGGCTTTCATTGATAAATATCAATAGCTCTAGTTGTTTTCGCGTCAGCATCGGTTTCCCCTCCGCAAGGCGACAGTCGGTTTCAATGATTTACGTGATTTACGTGATCTGCGCCGATTTCAAGTTTTGAAATTGAACAAACACGCAACCGTGAACTGTGTTCTAGTTTGGTTCGCGCCGACAGTCAAGCCCTTGAATGGTAGGGTTAGGATAATTTCCGCCACATGATTAAGGGGGGATCAGGGAGGGGTGTGAATAGCACCCAGCGGCCACTCGCTGCGGTTAAAAACACCCGAAGCTCCACCTGTTTTATGAGTTAAGCAAATACCGGAAATAATCATATCGCGATCAACCGACTTGCACATATCATAAACAGTAAGAGCCGCCACCGAGACCGCAGTCAGTGCTTCCATCTCGACTCCGGTACGCCCGTCCAAACGACATGTCGCGGTAATGAGGACGGCGCTTCGTTCGACGTCGCACCAAAGCTCGACAACGACTGCGGTCAGTGCAAGTGGGTGGCAAAGCGGAATCAAATCGGCAGTGCGCTTAGCTGCCATAATGCCGGCCAAACGAGCCACCGCCAGCACGTCGCCCTTGGCGGCCGCCCCCGCCTTTATCATGGCCAGAGTAGTTGAACGCATAACCACACAACCACAGGCGGTCGCGGTCCGTTCGGTAACCGGCTTGGCGGTAACGTCCACCATCACGGCCTGACCTTCGCCATCGAAATGGGAGAATCGCGGGGCATGAGCAACCATATTCACTGCGCTCAATGCTCCGGCCCGACTGGATGGGCCGGTTGGGCCAAAAGCCTCCGAGTCGCCGCAGCCACATCAGCATGACGCATCAAGGATTCGCCGACCAAGAAGCAACGGATGCCGACACCTGCCAACCGCTCCAAATCCGCAGCGCTTGTGATTCCGCTTTCGGAAACGACGAGGCGTCCCTCCGGGACGTGCTCGGCAATGGCAATGGAAACATCAATATTGACGGATAATGTCTTGAGGTCACGGTTGTTTATCCCGATAATCTCGGATGGAACTTTCGCCGCCCGCTTCAGTTCGTGACGGTTGTGAACCTCAATCAGCACCGTCATGCCATAGCCGTGCGCCGCTGCCGCCAATTCCTCGACTTGAGCGTCGCCAAGGGCGGCCATGATCAGCAGTACGGCATCGGCCCCCAGCATCCTCGCCTCAGCGATTTGGTAGGGATCAAGAATGAAATCCTTGCGCAAGGTTGGCAGCCCGCAGGCGGCGCGGGCAGCGGGAAGAAAAGCATCATCGCCCTGAAAATAGGGCTTGTCGGTCAGCACCGAGAGGCAAGCAGCACCGCCGGTCTGATAGGCACGCGCCAGCACCGGCGGATCAAAATCCGGACGAATCAGCCCCTTACTCGGGCTTGCGCGTTTTATCTCGGCGATCAGCCCATGACCTTCATTTCTGACCGCCTGCCGCAGCGCCGCTGCGAATCTTCGCACGGGACCGGCGACTTGAGCCAACCCCTCAACCTCTGAAAACGACAGCACAGCCTTGCGCTCAGCGATATGCGACCGCTTGTCGGCGCAGATGCGTGCCAGAGTATCGGGAACGGACTCACCCATATTCTTTGCCCCGTAACCAAAACTTTCTAGTCGCCAGCCTACGCCAGACCGTTGGTAATCGCCACCAGCTTATCAAGGACGACGAGGGCGCGGCCCTGATCAATAGCATGGCGGGCAACGGCCACTCCGGCTTTGAGATCACCGACTTTGCCTGCGATCACCAGCGCCGCTGCGCTGTTCAGCAACACGACGTCGCGATAGGCCCCACTGGCACCATGCAGCAATTCCCGCAGCGCAGCGGCATTGGCGGCAGGGTCCCCACCCTTGAGATCGCGCCCCTGGACCGATGTCAGCCCAGCATCCTCCGGCACCACCTCGAACGTCGTCACCGCCCCATCGTGCAACCGAGCAACGTAAGTGACACCGGTGGTCGTGATCTCGTCAAGTCCGTCAGCACCATGCACTACCCAGGCGCTTTCCGAGCCGAGTCGGTGTAAAACATGGGCGAGGGGCGCAACCCACTCGCGAGCAAACACGCCTATGAGCTGGCGTCGCGCACCTGCCGGGTTCGAAAGCGGTCCCAGCAGGTTGAATATGGTGCGGGTTCCAAGCTCAACTCGAGTCGGACCGACATTGCGCATGGCGGTGTGATGGCGCGGTGCCATCAAGAAGCAGATGCCGACCTCCCACAGCGCCCGCCGGACCAACGCCATGTCGGCGTCTATATTAACGCCCAACGCCGCCAGCACGTCGGCGGCACCCGATTTGGAAGACATGGCACGGTTGCCGTGCTTGGCCACCGGCACCCCACAGGCCGCCACCACCAAGGCGGTTGCGGTCGAGATGTTATATGTACCGGCCCCGTCGCCTCCGGTGCCGACGGTGTCAATGGCACCCTCTGGCGCATCAATGGTCAAAGCCCTGGACCGCATCGCCCGCGCCGCCCCGGTAATCTCCTCAACGGTCTCGCCGCGCACCCGCAAAGCCATCAAGAAGCCGCCCATCTGGGCCATCGTGGCATTGCCCGACATAAGAATATCGAAAGCCTTGGCCGCCTCGTCTTCGCCAAGCGTGGTGCCAGCGCCGACCTTGGCCAGAATCGCCTTCATGTCGACGATGTCGCCGTTGGAGAAGGGCTTGGTATGGGTCATGGGGGCCTACTACACTAAAGAACCGGCCGCAGACGCGGCATTTACCGCCCGGCGGGTCAGGGCGAGGAAGTTGCGCAGTATATCATGGCCATGCTCCGAGGCGATGCTCTCGGGGTGGAATTGGACGCCCTCAATCGGCAACTTGCGGTGGGCAAACGCCATAATCAACCGGATGCCGGTCTGAGGATCAATGGTCTCAGCGGTCACCTCGAGACAGGAAGGCAGGGTCTCGCGCTCGACAATCAACGAGTGATAGCGGGTTGCATTAAACGGCGACGGCAGCCCCGTCAGCACGCCCTTACCATCATGGATCATGCTGCCAACCTTGCCGTGCATCGGCACCGGGGCCCGCACCACCCGGCCGCCAAAAGCCTGCCCGATCGCCTGATGACCAAGACACACTCCAAAAAGCGGCAGCCGAAGTTCCGCTGCCGCGTGAATGAGGGGAAGGCAGATGCCGGCCCGATTGGGGTCGCATGGACCCGGCGACAGCACGATACCTTCAGGCCGGAGCGCCAGCACCTGCTCAACGCTGAGCGCATCGTTCCGCCTCACCACTATCTCGGCGTCTAGCTCGCCGAGGTAATGGTATAGATTGTAGGTAAAGCTGTCGTAATTATCGATAAGCAGCAACATGCCTAATCCCAGTGGCGCGAGAGACTCTCTATTAATATCAATGGCCTTTGATGTTGACCCATCAAAGGCCCCCTCAGACGGCGGGCGCCCGCATCCTGCGGGCTTGCCTTCGCGCCACGTGGCGCGGGGCAGCAGTCGCTGCCTAATACCAACACTATACAGGCAGCTACGGTGATTTTCCAGTGCCTAGGATACCCCGCCTTAACGACGGAGGAACGGAGGGAGGGGGGACGAAGGGGAGGGGGGAGGGGCGGCGGCGACCACGGCGAGCCAGAGGCGGGCGAAGGATTCGGCCAGCTCCTTGTCGGGGATGCTCTCGACGGCGATATTGATAGATTTAACTACTTCAGCTGGCACCGTGCGAGGAGGGGGGGGAGCAGGAGTGGACTTGCCGAGTGAAGCTTTGACAACCCTCAGCCGAGACACTGCATAATATCCAAGGGCGCTATTGATCCGCTCGATGATCTGAGGCTCTTGGTATTGCATATAAAGCGCGGCAGAACTTGTTGCCCATACATGCAAAACCGCCTTGTCTCGCTGGCCACGTGGAAAAACAATGCGAAAGGGCAGGGTACAGCCGACCAGCCGGGGGGAGATTATGCTAGTCCACTCAGCAAAGACGGTGCCGAAGGACAGACCGCGCTTGCCGATCGCCTTATCGGCCAGCGGCGGCAGAATAGCTGCTAAAGCACGAGGGCAACTCATGAACGGTGTCCTTTACCAAGCCATCACACCAATTTAAGCTCTAAGGCATTGCGCAGCAATGGCGGCATCCCAGCCAAGCCGACGATGACATCAATCGAATCGTGGGGCAGCACAAAATAGCGAATCGACAACCGACCGCCCACTAATAACTGACTGACGCAACCCAACCCCTTGGCTTCGTCGCCATGCCACAGGTGGAATCCAATCACGGAATCGCCGACCATGTGGAAAGGCATAAAATTATCGAGTCCGCCGCTATAATCACGCTCGGCCAGACGACTCATTTCAGCGATTTTCCCAGCATCGCAAATCAAGCTATTATCAATCCACAGAATCGGCATTCGAGTACGGTCGAAAGTAAGCGAACTCGCGGGGAGGGCCGCCGAGAACCATACGGTGCCGTCACGGTGGCGATAAATAGCGATCTTTAATCCGGTGTCTAGGATGCCGAAGACGCCCTTACCCCCGGCAATTTCTCCCTCGACCCACTCAACATTCATTCCAGTCTCCAGGTTAACTAGTCATAAATCCAGGCCATAAAAACAATGCCTCACAAGCCGAGCCCGCCTGCAAGCGGAGTTCGCAAACGCCCTTGCGGACGCTTTGGAGACACTTCTAAACCAATGCCGTGCCGTCAGTGGCAACCAGCCTTGCAGGTTCACGGTCGGCCTGGCTGTGGTTCGAGTAGGTATCCCATGTCGGGAAATAGTCGTCCGCTTGGTTGCCCCAAGTCGTCCAGCCGTCACGGGAGCCGCGAGCGAACATTTCGAGGAACGGACCAGGCGAGCAGGATTCGGCGATGTCGTAGACTTCGTCTGGCTTACGACTGTGTTCCCGCTTCTGCGTCGCAAGGAAATTGACCTGACGTCGCCCCGGAGCGAGCGTGCGGGCGTTTTTGCCACGAACGCCGAAAAGAATCAATTCCGTTACATTGCGGAAGTAGAAGCCTACGCCACGACCATCAGGCCCACCGTCCTTTCGCATCTTGTGCCAGACTAGATTTGATTTGTATTGAAAGCCCCAAGCCTTCAAGACCTCCAAGCCATCAGGTAGCAACGCATTGGGAACCCAAAGATAGCAGTGGGCTGTCTCTTCGCACACATCGCCGACGGGAAGAGCCTTGATTTCGTCAAGTTTCATCGTCCCGTAGCGGTTTAGACGCTTGTGTTCGGGAGCCATCTTGCCGGTTCGGTTCTGGAACTGCCACGGCGGATCCGCCAAGACTGTATTGAACTTCTGGTCTCCGATGCGTTGGAGAAAGTCTTGGTTTGCGGATTGCATCGGGTCTAGGTTCCTTCTGGGTGCCAGTCTGAAATCAAACGAGGCGTGATGCCGAATACAAGTATCGGGCAACCGCCGCCGCGTCCTGCATTCAGTCGCGGAAGCAATTTACCTATCCAAGCCGTCGATGCTCCGTATTTGGCTTTAACACCAAGAGCGGAAAAGACGGGGTTAAGTTCCTCGCTTCGCGTCAACAACACGCCAGCGGAGATTTTGCCATATTCGTGAAACGACCGAAAGGCAAATAAATCGCGGTCGAATGTCTGGTCTTTCGAATTCCATTCAAGGTCGAAGGCTACGCGACCTTTCGTAAAGAGCCGCGATGTCGTCGGGTATGTAGTCAGTCCAAGCCATGCTGGAAGGCTAACACAATGCCTCACGGCTAACCAGCGTCAAACAGGTACGTCGGGCCGATTTGTCCCACCACTTAGCGTGATTACCCATCATAGCGTGATACCCACCATAGCGAGGTTACCCCCAAACCGCCACCCTGGGTCAAGGGCAACATTTGTATTAAGCCATATCAGCAACCGCCTTGGCAGGGCCGGAAAATTTCGTTATAATGCGCGCACCAGATATTGCGGGGCTGGAGCGAATGCCTGCTACAGATGCGACAGATGCGACAGATGCGACAGACGTTAATGATGCTACAGATGTTGGCTTGCGCATGAGGTTGTTGGTTGCGCGAGTTTCGACCCGGGTTTCAACGCTGGTTTCGCTGGCGGTTCTGCTGCTGGTTTCCGCCTGCGCTGGCACCGACACCGCACCGGCAATCGGCGGCCCTGGCGGCTCCGTACCCGGCAGCGGCATCTATAAAATCGGCAAGC
>JBAXKX010000090.1:0-10265 GCA_037135115.1 Rhodospirillaceae bacterium
TAATGGTTGCAGACGGTAATAAATCCTTACTTTTATATCGTGATTATGCTAGAGTCAGGGGCGGGAAGTTTAAGGAATCCAGTGTTTGGCTTGGTAACTTACCAACCGGCAGGAATAATGCAAACAGATCGTGCGGTCAAGGTAGTCGCCTTAGACCTGCTCCAACAGTATGGGGTGGGTGCGGAGAGGCTGGTCCTTGACATGGTTCGGGACAGCGACGTGGCTGGCAGGCACGATATTGCGGCGATGTGGTCGCGTGTGCTTGTGGCGATTCCCTATCTCCGAACTACCCATTTCCTAACCAACTGACCGGCAAGGTTACGGGACTGAATCATGGCGAGCAAAGTCAAAATAGGCGACAAATTCCGCCGGCCCGGCAAGTTCCTGGTTGTTTACCGGGTGGTCGCGCTCCGTGCTTATGATTCCCATCTGTGCTTGGCCGAGCTTGTTCAGGACGGTCAGCATCGGGATGTTCTGACTATTCCGGTGGCAACCCTGCTGAACTTCGGTCAGTGGCGGCCGGTGGTGGGAGAGGATTAAAATTCCTCAAGATAATTCACGCTCTTGGACAGAAGCGTTTCGATGATGGCGATCGTTTCCTCGATCTGAACTAGCGTGCGGTCGAGCTGGTCGGCCGTCTTGTCGTCAAGGGCCTGCTCCATCAAGACTTTGTTGAAGAATGATCTCGCTTCGACAAAATTCTTGGATTCATTGGCCAGCACGTCACGGGCGGTCAGTGAGCCAGTCAAGGTCAGTGGCGGATTGCTGACAAATTCGCGACTGATTTCAACGAATAGACCCAGCGCCTTCATTTTAGCCCGAACGATCCAGTCGCCCATATTGGCCGAAAGGCCATTGGCAACGCCAGGGTATTTCTCTTGCATTACAAAAACAAGACCCTGAATAGCATTATGAAAATTCCGTATATCACAGAATTTCAGAAAATTCTTTGGGCAACCTTGGTTGCGATATCTTTCAAGGTCAGCTATATCGTCCCGCAGTTTTATGGCCATCTTGCGGACCAGTTCGATTTCATTAGCTTTCCTTTCCTTATCCGATATCGCCATGACCCACCTTTATTTGAAAAAGGAAATATCGAGATGGGGAGGGAGTTCTGTTGTTTGGCACTGAGTGCTCTTTTTTTACAAAACCTCTGGTTCCCGCGCAGACGATAGCATTACCGGGACAGGATGGAAAGGTGATTTCTGATTCGGTGACATGGGGCCATGTTCCTGGATAGCATTAATGACCGTGCCTTTGGTGGGCGCGTCTTGCGCGGTCAATGAGGTTAAAATCGTGCTTGTTCAACGCTTTCAGTACCGCGCATGATGTGTTGCATTAACTCAACAGTCCGAGACGATTATGCGCCAAATGTGGTATGCGACAGTTGGCACCCTTGAGCTGCGACTCGGAGGGGGGGTAGTTTAAGCGGGTTGGCGAACAGGAGTCAAGCTGTTCGGACGTATCGTTCTATTCGAGCTGGGAATGGTGATCAATGCGCGTTCATGTGGGCGAAACTCCGTTCAAAATGTTTTCCGAGGCGGCGGAGAGCTGGGACGAGGTCGTTTCCTATACCATACCGTGCCCAAGTGGCTTTCGTGCCGCTGTGCTTGAACTCGTGGAGCGGTCTGGGGTGGATATTGCCTTTTTGATCAACGCAGCGCTTAACATTGTTCATCCTGATACTCATCATCAGGTAGCTGATCCAGGCGAGCCTGCCGCCGATGATATGCTGTCCGTCGAGGAACCGGTGCGGTTTGGTGGGCGCCGCACCAGCCGATGCTCGCCGGTGTTGGTGGTGCGCTTCCGCCGCGGTTGGAAGGTTTCGACCTTGCGTCACGCCCTGGCTGTGGCACTTACCATATCTAACCCCATTCTGCTTCGGCAGGTCCAGCGCATTGAGACTGAGCGGCTCGAGCAGGCCAATGAGTTGTTGGAACGGCAACTGGCTGAGTGCCGTGCGGCGCTTGAGCGCTTGTCGTTTCAACCACTGCCGTCCGGTATTAAAAACCAACGGGAAGCCGCTCATATCATGGGATTTGCCAGCGCAATTGGTCTTGATCTCGAGACGATCAACGCGCGGTTCCGGGTATTGGCCTTGATCTATCATCCCGATCAGGGCGTTCTGGGCAGTTCAGAACGAATGGGCCAGCTGATTGATGCCCGCAACATTTTGCGGCGAATGTTCCGTACGGCGGGTTGAGCAATACCGCTCGGGACGGTATTCCAGAAATTAGCCCACCTTGCAGATATGGAATTAGATCGACCTGCCTCCCTTTAGGGAGTACGCGGGATAAAATTCGCGTCGCACACATTTGCATGTCTGCGCGCAATTTTCTTCCGACTGATCATTGAAAGGGTGCCGGAACTACGATAGCGTTAGCTGGCTGACATTAATCGCCAGTCGTTGATAGTGCTTCTGGCGGGGTGTTATCTGGACTGTGCTACTTTAAGTAGAAACATTGATGTGGAGGCGGGTATGAGTAGCGATGCGGCGAGTAAGAAGGTGGCTTTTGCCCTGGGTGGATTGGGCGGTTCTAACTCCCATGGAGTCGGTTTTCTGGCGGCTGCTCGTGAAGCCAAGCTCGAGCCATCAATGATTTCCTGCACCAGCGGGCAGATTCACTGGGTTGCCGCTTACCTTAACAACGAGAATCTCGAGGAGAAGCTTGCCGAGCAGATTGCGCTGATGCCTAAGCTGCCGGAGCCGTTTTCCCTCCTTTCCGGCCTGCCGTTGGCGATTAGGGGGCTGCCAGGTGTGTTCAAACCGGCCTTCTCCCAGCAGATGATCGAAAATATGTTCAAAAAGCCCCCGGTGACCCGTGAGGAGGTCTTCGATCGCTTGTTCCCGGCCCAGACCACGATCCCGACCCGCGACCCCAAATTCTTTGCTGATATAGCAAAGACCTTCAACGATTCCCCAATCGCAATTTTCTTCAACAGCTGCAATCCTTCCACTGGCGTTGAGAACGTCCATGTCAATGGCCCGGCGAGGGCCTATATGGCGGCACGCTACCAGCGACTCGGTGATTCTGAAGCAGAAAAAGCCATCCTCGACGGCGGGAGCGATGTCACCTTTAATAGACGGCGCTTGAAGGACATTACTCCGGAGTATGTTGAGGCCGCGTTGTGGCTCCTTCAGTATGGTTTTGTCAAGAAATTCGGTCCCGAAGGCGAATATCTGTTCGATGGTGCCTACCGTCGTCAGTTGATCGTGCGCGAACTATGTGGTGCTGATGCAATATTCGTCGTGCGACCGCAGAGCTATTCGTGGCAGGGCGATCTGCCCACGAATTACTTCGAAATGGAAGATTTCAAGATTGAAATCATGTTCAACGGTTCATATGGCGGGGAGCTTTCCAGCATCCGCATGTTGAACTACTTCATTGACAAGAAAGTACTCGACAATACAAAGTGTCATCCCGTCGAGCTGGTCGAAGTGGAAATCGAGATCAACCGCGGCTACTTTGACTATTTCTTCGAGAGCATGGATGTATACACACTGTCAAAAACGGAGACATTGAATAAGATAAACCAGTGGCGCCTATAGCCGCTGCGTAACAAATTGGACCTACATAAAAAGGGGGGAGCCATCGCGGCCCCCCCCTGTGCTGTCAAGCTCAACTTGCTAAGCTTAGAAGGTTATTGCGCTCTTCCACATGAAGAGGTTGGCATTGCCGCTGTTAACCGTGGTGTCGCCCCAGGTATCCATACCGTAGCCTACTTCATTCCTGGTCGAGCTTACGGTATATTCAATAGTTGTGGTCATGCCGGGCGCAATGGTGTAGATCGCGCCCACCGAGATGAGGTCGGCTTTCCGTTTGCCGGGGACGTAGATATCGCCTGCGTCTGTTCCGTGGGCGTAGTTGACACCGACGACGACCGGGCCTGTTTCGTATGATATTCCGGCGGTCCATACGGTTTGGTCGTTGAGGAATATCTGTGCGCCATTAAGAGTTTGGGGCCTAGCGTAGCCTGACCTCCCGGCATCAACATAGCTGGCACCGATCAGGTATCCTGCATAACCGAGCTGAGCTCCGACCTGAAAAGCCTCCAGGTTGTGGTAGGTTACTATGTCTCTGTCACCTGCTAGTCGCGTGCCTTCGGCGTCACCATGGACATAGCCGAGGCTGCCGCTTAAGCTGATGCGTTGAAAGGTCCCGTCATAGCGCAGGCCGGCTTCAGTAATGTTGTCATATGCGCAAGCCTGCAGCAGTGGCGAAGTGCCGCCGACTGCGGCAGTCGGCGCGAAGTTGCCTGGACAGTTGGAGCCAGCGTAGCGTAGCCCCGTGCCCGCACTGGTATCCAGGCTATTGACCCGCTGCCGACTTGCGTCGGTGCCGATGCTGCGACCAGTCGGAGCATAAGACAACATGCCCATTAAGCCGGTGTTGTCGGCCGATTGTGCCATGAAACGCGGCGTGAAGTAATTGAGCTTGGTTGCATTGGCGGTGTTGGTGATCGTGGTGAACCCATTGCCGAAAGACGTCTCAAGGAAGGTGTTTTGATTGTTAATCAGTCCCATTCCTTCAGACCAGTCACCCTCGACGCCGCCGGAGCCGAAACCGTTAGGGGCTGTCACAGCGTACTGAGTGTTCGGCCCTTGAGCCATACCCGCCTCAATCCGGCCGAAATTGCCGCCAACAAAAATGTAGGCTTGGTCGGAGTCGATTAGTCCAGATGCTAAATAGGCACGCACGCGCAGGTTGGCGCCATACTCGATGCCGTTGTCGGCCTTGGCGGTGGGGGTTATCTGGAGGCGGAAGCGGTTGGTGAAGTCGGTCATTTTTGTTGATTCAGGGTTGCCGCCCTGGCTGGCGAGGGACACGGAGAAATAGGCGTCACCGCCGAGCTTGATGTCGAACCTGCCGGGGGCCGTTTGAGCTATGGCGTTGCTGCTTATTCCGGCGAGGGCAACGACGGCGCAGCCCGTGAGCAGGTAATTCTTCACGACTTTATTCCTTCCATAGGGGGCAGCCAAGTTGATCCGGACTGACAAACGCGAATTCATTGTACCCATATGAACCCCAACCAGCTGCCCCCGGCAAGTCGAAACGCCTACCTTCGTTCAAACCATGAGCATTGTTGCAATTGAGCAACGCTAATGGCTGCCACAGTGAAGTTCGCCGATCACCAGGGCGCAGTCCTGGGTTTTGCCCCGGCCTTTGAGCTGTTTCAGGTTAGATTTGGACGATTTCGTGAGCGTAAAGCGCCGCCTCGTCGGCGGTTTCTGGCGATGCGCTTGAGAAGCGAGGCCCTGCCGGCCACAATACTGGATCGTGGGCCAGCGGCGTGGTTGGCCGTTCCCAGTGGGGCGGAGTTTCGGAAAACCTAGTGATCGGCCCCAAGTAGGTGAGCGGCCCCCAGGCAGTATTGCGGCTCAATTCCAAACGCTTGGCAACCCTGGCCAGCGCGTCCTCCCCCGGCCTTTGGCCGGTCGGCGTCGGGGCGAATGACTGTAACCACATCGCCGTTCGGCACAGTGATGCCCGAACTCGATAACTACCACCTTCGTGAGAGCGGCGCAGCAATGCTGCCAGTATACCGAAGGCTGCGAGGTAGCCGGTAATGTAGTCGTTGGGGAAAACCGAGGCTAGTTTAGGCTGTTCAGTTGACCCTTGGGTGACTGCCATGCCGGTAGCGGTTTGGGCCAGCTGCTCCCAGCCTGCGCGGTCCCGCCATGGCCCAACCTCGCCATAGCAGGAGAGTGAAGCAAAGATCAGTCCAGGCCGTATTTTGCGGATGGTTTCGTCAGAAAAGCCAAGCCGGTCAAGCCCACCAGGACGGTAGCTATAAAGCAATACGTCGGCTTCAGACAGCAGCGCTCGAAAGCGGTCGGCGTCCCCTTCCTGAGCAAGGTCGAGCATGGTCGATAGCTTGCCGTGGCCGGTATCCATGATGAAGCCCTGAAGCGCCGGGCGCCTGGGTGAGCTGATGCGCAGCACGTCGGCACCCTGTTCCGCCAGTACACGCGCGGCGGTGGGGCCGGCCAGCACGTGAGTCATGTCAAGTACCCGCAGGCCGCTCAATGGCCGCAGCCCACGGGCCGGGATTTCGAGCGGGCTGTTGCCGCTGCGCGTGATGTCAAGCAGCGGGGTTGCTGTCAGCGCCTTTCCCTGGGGGTGGTCAAGCCATTCAGTTTGGCTGCGGGCAATGGTGCCGCAGCCACCCTGTTCGGCGATGGCGTCCTCTAGGGCGCCCGCGTCCCAACAAGCGACCGCCGATTTGATTTGGTCGGTATCGTTGGCGCATTTCAGGAGTTTCAGTAGCTTGTCGCGCAAGGCGGGGTACCCGCCGTGCATCATGATCGTCCTATTGTCTCGAGTCGTATAAAATGCGATGGTCGGATAGACTGGTTCGGGGAAGTGTACCTCATAATTGCGATTTCTTAAATAAAGCACACTTTTTAATGAAAGTGCCGCCTCGGTGACATCAACGGCGACGTTCTGACTGTGCCCGGAGCGTAGGTGCCACAACGCGGCGATGGCGGCACCTTGGGCTGCCAACGACACCGCTCCGGCTTCGCCTAGGCGGTAGGGGCTGTCGACTACTGGGTCCTGGCCCTTGATCTCGATCTTTGAGCTTGGGGGCGGCGCGACCCCGCCCATAAGCAGCAGCTCGTCCAACTTCGATTGTAAGGGCATCCATCACCTCGCATGGTTTGACCGTCCGGCACCATTCACAGCTTAAGCGCGGGATAAAAAACAGCCAATTAACTCATGAGCAGCGTTGGAAATCAATCGTGGAGATAAGCGAAAGATCTATCAACCAGAGATATCAGCTTCGAACACGCACGGTTATGCCGTGTACAGTGCGAAGAGGATCGGCAAGGTCGACGAAAGCGTCGGTGACGGTTTCGGGTGGGGGCAGGGTGCTTATATCCTCACCCGGGCAAGCCTTGCGCCGGAACATGGTGGCAACGGGGCCGGGATCGATCAGGTTGACGCGCAACTGCGGGCGGGTAACTTCGGCGGCATAGGCCCGGACTATCGCTTCCAGTGCAATCTTGCTGGCGGCGTAAAGCCCCCAAAACGGGCGGGTTTCTACCGTGACGCTGTCGGTGACGAAGATGGCCCTTCCGGCGTCCGACTGTCGCAGCAGTGGATCAACGGCACGGATCAGCCGGTAATTAGCCATAACGTTGATGGTGATGAGTTGCTGAAACGTTTTTGGGTCCGAATAGGCAATCGGAGAAAGCGCGCCAAGAGTGCCAGCGTTGCCGACCAGGATGTCGAGTCGGCCATGACGCTGGTAAATGGCCGGCCCCAGCCGGTCGATCTCGTCAAGATTGGTCAAGTCCAACGGCACAATGGTGGCTGGAAGGCCCCCTGCGGCGCGGATAGCGTCGTCAACCTCTTCCAGGCCGCCAACGGTGCGGGCGGAGAGCACGACTTGAGCGCCTTCCGCAGCAAAGCGTCTGGCCACGGCGGCACCAATGCCGCGTGAGGCACCGGTGATCAAAGCGACTCGGCCGGTAAGGCGGGGAGGGGGCGTCATATGGCCTTGTTCCTGGTGCCAGTGTGGTACGTAGGTGTGGTACCTAGGTGTAGTACGTAGATGTGGTATTCAGGCGCGGGCGGCCCAAAGCGGCATTTCGCCGTTGGTGGTTTGGGCGTCGCGGTCGGTCAGGTTGATTGGATAGTCGCCCGTAAAGCAGGCGTCACAGAACTGCGGATTCTGGTTGTGGCGGCCATCGGGGCTGCCGTGCGCGCGGTAGAGACCGTCGATCGAAATGAAGGCCAAGCTGTCTGCCCCGATATGGGTTGCCATCTCGGCTACCGTCTTGGTGTGGGCGAGTAGCTTGGCTTCCTCTGGCGTGTCGATGCCGTAAAAACAAGAGTTATTGGTCGGCGGGCTGGATATCCGCATATGTATCTCGGTGGCTCCGGCGGCGCGAACCATTTCGACGATCTTTTTGGAGGTGGTGCCGCGCACGATTGAGTCGTCGATCAACACGACTCGCCGACCTTGAATGATGCTGCGGTTGGCGTTGTGCTTGCGCTTGACCCCGAGGTGACGAATTGATTCGCTGGGCTCAATGAAGGTACGCCCGACATAGTGGTTGCGGATGATCCCGAGTTCAAAGGGTATACCGCTCTCGCTGGCGTAGCCGATGGCTGCCGGGACGCCGCTGTCCGGCACAGGGACCACCAAGTCAGCTTCGACACCAGCCTCGCGGGCCAGTTCACGACCGATCTGTTGGCGAATGGTGTAAACTGAACGGCCCTCGACCACGCTATCGGGGCGGGCGAAGTAAATGTACTCGAAGATGCAAAAGCGGTGCGGCCTGGGCTGGAATGGTCGCAGGCTGTGGACGCCCGACTTGTCGATTACCAGCATTTCCCCGGGCTGAATGTCGCGTACTAAGTCGGCGCCGATGATGTCGAGCGCGCAAGTTTCGCTAGCCAGAACATAGGGGCCGCCGTTGATTCGCCCCAGCACCAGCGGTCGTACTCCCAGCGGGTCGCGAACGCCAATGATGGCGTCCTGGGTAAGGGCGACCAGCGAATAGGCTCCCTCGACCTGGCGAAGCGCCTCGACCATGCGGTCAAGCACCGATCCACCGCGGGCGGTGGCCATTAAGTGGACGATTACTTCGGTGTCGGTGGTCGACTGAAAAAGGCATCCGCGCTGCACCAACTGTCGGCGCAACTGTAGGGCGTTGGTCAGGTTGCCGTTATGGGCGAGCGAGAAGCCGCCGCATTCCAATTCAACGAACAAGGGCTGAACGTTACGCATCACCGTAACGCCGCTGGTGGCGTAGCGAACGTGGCCTATGGCCGACCCGCCCCGCAGTCGCCGCATTTCCTCGCGGTCGTTAAATATCTTGGCGACGTGGCCCAGTCCGCGGTGGCTGTGGAATGAATCGCCATCGGAGGTCACGATTCCCGCTGCCTCCTGGCCCCGGTGTTGAAGGGCATGAAGACCGAGCGCAGTGACCTTGGCCGCCTCGCCAATGCCGGGCAGGCCGAGTATACCGAATACGCCACACTCCTCGCACATTTTGTCATCGTCGAAGGGGTCGGTGGTGTCCATGGTCGAGACCTCGGCAGTTGTGCGATTGGCAGGGCGGTCAACCGGACTTTACATTGACATGAAGTGGCGGATGTCAGTTGGCATTTTTGAATAGCCGCTCGAGTTCTCCACGGTCTTTCTTATTGTAGCGGGTATTGTCGGGCGGATCGCCGGTGACGCCTCCACTCGTTTGTTTGCCATTTGGACCGGCCGGGGAGGTGGGATCGGGTTTTGCGGCATCTGGCTTTGCGGCATCTGGCTTTGCGGCATCGGGCTTTGCGTTTGAGGCGGCGGCATCGGGCTTGGCGGTGGTCATCCGGCGCAGTGCATCTGCATCCTGATAGGTCTGGCGGGCTTTGGCCAGCGCGGCGTCGGCCTTAGACACTGCGTCGTCGCGGACGTGGGAAGGCACAATTGAGCGTAACCAAGCGGCACCGGTTTCGGCCAGCGGCCGGGTCTTGGCCTCGCGCAGCCATGCCGGCTGGTCCTTTTCCCGGTCCGGCATCAGCCAAACAGCGGTCATCCAGGCTAGGCATACCAGCAATGCGCCTCGCGCAACACCGAACATCAGGCCAAGCGAACGGTCGAGTGCGCCCAGTGCCGAGTCGCGCACGCTTTTCGAAACCTCGTGTGCGATCACCGAGAGTACCGCCAGCGTCAGGATAAAGACTCCGGCGATGACCATGCCGTCGGCCAGCATTTCCGGCGAGACGTGGGCGCGCATATAGGGCTGGAGCTGGGGCAGGGCGTAGATAGTGGCGATCACCGCCCCGACCCAACCACCAACCGACAACACCTCGCTGACGAACCCCCGCATCAGCGCCAGCACCGCTGACAACAGGATCACCAGGATTACTATCAGGTCGACCATGTTCACGGATCGTCTCCCTTATGCCGCCAAAATAGCGTCGATTTTATCGGCTATCTTGTGCGTCTTGAACTCGATGGTTTCAAGCAATTCGTCCAGGCCGGTGATGTCTGATGCCTCCCATTCGACGGCACCAGCATCATTAATAAATTGAAGGACATTTCTTTTTTGAGAACCTGTCGGTACGCCAGTTATATCGAGAATAATAGTATTTCCTCTGAACGCCCTAATTCGCACGCCGTTATACGTCGCTTCGTGGATGTTAAAAAGTGCGCCTGCTCGCGCCTCATCCAAACCGGCGATTGGCTTGGTTGACCAAACTAGCCGTCCGGTTATGGTTTCCCGATCCAGCTTAGTGGTGAGACGAGTAAGCTTTGTCGCG
>JBAXKX010000091.1:0-10154 GCA_037135115.1 Rhodospirillaceae bacterium
AGCCGAATCGACGCGGCTCATCTGGCCGGCACCGACGCCGACGGTGGCACCGTTCTTGACGTAGACGATGGCGTTTGACTTGGTGTGCTTGGCTACCCGAAAGGCGATAAGCAAATCGGCAAGTTCCTGTTCGCTTGGCTGGCGCTTGCTTACCACCGTGAGGTCCTTGCGACCGACGCGGACGTTGTCGCGGGTCTGTACCAAAAAACCTCCAGCGATTGAGCGCAGCGTCAATCCGGGCTCGTCGGGGTTGGGCAACTCGCGGGTCAGCAGTAGGCGCAGGTTTTTTCTGGTGGCGATGATTGCGCGGGCTGGTCCATCGGCGTCGGGGGCAATGATCACCTCAACGAACAGCTTGGCGATTTCGGTTGCGGTGGCGGCGTCGAGTGGGCGGTTGAGAGCGATTATGCCGCCAAAGGCGCTCACCGAGTCGCAGCGTAGCGCCGCTCGGTAGGCGTCGAACAAGCTGTCGGCTTCGGCAACTCCGCAGGGATTGGCGTGCTTGATGATCGCCACTGCCGGGCGTTCGAATTCTGACACTAGCTCATAGGCGGCGTCGGTGTCGTTGAGGTTGTTGTAGGAAAGCTCCTTGCCCTGGACCTGGACGGCCGTGCCTACTCCGGGCCGGGCCGGTCCGCCGAGATAAAGCGCCGCCTGCTGGTGCGGGTTTTCGCCATAGCGCAGTGATTGGGCCAAACGGCCACCGAAACTCAACAGCGGCGGGAATGTTTCTCCAGCCTGTGCCGCGAACCAGCGTGAGACGGCTCCATCATAGCTGGCGGTACGGGAATAGGCCAAAGCTGCAAGTCTGCGTCGCA
The DNA here is from genome assembly GCA_037135115.1 of Rhodospirillaceae bacterium. Taxonomy (GTDB): domain Bacteria; phylum Pseudomonadota; class Alphaproteobacteria; order Azospirillales; family Azospirillaceae; genus BOG-933. Next base: position 819 of record JBAXKX010000091.1, read on the forward strand.
GCGCTAGGGTGGTGCAGCCGTCATTCGCCGCGAGTTCGCCAATCAGGGTCTCGTAGTCGGTCGGATCGGTAATCACCGCAACTGATTCGTGGTTCTTGGCCGCAGCGCGGATTAAAGCCGGGCCGCCAATGTCGATATTCTCGACACATTCCTCGAAATCGCCGCCGCTGGCAACTGTTGCCTCGAATGGGTAGAGGTTGACCACCACCAGATCAATGGGCGGAATATTGTGGTTTTTCATCGCCTCTAGGTGGGAGGTGAGGTCGCGCCTTCCAAGAATGCCGCCATGTAGACGCGGGTGCAGGGTCTTCACCCGACCATCAAGAATTTCGGGGTGGCCGGTGTAGTCGGCAACTTCGGTCACCGGCACGTGGTTCTCGCGTAGTCGTTGGGCCGAGCCGCCGGTGGACAGAATTTCAATGCCGAGCGCCGTCAGCGCCTGACCCAGGGCCACCAGGCCGGTCTTGTCGGAGACGCTGATCAGGGCACGGGTGGGGCGGACGGGATTAATGATCATTGTTGGCGGTCTCTCGCATCGGTTGTGGTGGGTAGGTTTATGCGCCATGGGAGTTCGAATCCCCATTAGCTCGTTGGCTGCTCACGGTTGAATGCCCAAGATATGGTGGAGGCGGTTGGGCCAGTTTCGCCACTGACCACGATTTGCAGGGTGTGGCGGGGCTGGCCGCTGGTGCCGCAATAGATGCTGTCCTCGATGCCAAGGGTTCCGCCCTCAGCGGTGAAGCGCCAAGCGGTGCCGGTATGTGGTTTCAAAATTACTGCCGGGCCGTCCACTGCTTCGACGATTTGGACCTGCACGCCCGGATGGAGATGGAAACGGACGGCGAAGGGTCGGGCTTCCGGCGTGGAGCCACTCTTTGGATTAGGTACGGCCTCTGGTGCAGCTTCCGGTGTGGCTTCAGGTGTGGCTTCTAACACGTCCTCGCCATGGAGCGCGTCGCCGTGCTGGTCTAGGTGCAGGGTGCGGCGGTGAAGTAAGTTGAAATTAGGCGAGTAGCCGTTGTGGCTAGCGATCACGGTAATCTCATCGGCGCTTTCTCGGCGTTCGCAGGTGACCTCGGTGGGCCGACGGCCGAGTCCACCCTTGGGTGAAACCTCCGAAGAATTAGTTTCGGCGACGGTTAAGGTGGTGTGGGCGGCGGTGCCGGCCAGCGCGTGATGCCAGGGATTGCCGAGTTCGGGGTGGGAACCGCAATTGACCGCCAGCCGCTCCCGACCAACGCTGAATTCGAAACTAAGGGTGCCAGCATGGGCGCGGCGGTCGATTCCCGGTGGCGGCGGGGCCCCGGCATCCAAAATTACCAGCGCTCGTCCGCCATGGAGCCGCTCAAACCGCATATCCGGGGCGCTACGCAGCGGTCGGCCTTTGGACTCGGCGTTGGTCAGCACTGCTTCCACTAGCGCGGGGTTCTCCTCGCGCCCGCCGTTAAACAAGGCTAGGCCACCGTCGCCGTGACGAAAAAACCGCAGCGCAGGCGTCATGTGATTGATGGTTTGGGACAGGTGGGCGGGAAACTCGGTATGGGCGGCGCGGAAGGCCGAGCGGATGTCAATTAGGTCGCGCAGTACCGCCAGCTGAGTCGAGGGCGTGCGTTCGAAATGTCCGCCGTCGCCCAAAATCTGTTCAAGCAGCACCAGATCAAGCAGGCGCTTGGCCTCGTCTCGGTAACTATCACCATCAGGCAAGCAGAGCGAACCATAGCTCATCCCCTTTATCGCGGAGATTAGGCAGGAGCCATGCAGCTTGCCCGGTACCATTCGGCGCAAATGGCGGGTCTGGCGGGCCAGGCTGTCGAAAATACAGGCGCGGAAGCCCTCATCGGCGCTGGCGAAGAAGAAGTCGTGTAGGCCGATCCAGTTGGCAATGCGTACTCCGGCCAACGCCGGTGCCCACGAATCACCGCTCCACAGCGCATGACAATAAAGCCAGCCGAAGACCAACGTGCGCGCTTGGCGCCGCGCCTCGTCGCTGCCTAGCGCCCGCAGGTCGCGCAGCCAGTGAAAACTGTGCAAACCGGCATACCAAGCGTCGGTTGCCTCTTCGGGTTGCCAAAACGCCTCGGTCATCGGCGAGGCGTCGAGCATCAGGGTCTGGTTGGCAAAATTAAACTCGCCGTCAAGCAAGGCGCTGCCGTTTGCGGCATCACCCGGCCACGGATCCATCGGCACCGAGCCGAGGGCGGATACGGTGCGCCCGCCCAGCATCATATTGTAGATGGGATTGCCAAAGGTCAGCGCCTCCACGCTATCCTTCAGCCAGTCCCAAATGTCGCGTGAACCGGTCATAGGTGTGCGGCTCTCGGCGGTCATGCGGTTTTGGAATGCCAGACTTTCGTATCAAGTTACTACGCCAGCCGCAAGCTATAGCGTTTCACTCTTGAAAGAATTCCATTGCCGTCGACGTTCTCGTTATGGGCGGATTCGGTCGGGTCGGATTCGGTCGGGTCGGATTCGGTCGGGTCGGATTCGGTCGGGTCGGATTCGGGCAAAAAGAAAACCGCCAGTTTCCCGGCGGCTTTTAACTTAAAAGCTGGCAATCCGGGCTTTGGCTTATTTACCGTACAGCCAGTTGGCGATCAGGGCGCCGGCAACACCGGAGGTAATGACGTAGATGCGGCTGGCTGCCGCAGCTGCCGGTGATGAAATCACAGCGGAGTACGGCACGGCGAGCGTCAGCGGTAGTGTGAAATAGGGGAAGTTCCAGTAGTTGACGCCGACGACGCCCACCAGGGCACCGGTCGCGAGGACTAGCGGATAAAGGTAATCTGTCTTGACCTCTGACGGGTGAGCGGTGTTGGTCTGGGCGGACGCGGTGAACGGCATCAAGCCGATCAACGCGACAAAGGCAATGATGACCAGTCTGCGCATGAGGACTCTCCTTGAAGAAAATGTCGGACCATAAGGCCCGAAATAAACCAACTGTAACGACCTAAACCGTACTCTGGCACCAATCCGTCAACGGCTGTTATTTGTTGAAGGCGGAGTAAATGTAGTGGGCGGCCAGGGCACCGGCGCCGCCGGTGAGGGTCGCCAAAACACGGCTGCCGCGCGCGATGTTGGTCGGAGTCGGAGCGAGGGCCTCGGCCACAAAGGGAACTGATCCGTATGGAGTGGTCAGCATATTGAAGATGACGACGCCGACGATGGCACCTGCGCCAACTGCCAGCAGGCGATGGTCGGACTTTTCAATCTGGCTCTGGCCCTTGGTCTGGGCGTAGGCGTTGACCGGAAGCGTGACCGGCAGCACGCCGATCAGAGCGACCAGGGCAATGAACAGGACTCTGCGCATGATTCCTCCTCGGAGGCTCTTACTGGAGCACATGAATAGCGGCGGTGAAACAACCGCTGTTGGAAGGGTGGAAAAGGGGGGGGTGCCACAGGGCTTAGTGGTCATAGGCCCAGTTGGCGATCAAGGCACCGGTTACTGCGCTGGTGATGGCATACATGCGGCTGACGCCCACCGAGATAACCGCAGGTACCGGACCCGCGACATTGCCGGTCCAGAATGGGAAACCGGCCCCGCCGAACAAAACGTACTGGGTGGCGACGATACCGGCAATGGCACCAAGTCCGACCACGTATGGATACGCGGTTTCGGAAGGCTTCGCGGACGCAGTTGTGTTGGTGGTGGCACGGGTCTGGGCGTAGCCGGTCATGGGCACGGTGCCGATTAGGGCGACAATGGCGATGATCAACAGTCTGCGCATAAGCTTCTCCGTTTAAGAAGGTTTCTGGCAAAGAAGGTGTCTGGAAACGAACTTCCAGCCGGGTTGCCCCCGGTGGAGAAATTGGTCCGGATGTCAAATGCCGATGATTTTAACTAACGTGGCTTCAGTCACCATACGAGTACGATGGGCGACTTGCCAAGTACGAATCGCACCGGTAAGTAAATTTTATGCGCCGCCGTCAAGGCGTGGTTGGTGGAATTGTGGATACCCTGCAGCGGTGGTTTTTTTTGGTTGCCGTGTGCGCGTCATGCTATTGCGTGTTTAGGGAATTTGGGTGAACGGTCGAACGGTACAAAGTCGGCATGGCGAGTGATTCTTTGAGTTTAGGAGCAGCCAGGAAGGACGGCGCGGGTGGGCCGGTGAAGCTTGGCGACCGGTTCGAAATCTTTCCGGACCAGCCACTGCCGGTCTTTGATGGCGTTGCCGGTCATGCCTTTGCGGCGCGAGCGTTTCGCCGGAAGATCGAGTGCTATGCGCTTATCTGCAATGGGAGCGTGCCGCCTCGGCTTGAGGCACCATCGACGCTTTTGACTTTGGACCATCCCGGGTTGATTAAACTGCTTGATTTTGGTGTGGTTGACTGGGATCCAGGGCGGACAAGGCGTCAAGCCATGGTCTTTGAGCGGCCTCAGGGACGGCGGTTGATGGCCAGTATTTCCACGCCGATCGAGCCGCTTTCTGAGGACCAGATTGTCCGCATGGTTGTCGCCTCGATCGGGCCGGTGCTTAAGGAATTGGCCGGACGCGCCGTCACCCACGGTAATATCCGGCCGTCTAACATGTTTGTTAGGGATGCTGCCGGCGGCGGTGTGACGCTTTGTGAATGCGCCTCGGTGCCGCCCGGTTACGGCCAACTTGCACTGTTTGAACCGCTCGAGCGGGCGATGGCCGACCACCTCGCACGAGGCGGCGGCACCAGCCAGGATGATCTGTACGCATTCGGGGTGACGCTTCTGATTCTGGCGCTTGGGCGCAACCCGGTTCAGGGCATGGACGAGGACGCCATGATTGCCGCTAAGATTGAGCGGGGCAGCTTTGCGGCGTTGGTCGGCAGCACCAGGCTTCCCCAGAACCTGACCGAACCGCTGCGCGGTATGCTGCTTGATGATCCCAAACAGCGCTGGAATGTTGGCCAACTTGACTTGTGGATGTCGGGCCGTCGGCTCAGTCCCAAGCAAAGCCAGATGTCCAAGCGGGCAGCTCGACCGTTGGAGATTGCTGGCCAGGAGGCGTGGCACTGCCGGGGCCTGTCGCGCTTGATAGGACGCAATGTTGGCGCTGCTATCGCACAGTTGGAAAATGGCGATATTGATCGCTGGCTGCGGCGCGGCATGTCCGACGAGGCGATGGCGGACGTGGTGGCGGCTGCCGTGGAATCCGCAGGGGTGGGTGGCGTCGGCAAGGCGTCTTCCCTAGCCGATCGTGTGGTGGCCAGGGTGGGTATTGCGCTGGACCCGACGTCGCCGATTCGGTACAAGGGCCGGGCGGTGATGCCGGAAGGGCTGGCGGTGGCTTTGGCCGATGCCTGCCTACGCCGTGATGGAACCCAGCCGCTGGCGGAGATCATCGCCTGGCAGCTGCCGATGTTTTGGGCCAACGCCCAGACCGATTTTCGTGCCGAACTGGTGCCGATGGCCCAATTGTTCGAATCTCAGCGCGTCCTGCTTGAGAAAACCGGCCCCGGCTATGGCCTCGAGCGCGTACTATACGAGTTGAATCCTTACCTCCACTGCCTCAGTCCGATCGTGGCCGACTTCTACGCCGTCACGCCGACCGATTTGCTGATTGCCCTTGACGGCGCGGCTAGCCGGAGGGACCGGGCGCGCGAGCCGCTTGACCGCCATATTGCCGCGTTTCTGGCCTCTCGGCACCGGCGCGTCGATGACGCCCTGTTCTCGCAACTGCCAAGCAATAACGATCCGGTACGGCGGATGGCGGCGCTATTGACCATTCTTGGTGACATTCAAGCGCGGGCTGGCCTCCATCCCCTGCCAGCCCTGTGCAAGTGGATCGGTTTGCTGTTGGAGCCGTCCTTCGTCCGTTTCTATAGTCGGCCCCTGCGCGAAGAGCTGCGCTTGCGGGCCGAAAAGGCGTCGGGTGAGGGAAAGCTGCTTGATCTTTTGAAGATTATCGACGATCCCGAATCGGTGCGCAAAGACGCCCAATCCTTTGCCCATGCTCGGCGCGAGCATAAAAAGGCTACAAGTGAAATCGACAAGCTTAAAGCCGTTATCGCTGACCCCGATGGCATCGCCGAAACTTCGGGCCGTCGCGTCGCGGCTACCTTTTCAAGCGCGGTTGGTTTAATGATTGCGGTAGTCCTTTCGGTGTTTTACCTGTTCAGGTGATGAGCGTATGATCCAAGTCATAAATGCAAAATTGACAGACGGCGGCGGAACATGACTGTCGGCCCCGTTACCCGGACCCGGCGACCGCCACAGCGTAAGGGCGGCGGCATGATAACCTTGCTGATGCTGGCGGCACCGGTGTCCCTGTTCGTCTTGCCGACCGCACTATTGATGGTGGTCGGTCTGGTCCCGACGGTGGTTGCCTATATCGTTGATCGCGATCCCGAAAAGACGGCTCCCATAGCGGTTGGCGCGATCAACGTCTGCGGTGTGTTGCCATTCCTGATGGACATGTGGAAGCACCAGCATACTGTGCAGAAGGCCATGCAATTGCTCGGCGATCCCCTGACCTGGCTGGTGATGTACGCTTCGGCGGCACTAGGCTGGTTCTTCTTTTACTTTATTCCGCCGATCGTGACGAATATCGAACTCATGCGGCTCGAGGCCCGTATAACCTCGCTGCAAAACACCCGGCGCGATCTGGCCGAGGAGTGGGGTTCGGATGTTGCGCTTGATGACGAAGCGCTGCTGTCCTTGAGGGCCAAGGGCGACGCCAAATCAGTATGACTGGTGTCTGTCAATTTCGTGGCTCAATTCTCATGGACAGCGCGGGGCGGCAGGGCGGATAATGGCGGGGACCGGCCTCAACCGGCTTCATTTGTGAAAGTCATGGCCATGAATGCCAGCGGGTTTGGAACGTTTGTTCCCTTTGGTACGATTCCGACAGCCACCCTGTTTCTCGACCATGCGCCGGGCGGCGTTGCCGATACCGCCATCTTATTCAAAATTGAGGACGGCGGCAGTGTTCGCATCTTCGACCGTAGTTTGATCGAGAAACGGCAACCGACTCCGGCGTTGTCGGTGCATCAGATTGCGGCGGACAAGCATGTAATCGCGCTGGACGGCTACGGCATTGAGATCGAGCGCAGCATCGACAATGTCTTGTGGGAGACCGATGCCGATTTCGTCAAGGCGGCGGTGATAGCCGACGACGAGGGCCGGCTGTTCCTTAAAGCCTATCGCAATCGCAGAAAGGACGATTATGTCTGCGTGCTGTTCGACCTTGAAACCGGCGAGGTCGCCAACCTCGCCAGGGCGACGGTCGGCTTCCGCCGCTGGTCCATAGTCTCACGTACCGCCCGGGGTGAGCGTATTGAACTCTTTCGTTTCGGTAACTAAAGAACTTGCACCATTTAATGCATCCTAGCACTAATGCGTCTCGATCGGCCGGTCCGCGCACCAAATTTTCGATACCAAATTCCGCAACCGGCATGTAGGTCTAGGCAGTGACTTGTAGTTGGCCAGCTCTAAGTTGTAGTTGGCAAGCTGTGACTTATAATCGGCCATCGACTGCCAAGTGACCGGCCGCAGACTGACTAGATTAGCGCACATGCGCCTGAACCAATGCACCCAGTAGATATGTTCGTCTTCATTTTGTCTACCGCGTGCGCCCACCTCGGCATTGTGGCACAGGATGTTGATAACCGAGTTGATTGACGGTTCGTCGGCCTCAATCAGCAGTCGTTCGGCACGCCACTTGCGCAGCTCGCACGCAACGGGGGCTTGGTGGGCAGCGATGTCCCGAGCCAGCGCGGCGAAGCGGCGGTAGAGATCGTTGGCGACCCGTGCTCGCTCCGAAAAGCCGAAGGCGACGCTAAAGGCACCGGCCGCCGTCACCGACATTGCGACCACTAGAACTAGCGAGTTTGGAACGGCAGTCGACTGTCCGGCCGTCAATACGCTGGCCAGCGCGGCACTGCCGCCAACCGCCGACAGCACCATGCTCAGACGATGCAATGCATCGAACCAAGCGCGGCGCCGCGAATGGTAGCGCAGGCTGACATGCACCGCGAAATCAAGCTTGTACAGGTCTTCAGCTACCTGCTCGGCTTCGGCTTTGGTGGCAGCAGCGGCGAGACATCCGACTTGACGGAGTTCACGTTCCCCATGGTCATGCAATGCAACTTGCTCGTAGCCGACTGCTGGACTGGTTCCTGCGGCTTGTGGGGCGGAGACTGGGGAGGCTTGGGTGGACGCTCGGTCGGCATGGGTCATCCTTATCACCTGGGCTATATTCCCAAACTATCTTTTGCTGATTATGGCATTGGGCAGGGATTGCCGTCAATGATTATTACCTTGCCAGTGCCACCATGTCTTTCATTAGCTTGATGGTGCCTTTTAGCCGGGTTTCTGGGCTGTCCCAGGCGCGCAGCGACACCAGTTTGTGGTCGGGGCGAAGTTTAATTGTGCCTGATTGTTTGCCGATATAGGCCACCAACCGCTCGGGATGGGCGAAGCGATTATTGTGGAATGTCAGGACCGCGCCTTTGGGGCCGGCGTCGACCCGTTCGATACCGGCGCTGCGGCAGAGTTGCTTGATCGCCACCACCTCAAGCAGGTTCTCGACTTCGCCGGGGAGTTTGCCGAAGCGGTCGATCAGTTCGGCGGCAAAAGCGTCGATTTCAGCGCGGTCGGCGAGGTCGGCGATGCGCCGGTACATATTGAGGCGTATGGCTAGGTCGGCAATGTATGTCTCTGGTATGAGTACTGGCATACCGATGTTGATTTGTGGTGTCCAGCGCTCGGCTCCGACAGCTTCCCCGGCTCCAGCCCGTGCGGTCGCCACTGCGTCTTCCAGCATGCTCTGGTACAGCTCGACCCCGACCTCCCTGATGTGGCCTGACTGCTCCTCACCGAGCAAATTGCCTGCACCGCGTATGTCCATGTCGTGGGAGGCAAGCTGGAAGCCGGCCCCCAGGGTGTCCAGGGTCTCGATAACATGCAGCCGTTGCTGTGCGGTAGCCGACAGCGTGCCCTTGGCCGAGTATGTCAAATAGGCATACCCGCGCAGCTTGGAGCGTCCGACCCGGCCGCGCAGCTGGTATAGTTGAGCCAAGCCGAACATGTCGGCGCGGTGAATGATTATGGTGTTGGCATTTGGTATGTCGAGCCCAGATTCGATGATGTTGGTGGCCAGCAGCACGTCGAAGGCGCGGTCGTCGAAGGCGGTCATCACCGCCTCGAGGTCGCTCGGTGCCATCTGACCGTGAGCTATGACGATCTTGATCTCAGGCACCAGCTCGCGGATGCGCGCGGCAACCTGATCGAGGTCCTCGACGCGCGGACATACATAGAAACTTTGGCCGCCGCGGTAGTGCTCGCGCATGATCGCTTCGCGGATCACCATCGGGTCGAAGGGCAGTACAAAGGTCCGCACCGCCAGACGGTCGACAGGCGGGGTG
>JBAXKX010000092.1:0-10121 GCA_037135115.1 Rhodospirillaceae bacterium
ACTGGAAAGATTGCAGGCTAATTTAACGAAAGTTGGCCACCTTCTCGGCTGTTCTGATATTAAAAGGATTGAAATTGAATTGGCAGCTTATGGCGAAGCCATGTTGTCGCTTGGCTATTTAAAAAAATATTATTTTGACATATTTCTCGAGCCATTTCATGTTTTTTTGAGTTACCTTATGGAGCTGGAGAAGAACAAAAAACTACATGCTGAAGTTTACTGTCTTTATGCAGTCATTAAATCATTGCGTTCGCATCTAAAGGATTCAATGAGCGCAGTTGAAGAAGTGCTCAGAACTTTTGACCAAAAGGCCGTGTCGGTTTGGGAGCAAGCCACTCCTGCGGAATTTCTATCCGTGCGAAAATTAATTCTTGAAAGCCACGACCACCTGGCCAGTATTCTATGCGGCTGGGGGGCCAGAGTCGGAGCCTGGAATACCCAGATGGAAGCCAAACGCTTAATGTCACCAAGCGTACAGGCAGCCTTTATTATTCATAACATTAACCCTGGAATTGATAAGCTGCCAACTGGCCAGAGCTTACGTCTATTGGTGCATAAGTAGTGCCGTCGCCGCTCTCCGGTATTAAACACCTAACCTTATCGCAGATGAAGCGGAGCAAGTCCCATGCCCCTTATGCCCCATATAATTGCTATTGACGGCCCAGCTGCCAGCGGTAAGGGCACGCTTGCCCGCCGGTTGGCGGAGCTGTACAGGTTTGATCATCTTGACACCGGCTCGCTTTATCGGGCGGTAGGCCTAACTATTTTGCGCAGCGGGGGCAACCCTGCTGACTGTGCCCGGGCACTGGCTGCGGCCAAGGCGCTGACGCCGGGCGACCCCATCCTGTCCGACCCAAGCTTGCGCGGCGACGACGCAGCCCAGGCGGCTTCCATGGTCGCTTCCATGCCGGAGGTGCGGGCGACACTTCTCGACTTCCAACACGAATTTGCCGCTAGGCCTCCGCTGGGGCGGGGGGCCGTGCTCGACGGTCGTGACATTGGTACCGTGGTATGTCCTCAGGCTCCGGTCAAATTATTTATCACTGCTAACGTCGATATCCGGGCGGAGCGGCGCGTGAATGAGTTGCGGCAGGCGGGACTCGAGGTTATAGTGTCAACCGTCCAGGAGGACATGAAGGCCCGAGACGAAAGAGACAGTCGGAGAGCGGTAGCCCCGCTCACGCCGGCTGTTGATGCGTTCATGCTTGATACTTCGGCGCTTGACGCCGATCAGGCGTTTGCGGCGGCGCGTGCCTTCGTCTGTGCAAAGATCGGCCCGGCATAATTGGCGTCCGCCGGGGCCTTTGTCTGTGTTTTCTCCGGACAGGTTTTTTTTCAAGCCGTCGGGCATGAGGTCCGACGCGCGGTCAATTCGGCGTCAACTCCCGCCCTGGTCGCCAGGGGGCGGGGCGCGCAGGGGGCCGTACCGTTCAACCAAGGAGACTAAATGGCACAAGCACAAGCAAAGGGTGGCGCGGACAAGAGCTTCGGCGAGAGTTTCGCGGCTCTGCTCGAGGAATCACTCGGTACCACCGACAGCCTGGAAGGCACGGTCGTCAAAGGCCGGGTCATTTCGATCGATGGCGATCAAGTCCTGATTGATGTCGGGCTAAAGTCCGAAGGTCGAGTCGCACTCAAGGAATTCGCCGGTCCGGCCGGCCCGGCCACGCTGAAGGCTGGAGACACCGTCGAGGTTTACCTCGAACGGATGGAAGACAAGAACGGCGAAGCCGTGCTGAGTCGCGAAAAGGCTAAGCGCGAGGAAGCCTGGACCCTGCTAGAAAAGGCCTTCACCGATCAAGCCCGGGTTACTGGCGTCATCTTTGGACGTGTCAAGGGCGGCTTCACCGTCGACCTGTCCGGCGCGGTGGCGTTCTTACCGGGCAGCCAAGTTGACATCCGGCCGGTGCGCGATATCTCGCCATTGCTGGGCACGCCACAACCTTTCCAGATTCTCAAGATGGACCGCTCGCGCGGCAACATCGTGGTATCGCGCCGGGCCGTGCTTGAAGAAAGCCGAGCCGAAGCCCGCTCCGAACTGGTGGCCAATCTCAAGGAAGGCCAGATTCTTCAGGGCGTGGTCAAGAATATTACCGATTACGGCGCCTTTGTCGATCTTGGTGGCGTCGATGGTCTGCTGCACGTTACCGATATCGCGTGGCGCCGCATCAATCACCCCTCGGAAGCGCTCCAGATCGGCCAGACTGTCACCGTCCAGGTTATCCGCTTCAATTCCGAGACTCAGCGCATCAGCCTCGGCATGAAGCAACTCGAAGCCGATCCTTGGGAAGGTGTGGAAACCAAGTACCCGGTGCAGTCCCGCTTTAAGGGCCGCGTCACAAACATCACCGACTACGGCGCCTTCGTCGAGCTGGAGCCGGGCATTGAGGGACTGGTCCACGTTTCGGAAATGTCATGGACCAAAAAGAACGTTCATCCTGGCAAGATCGTGTCGACCTCACAAGAGGTCGAGGTCATGGTGCTGGACGTGGATCCCAACAAGCGCCGGATCAGCCTGGGCCTCAAGCAGTGCCTCGATAATCCATGGCAGAGCTTCCTCGAGAAGTATCAGCCCGGCATCGAATTGGCTGGCGAAGTCAAAAACATCACCGAGTTCGGCCTGTTCGTCGGCCTGCCCGGCGACATCGACGGCATGGTTCACATGTCCGATCTCGACTGGAACAAGTCGGGTGAGGAAGCCATCGCCGAGTACAAAAAGGGCGATCAGGTAAAGGTCAAGGTTCTCGACGTTGACTGCGACAAGGAACGCATCAGCCTGGGCATCAAACAGCTCCAGTCCGACCCCTTCGAGGCGGCTGCGGCTGGTCTGAAGAAGGGCGAGGTCGTTACCTGCACCGTGACCGCGATCACCGATGGTGGCATTGAGGTTGCTGTCGGCGAGGGCTATAACGGCTTCATCCGCAAGGCCGACCTGTCACGCGACCGCTCCGAGCAACGGCCCGAACGCTTCGCCGTCGGTGAAAAGCTTGACGCCAAGGTTACCCAAGTCGACCGTAGCGGTCGCCGCATTGGCCTTTCCGTCAAGGCCCGCGAGATGGAAGAAGAAAAGCAGGCAATGGCCGATTATGGTTCCTCCGATTCGGGGGCCAGTCTCGGCGATATTCTTGGTGCGGCCATGAAACGCGCGCAGTCCAAGGAGAAGGACGAGGAATAGCAGCAAATAATGCAAGACAAGGCGCGGGGGGCTTCGGCCCCTCGCGTTTTTATTTTTTGTGAGTCAATTGGTGAATAGTACACCCAGTTGCCTTGATCTTCACTCAGCCGGGTTGACAAAGGCCTCCAACAGCGTCTTGCTTCCCGCTTGATCAAATTCAATCTGCAATTTATCACAATCGACTTCTACGACTGTTCCCAAACCGAATTTCGCGTGAACAACGCGGCTGCCCGGCGCATAAGGGCAGGATTGTGACTTGATGTTAGCTCGGCGGGTACTACCATCGACCATAGGCGCTCTGAATGGCGGGCGGCATTGGGCCATTGCTTCGCGCGTGTCATAATCGTTAAGGGGCGGTATCTGCACGTTTGAGTCGATATGCTCGGGTAACAATTCGAATATAAACCGTGAAGGCAGGGCATTGAGCCAATCAGCCCACAGCCGCCGCCGCTCGGCACAGCAAACGATGGCCCTGCTTCTGGCCCGTGTTAGGCCGACATAGGCGAGGCGGCGTTCCTCCTCAAGACCGGCCTGCCCCTTTTCGTCTATGGCGCGCTTGCTGGGAAACAGCCCTTCCTCCCACCCTGGTAAAAAGACCACATCGAATTCAAGTCCCTTGGCCCCGTGCAAAGTCATTATGCTGATTTTGTCCTCGCCGCTGCCCTCGTTAGCCTCCATCACCAATGCGACATGCTCCAGAAAATCCTGGAGATTCTCATAGTCGGCCATGCCGGTGACCAATTCCTTCAGATTCTCTAGCCGGCCCGGCGCCTCGGGAGACTCGTCGTCCTGCCACATTTTCGTGTAACCGGATTCGTCAAGCACCAAACGCGCCAGTTCAGTGTGGTGCAGGTCCTTGGCCAACCCGCGCCACCGCTCGAAGCTGTCAAGCAGGTTGCGCATGGTCTGGCAAGGCTTGGGCTTAAATTTGTCGGTTTCGATAAATATTCTCGCTGTGGTAGTCATCGCAATGTCATGCGCGTGCCCGAACTGGCTGAGTTGGGTCAATGTTACTTGACCAATGCCGCGCTTGGGTAGATTGATGATGCGCTCAAAAGCAAGATCATCGGCTGGTTGGTTGATTACTCGTAAATAAGCGAGCACATCGCGGATTTCCTGGCGTTCGTAGAAGCGCAGGCCACCAACAACACGGTAGGCTAGCCCAAGCGCCAGGATTCGCTCCTCAAAACTGCGAGTCTGAGCGCTGGTGCGAACCAGGATAGCGATCTGCCCCAGCCGCGTACCCTTGTGATTGAAGCTTGCGATCTCGTCTCCAACCCAATGCGCCTCTTCCCGGCTATCCGAGAGCGACTTTACGCGCACTTTGTCGCCTTCTCCGCCAGCAGTCCACAATGTTTTGCCCAGCCGAGAGCGGTTGTTGGCGATTAAGCCCGTAGCCGCCCCCAGAATATGCCCGGTAGAGCGGTAATTCTCCTCAAGGCGGATTACCGTAGCACCTGGAAAATCATTTTCAAACCGCAGAATGTTGCCAATTTCTGCCCCACGCCAGCCATAAATTGACTGATCCTCGTCACCAACGCAGCAAATATTGTTGTGACCCTGTGCCAGCAACCGCAGCCAGAGGTACTGAGCAACGTTAGTATCCTGATATTCATCAACTAAAATATACCTGAAACGACGATGGTATTCGGCTAATATATCCTGGTGCGATTGAAAAACAGTTAGGGTATGAAGCATCAGGTCCCCGAAATCGCAAGCATTCAGAATCTTTAGCCGATTCTGGTAGGCGGCATAAAGGGCAATGGCGCTACCGTTGACGGCATCACCAGCTTCCCTGGCCGTGACCTTGCCCGGGGACAGGCCGCGATCCTTCCAGCGCTCAAAAATACTGAGAACCTGACGCGGCGGCCACTTCTTGATGTTGATATTTTCAATTTCGAGTATTTGCTTGACCAAACGCAACTGATCGTCACTATCAAGAATGGTGAATGAACTGGTTAGCCCCACCAAATCGGCATGGCGGCGCAACATACGCGCGGCCAAGGCGTGGAAAGTACCGAGCCACCAACCCTCAACGTTGCCGCCGACCAACGACGCTACCCGATCGCGCATCTCACGCGACGCTTTATTGGTAAAGGTCACGGCCAGGACTTGAAACGGAGTGGCCCGCCTTGTCGTTAACAGGTGAGCCAGTCGCGAGGTCAATACCCGTGTCTTGCCGGTTCCCGCCCCGGCCAGCAGCAGGACCGGCCCATCAAGCGCATCGACCGCTTGTCGCTGCACTAGGTTCAACCCGTCAAGGTAGTTGGTGGAGCGTGGATAAGGATCGGCCGGTTCAAACTCCGCATCGGGCGCGCCAAGAGGATCGTAATTGCACGTATCACCGGGGGAAAAGGGGTATTGTGTCATGGATCACAGTTCACACTATTAGCGCCGGGGCGCAGGTTCAACCAGTCCTAAGTCAAATTGGTGCTTGCCAAGCCCCATGACAGCCGCCAAACTTCAGAACCTGCGGGCTCCAATACTCAGAAGCAAAAGCGATGTTCAAGGTTCTCTTTGTCTGCACTGGCAATATATGCCGTTCTCCCACCGCCGAAGCGGTCTTCCGTCAGATGGTGTGGCAGGCGGGGCTTGCCGAGCGTATCACCACAGCCTCAGCCGGCACCCATGGTTATCACGTCGGGGAGCCGCCGGACAGGCGTTCCTGCACGGCAGCACGTAAGCTAGGATATCATATGGATGAGCTGCGGGCGCGCAAATTCTCGCCGCGCGACTTTCACAATTTCGATCTGCTTTTAGCTATGGACCGCAGCCACCGCAATTTCATCAGCCGCCAAGCCCCGGCGGCACTAGCCGACCGACTGCACTTGTTCTTAGAATATACGGGGCAGTCCGGCAGCCTTGATGTTCCCGATCCCTATTATGGCGGAGATGATGGCTTCATCAAGGTACTCAATCTGATTGAGGGCGGCTGCCGCAGCCTGCTTGGGGCGATTGAGCGCATAAACACTTTAAAAACCTAATAATCATCCTCGGTGAGTGCATCGGTCAGGCTGCGAAGGTTGCGGGCCATGATCCGCAGCAGGGCACGGATTACCGGATCGCATTTTTCAACCTTGTCGCGCAGCAAGTCGGCGGGAATGACTAGGCAAATGGCATCAGTCAGCGCCTTGGCATCCGCAACCCGGCCCAGCCCGTCGAGTGGCGCCAATTCGCCGAATATGCCGCCGGGACCAACTCGTCCTAGGGTCCGCTTCCTTTCGCCAATGCCTCGCGAAATTTCTACGGTGCCAATTTCGACCAGATAGGCGCGATGACCGATTTCGCCCTGTTGGAGAATATACTCCCCGGCGGCGAATTGTCTGCGCTCAAAGCTTTTCTGATCAAATCCCGATCCCATGGGGCTGGCCTCATTTTTTCCGATGCGCCGCAGATTTGCATGATGAATTAACGGCGCCCTGCGGCCCGACGATCATAAGCCTCCCCACTGCCGCCTGACAACCGTTCGATAAGGCCTTGGATGCCTACGTCGGCGGCTGGCTCGGCCGGAGCTGACGATATTGGCTGAGGCGCAGCCATAGCCATAGGATCGACGCCGGAAGCGTGGGGCAGGGGGCGCATTGGTAGACCGAGATGCGCCTCAACCATGAAATCATGCCACAGCTTAGCCGGCAGACTGCCGCCGGTGACCTTCTTCATCTCGTCATTATTGTCATTACCGAGCCAAACTCCGGCCACATAGTCGGCGGTGAAGCCGACAAACCAAGCGTCGTGGTAGTCACTGGTCGTTCCGGTTTTACCGGCGGCGGGGCGGTCGAGTCGAGCAGCCTTGCCGGTACCATAACCAAGAACGCCGGTCATCATGCCGGTCAGTTCAGACACCGCCACCGGGTCGGCAACCAGTGTTCCGACCGAGCCACGCCGTTTATAGAGGACGGCACCCTGCGTGTCGCGAATTTCACGAATGGCGTGGGGAATTACCGGTCTTCCGCCGTTGGCAAGACCGGCATAGGCGGCTACTAGTTCAATCAGTGTCACCTCGCTGGTGCCAAGGGCCAAACTGAGGTCACGCCCGAGCGGTGAAGTAATACCTAGCCGTTGGGCTAGCGTCCTTACCCGATCAATCCCGACCGATTCCATGATGCGAACAGCGCAGGTATTGATCGAATGGGCCAACGCATCGCGCAACGGTACTGCACCGCGAAAACCCTTTTCATAATTGGCCGGCTGCCATTTGCCGATTCGCAACGGCCTGTCGTCCACGACGGTGTCAGGAGTATAGCCCGAACCAAGGGCCGCCAGATAGACGAACGGCTTGAACGAGGAACCAGGTTGGCGCAGCGCCTGGGTCGCGCGGTTGAACGGGCTTTCGACATAGTTTCGGCCGCCGACCATCGCCCGCACCGCGCCATCTGGCGAGAGGGCCAACAGTGCGCCTTGGCCGACATTATTTTGCGGACCATTGGTCGCGATCAAACTCGCCAGCTTCTGTTCAGCCGCCTGTTGAAGTCGCAAATCAAGGGTAGTGAAAACCAGCAAGTCCTCATGATCGGCTCCGATATAGCTACCGACGTGATCCGAGACCCAATTAGCGAAATAGCGGCCTATGCCATCGGCGGTAGGTGGGGGAGGGGTAGGCAATGCCTGCATGGCAATCTTGGCGTCGTTGGGGCTGATGAAACCCGCATCGACCATGGCGGACAGTACAACCTGAGCGCGCTGTTCTGACTCATATGGATTGTTTAACGGGGAATAATGTGCCGGTGCCTTGAGCATCCCGGCGAGCATTGCCGCTTCATGCAAAGAAATGCGAGTGATCGGTTTGCCAAAATAGGTCTGTGACGCAGCATCGACGCCGAATGCTCCGGCCCCAAGATAAACTCGGTTGAGGTATGCGGTAAGTATCTGATTTTTTGTATAGAGGTGCTCAAGCCACAAAGCCAGCAGCGCCTCTTGAACCTTGCGGCGCAGTCGGCGTTCGGATGACAGGAATAGGTTCTTGGCCAGTTGTTGAGTGATGGTCGAGCCACCCTGGACCGCGTGGTCGCGCCGGAAGTTGACAACCACCGCGCGAACAAGGCCAATGGGGTCAATGCCGAAATGGCGGAAAAAACGGCGATCCTCAATGGCAAGCACGGCGTTAACCATGTGCCGGGGCAGGCGAGCAGCATCAATGATTTCCCCTTGCAACTCGCCGGTGCGGGAAAAGCGCACGCCATCCGCAGCCACCAGGGTGATGGCCGGGCGTCGCACGCGCTGTCCTACCTGCCTCACGTCGGGCAAATCATAGCAGTAAAACGCCAACACCACCGCCAGGGCGACCGTGCCCCATATAGTCAGAACAGCGAGCCATTTGGCAACCAACAGGGCAATACTACGCCGCTTCGAGCGCGGCCTTGCCGATGAGTTAGGGCGCGGCTCTGCCGACAAGATCGGGCGCGGCTCTGCCGCTGGCAAGTTAGGGCGCGGCTCTGCCGCTGGCAAGTTAGGGCGCGGCTCTGCCGGGCTGAGCGCTGAACCGGACGAGGGGTGTTTCTTCGTCAAGCCGTGGTGCCGCCTTGGTACGATCGCCCCGGATTTGGTGGAGGCATAGCGATTATGGCGAATCGGGAAGGCGAGGGGAAGCGAAAATCCGTAAACTCTCCAAGCCACTTGATATGGTGCATGAGGCAAGGTAATTTGAAAAAGTAAAATTCAACGAGTGGGCATCTGCCCCGAACATTATGGTTAATATTGCATGGCCAAGCAACTTTCTCTGAATGGCTTGGAGATTAAGGGCTTCCGCCCCTTTGCGCGGCTGGAGCTGCCTAAATTATCTAGGGTTAACCTAATTGTCGGTAAAAACAGTGTCGGCAAGACATCATTACTGGACGCAGTTCAACTATTTGCTCAGCAAGGCTCACCTATCAGTATTAGAGACTTGCTATTGAATAGAGATGAGGTTGCTGGTGAACCAGGAGATGAAAACACCGCCTGCATAGCTATTGAATCTTTGTTTTATGGCCGACCTGAACTTGTCACGAACTCTACAGAATTTTCCATTGCATCTCTTGGTCATGGCGCTATATCCATGAAAGTTTCTTACCAACGCTTTGTGGAGCAGTATGAATTTAAGGAAGGTTCGGGGAAAATTTGCAGAATCGCTGAGGAAACAATTGAAACCGTAGAAGGTAGTATTCCTGGTTTACGAATCAAATTTGGCAATCGAGAGCAAAGGGTCCCTTTTGAATATCTAAGTCGTGGCCCACGCTTCACAAATCGCCTATTCGATCCTATTCTAAGTTGCCGCTATGTCCCGGCAAATGGATTGAGCGCCGATGAAATTGCTCGCATATGGGACAGTATCGCACTTAAGGAAGAAGAAGCCATTGTTTACGACGCGATAAAATTGGTCTCTAATAACATCGAGCGTTTAGTCTTTGTTGCTGATAGTCGTAGTCGCCAAAGTCGAATTGCGATGGTTAAGTTTTCTGATCACCGCAAGCCGGCTCCCTTGCGCAGTCTAGGTGAGGGGACAAACCATTTGTTTGGGCTGGCGGTTTCTTTGATTGCTGCCCGTGACGGAATCCTTTTGGTTGATGAGATCGAGAACGGTCTTCACTATTCAGTCATGACGCGGATGTGGAAGTTAATCATCGAGCAGTGCAACAAGCTAAATGTCCAGATAATCGCCGCGACTCATAGTCTTGATTGCATCAAGGGATTCCAGGCTGCTACCGCCGAGTTGAACGCGACCGAAGCACTTCTGATCCGACTCGAGGGCAAAGACGGCAACATTAAAGGCGTCACCTTCAATCCGTCGGAATTAGCCATTGCCATCGACGGGGACATTGAATTTCGATGAATAAAATTAACCATTCTGTTTTGTTGGTCGAAGGCAAAGATGATATGTATGTCATCACCAACCTTTTGATACATCATAACGTTGAAGAGAATTTTAGGATAAAACCTGAATTTGGAATTAACAAACTCATCCAAACAATTC
>JBAXKX010000093.1:0-10088 GCA_037135115.1 Rhodospirillaceae bacterium
GCGCAATCAGTCCCCGCCAAAGGCGCAATCAGTCCCCGCCAAAGGCGCAATCAGCGAGCACGGTTTGCCTTCAGCGTGGTGTATGCTTGGTTGATGCTTTTCAGCTTCTCCTCGGCAGCCTTGTCGCCACCATTGGCGTCGGGATGGTGGATTTTGGCCAAATCGCGATATCTAGCCTTGATCTGCGCAAAGCTGGCACCCTGGTCAAGATCAAGCACCCGCATGGCCTCGTCCTCTGCGTCTAGTGGGCCATGCTGCGGCTTGGCCCCACCCCGGCCCCCGAACCCATCCTGATTGGGGCCTTCGCCGCCGGTTCTGCCAAAGGGAGATCCCGGTTCGGCGTTGACCCGCTCACGCAGACACGCCTCATGCAACCGCCAGCTACCCAGTGGCCAAGTTGGCCGCTGCCAGGTCGTATCGGCACGCAATGCGGCCTCGATTTCATTCACCGACATGCCAAGATAATAGTCCCAAGCGCGATTGTACTCCCGGACATGGTCAAGACAGAACCAGAAATATTCCCGCAACCGATCTCGGGACTTGGGGGCCGGATAAACACCGTCGCCAGGGCAGCCGGGGCGCTCGCACCCGCGCGGTTGTGACGACAACCCTGAAAAATTAGATTGGGCTTGAGCATCCGGTTTCGGCATGGCCCAATTATCCCCGCAGCCGCTGTGTCTGGCAAGAGCTGGCTGAAGTGATGACTAGCGGGCCTGATGCCACAGCGACTCGACGGTGTCGAACAATCTCCGTGATATAAATGCCCATGATATATAGGAAGCGACCGTGACCATTGCCAAAGCCATCAGAACCAAGCTCATCGAGTCCATAACCCCGACCCGCCTCGAGTTTATCGACGACTCGGGACATCATGTCGGCCTTATATCGTCACAATTTGACTCCGCACGCAGACAGTCGTAATATTTTCGCATGATTGCTTACATACTCAGTGAATAAGTGATAATCATTTGCAATCAGGCATCATTTCCGGATCAAAATATGGCGACACGAAACGCCGATTGGTCGCAGAGGCAATGTTAACCGTGCCAGGAAGATCATAACATGCCGCAAAACCTGCCCAACGGCTCCGAGTCGCAGGCGAAAACGCCTGACCAAGCCGTTGGACCCGTGGCCGAGTCATCCCCGAGCAAGAACCACAGCCCCGGCGGTAAAAAAGGTGACCATGGCCTGAAATCCTATAACGTCGTCATTGATGGTAAGCGAACCAGCATCCGCCTTGACGACGAATCGCACAAATCGCTACTGGAGATTGCGAAGCACGAACATCTCGAACTAAACGACCTTTGCACGGAAATTAACAAGCGCAATAAGAGCGACATCCTGACATTTACGGCGGCAGTGCAAAAATTCATGCTGGGCTATTACCGGGAGGCAGCAACGGAGGAAGGCCATCGTTTGGCCGGGCATTGCACGGGACTGGGAACCCGCCCCCCCGCCGCAAAATAAAACCACCTACAAACGCGGACGACACGGCCCACAAGCCCTTGCCTGAGGAGACATCACCAAAATTAGCCGCCCGTCGCGCCGGTGTAGTGATTGGGCCAATGCTCGCGCACATAGGCACCGTTAGTGTCAAAAACATGGCAAACGTCAAGCAAGGCTGGGCGCTCGCCCGAGGCTTCACCCGAAGCTCCAGCAGGGCGGTCACGGGTCCGTTCCGCCTGCTCTCGGGCAAGGACGGGATATATAGTCTGAAACGCTGTGGTGGCGATCGGGCCAAGCAGTTCGACCAAATGAGTGCAACCGCGAACGCCGCCCAATTGTTCCTTAATGGCGCGGTTCCACCCAGCCCCGATGGTCAGGCCGACCAGCTGACGGAAGCGCCCGGCGACCGTGCCGCAGACAGCGAACGGCGATTTCAGGATTTCCGCCTCCACATCCACCACCTTGAAATTGTCGGTAACAGTCACGCGCATGAACATCTCGTGGATATAATCACCTGGCGCAATGTCGCCGCGACAGCTGGTATTAAAGGTATAGGTCTTGACATCGACAATGTGGCCCTCAATGTCCCACAATCCATCGTCGCGGCGAAAACCATGACATGTCACCCGGCGTGTATGGATGAGCTGCCGAGTGCTTGCTTGAGAGATAGGCATTTAGGATCCATACATTAAAATTGTGGCTATTACGCAAGTAATCGTCGAATATTAAGCTGGAACCGCAGGTTTGGCGGCAACGCCTGGCGGGAACAAACGCAAGGAAGTGATCTGGTTACGCTGCCGGCCGAGTATCTCGAAGCGAAAGTCATAAAAAACAAATGTCTGGCCGATATTGGGGATGCGCCTTGCCTCGATCAGCACCAAACCAGCGATTGTCGAGGCCTTGTCGTCGGGTAACCTCCACTCGAATTCGCGGTTAAGATCGCGAATAGTAACCCAGCCATCAACAACATAAGAGCCGCCGGGCTCGGCCAAAACGCCCGCAACCTGAACGTCGTGCTCGTCAGCGATATCACCGACAATCTCCTCCAGCACGTCCTCAAGGGTGACTATGCCCATCAAACTACCGTATTCATCAACTACCAAAGCGAAATGCTCGCGTCGCTTGCGAAAAGCCTGTAGTTGGTCGAACAGGTTGGTAGTATCGGGAGTGAACCACGGTTTATGGGCGATAGCTAGAATATCCATGCGATCAAGTTGGCCGCCTTGGGCATGAACCTCACGCAGCAGGGCCTTGGCATGAAGCACGCCGATGATGTTATCTACCTCGCCCTGCCACAACGGAACCCGGGTAAACGGGCTGTTAAGGACAGCGTCAACAATCTCGTTCGGCGGCAGCGTCGCATCCACAGTCACCAGATTGCGCCTGTGGGTCATAATCTCGCTGACTTCAACATTGGTCAAATCGAGGATCGAGCGCAACATAGCCCGCTCCTCCTTGACCTCCCCCTTGACCTCCTCCTGAGTATCGAAACCACCGTGTAACTCGATGGCGCCACGCAATTCATCTTCACTCGAAACAATACCCTTGGTCCAGATATTGGCCCCCATCAGACGCAACATATGAAAAACCAGCCAGCCGACCGCGCTGGTCACCGGAGCCAACACAAACACGACGCCCTGGACCATTGGTGCAATCAACAGCGACATGCGATCGGCGGAATTGATGGCATAGGTTTTGGGCATGACCTCGGAGAAAACCAGGACCAGCACGGTCATCGCCACAGTCGCGTAAATCACGCCGCTATCGCCGAAAATCCGGATTGCCACACTGGTGGCCAGCGCCGAACTCAGAATGTTGGAGGCGTTGTTACCAAGCAGCAGCGCCCCAATCATCTGTTCCTTTTTGTCGCGCAGGCGATTGACCCTCCAAGCCCGGCGGTTGCCATCCTGCTCAAGTTGGTGCATACGAGCCCGGGAAGCCCCGGTTAGCGCAGTTTCCGCCCCTGAGAAAAAAGCCGCCACAACCATCAGAACCACGATTGCCCCGATCGTGATCCATAATCCCATGTCCATCGTCCAAACCCGCCCCATGCTCAGCCAGTTCCCGGCCCGCTGTTCTTTAAGGATAGCGAGCGAATGCGTGACAGGCAATGATGACCAATCCTGGAATATATCATGATCGCACCAACCGACCCGGATCGCCGACTTCTATTACCCGGCGCGCTGATGGCAACGCCGGTGATACTGGTGACGGCGCTTTTTACCGGCATTGCCGCACCCTGGTTGGTGCTGGCAGCAATGGCGGTGCTGCCGCTGATCGGTGCCGCCATGGTGCTGCGTATTCGCAATGAAGATGTCCGCGCCTTCGCCGGCTACCTCAACAAACTGGCTATGGCCCCCGGAACGGCCATACCCCCCGCCCCGGACGATAAAGAATGCATAGCCTATGACTTGATGGCAGCCGTAGCCAGACTCGACCGAGCCGTTACCGCCCGTCATGACCAACTGGCGGCGCAACTCGACATCCATCAGGCATTGCTCGAAGTCATGCCGGATCCGCTGGTTCTGGTCAATGGCTGGCGACGGGTACATTACGCCAACAGGGCATCGCGCAACTTGTTCGGCGAACAGATGGCCGGTTCCGACATCGCACTGAGTTGCCGTCACCCCGATATAGTGGCGGCGGTTGAAGCCGTGCTAATTGGCAGGTCACCGAGCGGGCCACCGGTCATGGTCGAATTTTCTCTACCCGGACCGCACGAGTGCATCTATCAAGCCCGGATCAAACCGTTTCGCCCGCCTTCCCACACAATAATAAGTCAGGCCAGAACCGGGGAGCCCGCTTCTGCGGCGGGCATGGCGCTTTTGTACCTGCACGACATCACAACTATCAAACGCGCGGAGCAGCTGCGCGTCGATTTCATCGCCAACGCCAGCCACGAGTTGCGGACACCACTTACAACGCTGATCGGCTTCACCGAAACCTTGCTCGGACCGGCCAAGGACGACGTAGCCGCACGCGAACGTTTCCTCGGCATCATGCATGATGAGACCGGACGCATGACGCGTTTGGTCGACGACCTGCTATCGCTGTCGCGAATCGAGTTGGACGAGCACAGCCCACCGACCAAGCTAGTCGACATCGTGCGCTGCATCAGGGAAACGGTGGCCGCCTTCGAGCTAAAGGCTTCAGCACGGCACATACGACTCCAAGACCACACACCCGACACCCTGCCGATGGTCCAAGGCGACGCCGATCAACTCGTGCAGGTTTTGCACAACCTAATCGGAAACGCGATCAAATATACCCGCGAGAATACCGACGTAACCATCACCACTAGCCGCAACCGCCCGGCCCGCACGCCGCATCCACAGCCCCCACAAACGATTTCCATCGCTGTCACCGACCAAGGCGGGGGCATCGACCGTACCCATCTGCCGCGCTTGACCGAGCGCTTTTACCGAGTCGACCCGGCCCGCTCCCGCGCCCTGGGCGGCACCGGTCTCGGCCTTGCCATCGTCAAGCACATACTCATTCGCCACAATGGTCGCCTGACCATCGACAGCGAAGTCGGTAAGGGTAGCTGCTTTACGGTATGGCTGCCGGTAGCGGCCGATCAGGGGTCGCCCCGACATTACCCCGCCTTAACATCAATGGCATAGCCGGCCGAACGGACGGTACGAATCAAGTCATCATCGGATTCGTCGTTAAGTGCCTTGCGCAATCGACGAATATGAACATCGACGGTGCGCAACTCGACGTGGACATCATGCCCCCAGACATGATCAAGAAGTTGCTCGCGAGAGAATACCCGACCGGGATGTTGAAGAAAGTGCCGGAGCAGGCGAAATTCGGTCGGACCGAGTTGAATGTCACGACCATTGCGGCCAACCCGATGGTTGGCAATATCCATGGTAACATCGCCATAACGCAAAACCGCATCGACAAGTGACGGGCTGACGCGACGCAGTACGGCACGCATCCGGGCCACCAGCTCGGCCGGCGAGAACGGCTTGACGATATAGTCATCAGCACCGGAATTGAGCCCGCGCACCCGATCCGACTCCTCACCGCGCGCGGTCAGCATAATAATCGGGATGGCACAGAATTTGGCGTTCCGGCGAAGCTGACGGCACACCACCATCCCCGACACCTGCGGGAGCATCCAATCAAGCAGGATCAGGTCGGGGATCCTTTCCTCGACCATCATCAAAGCCTCTTCTCCATCAACGGCGGAGGCAACGCAAAAACCCTCCTTCTCAAGATTGTAGGTCAGCATCTCAACGAGAGCGGGTTCGTCCTCGACAATAAGGATAAAGGGTTTGGCAGGATCAGGGGTTTGGGCTCGGGGCTCATGTACTCTCATGATCACGGATCGGTCGGCGTCACCGCGCAGCCGGGTGTGACCACCGTAAAGCTCGAAGTATCGCCCTTGGGCCGAGCCTCATTGAGTGAGTGACCAACCACCACGTAATGAATGGTTTCGGCAATGTTGGTGGCGTGATCGCCAATCCGCTCCAGGTTTTTAGCAATGAACAGCAAGTGCGTGCATGGCGTGATGTTGCGCGGGTCCTCCATCATGTAGGTAAGAACCTCGCGAAACAGGCTGGTATAAAGATCGTCCAACTCCTCATCCCGGCGCCAGGCCGCGACCGCCTTGCCAACATCGCGGGCAATATAGGCGTCCAGCACATCCTTCATGATTTCCTGAACCAACTTGCCCATGCGCGGAATGGCGCCCACCGGTCGAACCGGAGGCAGTTGGGCCAACACCATGGCCCGTTTGGCAATGTTGGCGGCGTAGTCGCCGATTCGCTCAAGATCGGCGGCAATCTTCAGCGATGACACGATCTCGCGCAGATCGCCCGCCATCGGTTGGCGCAGCGCCAGCATTCGAATCACCTCGGCGTCGATATCGCGTTCGAAACCGTCGAGCCGCTCATCCGACCGGATCACGTTGGCGGCAAGCGAGGAATCACGCAAGGCCACAGCCTTAACCGCCGATTCAACCTGAACCTCGGCAAGCCCGCCCATCTGGGTGATCAGCGTGCTAAGACGCCGCATCTCTTCGGAAAAGGCCCGGACGATATGCTCTTTGCTCATCTCCAACCACCCCGCTCAGCGCTATCAGCCAGTAACATTATCACGTACTCTGCCGCCTGACGGACCGGCAAGCCAAGAATTTATGACGTTTGCATGACAGTATCGTGACGGCGGTTCCAATTTACGCTAGGGCAAGTTCAAATCCTATCGACCTCAGGCTATTGTGATTGGGAAGCGACTGGCGGCTATGGCATTAAGGAGCTGCGGCGGTAAACAGAAGCGGCGGGTCATTGAGCGGAGTTGAGGAATGAACGAGTCTTCCATTGCCTGCGTCGTCCTTGCCGCCGGTAAGGGTACCCGGATGATGTCGGCACAGCCCAAGGTGCTGCACGGGCTGGCCGGGCGGGCTATGATCACACATGTGCTCGACACTGTGGCGACGTTGGAGCCCAACCGAGTCGTCGTGGTAGTAGGCCCTGACATGGAAAATGTGGCCCGCGTGGTTGCCCCGCTGGCGGTTGCGATCCAGTCCCGTCGGCTTGGCACCGGCGATGCAGTGCGCGCGGCATCAGACTTCCTGACGGATTTCACCGGCGAGGTGATGGTTCTTTACGGCGACACGCCGTTGGTCACGCCTGCGACCCTCCAGCGAATGATCGAGGCAAGGCGCGCCGCCAGCGATCCGGCGGTGGTGGTACTGGGCTTTAGGCCCGCCAACCCGGGCGCCTACGGCAGATTGATTACCAACGCCGACGGCAGCCTCGAAAAGATCGTCGAGCACCTGGATGCCACAACCAAAGAGCGCACGGTCACGCTATGCAACGCCGGCCTGATGGCCTTCGACGGTCGCCGCCTGTTCGAACTACTCGATCATATCACTTGCCAGAACGCCAAGGGTGAATACTACCTGACCGATGCAGTAGGTTTGGCGCGTGCCCGCAACTGGACTTGCGCCATGGTCGAAGTGGACGATGCAACCGAGGTTTTGGGCATCAACTGCCGAGCTGAGCTGGCCGAGGCCGAAGCCATCATCCAGCACCGTCTGCGTCTGCGCGCCATGGCTGGCGGTGCCACCCTGTCCGACCCTGCCACCACCTATTTCTCTATGGATACTGTGCTTGGGCGTGACGTCTTGGTCTGGCAGCACGTGGTATTCGGCCCCGGAGTCACCATTGCCGACCGAGTCGAGATCAAGCCGTTCTGCCACCTGGAGCGGGTCACGGTGGCCGAAGCCGCCACGATTGGCCCCTACGCGCGTCTGCGTCCAGGCGCGACGATCGGACCTGGCGCCCATATCGGCAACTTCGTCGAGATCAAAAACACCGATATCGCTGCCGGGGCCAAGGTCAACCACCTGACCTATATCGGCGATGCCAGCATCGGTGCCAAGGCCAATATCGGGGCTGGGACCATCACTTGCAATTATGACGGCTTTGCTAAGCACAAGACCATAATCGGGGCCGGAGCCTTTATCGGCTCCAATACCTCGCTGGTGGCGCCGGTGCGAATCGGTGACGGAGCCATCGTTGGTGCCGGCAGCGTGGTAACTATGGATGTCGAAGCCGACGCGCTGACGGTAGCACGTGGCCGCCAGCAAAATTTGGCCGGCTGGGCTGAACGGTTTCGCGCTATCAGGAAGAAATACGGGGCGGGAGAGCAAGGATCATGTGCGGCATCATCGGCATTATCGGCAACGGCGACGCCACCCCGCGACTGATTGAGGGACTGCGTCGACTTGAATATCGTGGTTATGACAGCGCGGGGGTGGCCACATTGGTCAACGGCCGCATTGTGCGTCGCCGCGCAGAAGGCAAACTGATCAATCTCGACCGCAAGCTTCAACAAGAGCCCTTGCCAGGAAGCATAGGCATCGGTCACACCCGCTGGGCAACCCACGGCGGTCCTACCGAGAACAACGCCCACCCTCACGCCACCGAAAGGGTGGCGGTGGTCCACAACGGTATCATCGAAAACTACAAGCAACTGAAGGCCGAGTTGGAGGGCAAGGGTCATGTCTTTGCCACCGAGACCGATACCGAGGTCATCGTCCATCTCGTCACCGATTATCTTGACTGCGGCGTCGATCCGGTGACGGCGAGCGCGGCGTCGCTAAAGCGGCTGGAGGGAGCGTTTGCGCTGGCCTTGATCTTCCGCGACGAACCGGAACTGATGATCGGCGCAAGGCGCGGTACGCCGCTGGCGGTGGGCTATGGCGATGGCGAGATCTACGTGGCATCGGACGCTTTTGCCCTGGCGCCCCTGACCAACCGCCTTACCTATCTTGATGATGGCGACTGGGTCGAGGCCCGGCGCTGCGGCGTGGTCATCCATGATGCGGCCGACCGGGTAGTAGCGCGCGAGATCAGGCTGTCCCAGGTCTCGGGCGCGCTAATCGGCAAGGAAGGCTACCGCCACTTCATGCTAAAGGAGATTTACGAGCAGCCGCTGGTGATCGGCGACACCCTTAACGCATTCATTCAACCTTCGAGCGGTCATGTCTCTTTACCCGAGCTGCCGTTCGATCTGGCGGCGGCCTCGCGCATCACCATCGTTGCCTGTGGCACCGCCTATTACGCCGGTTGCGTAGCCAAGTACTGGCTGGAGCAAATTGCCCGGATGCCGGTCGAGATCGACATCGCCTCGGAGTTTCGCTATCGGGAAGCGCCGCTGCCGGCGGGCGGGGTCGCATTGTTTATCTCCCAATCCGGCGAAACACTGGACACGCTGGAGGCGCTGCGTTATTGCAAACGTCATGGCCAGCATATTCTTTCCATCGTCAACGCGCCCGAGAGCACAATTGCCCGCGAGTCCGATGCGGTGCTTTACACCCTTGCCGGTCCTGAAATTGGCGTCGCCTCGACCAAGGCCTTCACCACGCAGCTGACAACACTCGCTTGTTTAACGGTGGCGTTGGGTCGGGCTCGCGGCGTCATCACTCAGGAGCGCGAGGCCGAACTGGCAGCCGCCCTGCGCGAGGTCCCGGCTCGAGCCGCCGACGTACTTGGCCATGACGAAACGTTGCGCCAACTCGCCCACGAAGTCGCCGAGGCCCGCGACGTGCTGTATTTGGGACGCGGCACCTCCTATCCGCTGGCCCTGGAAGGAGCGTTAAAGCTCAAGGAAATCAGCTACATCCATGCTGAAGGCTACGCAGCCGGCGAACTCAAGCACGGCCCCATAGCGCTGATTGACGAATCAGTGCCGGTAATCGTGCTGGCACCATCCGACAGCCTGCTCGACAAGGTGGTGTCCAATGTCCAGGAAGTCAGCGCCCGCAGCGGCAAAGTTCTGCTCATCGCCGATGCCAAGGCCATAGCACGCCTAAAAGATAAAGTCCGCTGGTCGGTCGAGCTTCCTACCGTGGACCCCTTTGTGGCGCCCATTTTATACGCCATCCCGGTACAATTGCTGGCCTACCACACAGCGGTTCTAAAGGGCACCGATGTTGACCAGCCGCGCAACCTGGCCAAGAGCGTGACTGTTGAATAACACCAGTATCCAGGGTTTATTTCCGGGGGGATTTTTTTTATGGTCGGGGAGACAAGATTCGAACTTGCGGCCCTGGCGTCCCAAAACGCTAGGGAGTAGCTATAAACGCCTGAAATCGTTGGGTTTTCCATGCAACCGGATGCCACCTT
>JBAXKX010000094.1:0-9967 GCA_037135115.1 Rhodospirillaceae bacterium
CGGCGACAACGTGACTTGGCGGAACTCGACCTGCTTGAGCTTGATCCTGACTCCCTCGCTGTGTTGGAGGAGGATGATAACCGGCGCGGGGTACGCGGCAAGACCGGTGGCAAACCCGGTGGAAAGCCCGATGGTAAGCCTTTCGTGTCGAGGCTGGCGCGGCGGCCTTGATTCGCTTGATCGGCCTTCGCTCGCTCTATCTCGCTCTATCTCGCTCTAATTGACGGTAGATCTGCGTTAAATGAAATCTTTCACATTCCGGATTGCCGTTGCTGTGTGCGCTGCACTATAATCAAATCCGCGAGCTGGCTTACACTTTATGCCCAGGGAAGTTTGCAACGCTATGGCCGACGGGACGAGTCTTCATTCTTACGCTTTTGATGCCGTCCTTGCTCGGGCCGGGCGTCTTGCTGCGCGGGTTGCTGGCCTGGATGGGGTCGCGCTGTTGGCGCCGTTGATGCTTGAGGAGTTTGCCGGGCGTATTGCCGTGGTTTCCTCCTTTGGCACCGAGGCAGCTGTGATGTTGGCGCTTGTGGCTGAGGTCGATCCGACGGTGCCGGTCATTTTCGTTGATACCGGTAAGTTGTTTGGCGAGACCCGGCGTTACCGGGATCAATTGACGGCTCGACTCGGTCTTACCGATGTCCGCACGGTCAAGCCGTTGAGTGCTGAGACGGAGGCGGCCGACCATGATGGTTTGCTGTTTCATCGTGATGCTGATGCCTGCTGCTATATTCGCAAGGTTTTGCCGTTCGAACGGTCATTGGCAGGGTTCGACGCCTGGATCAGTGGCCGCAAGCGGTTTCATGGCGCGGGACGGGCCGGAATTCCGGTGATTGAGGCCGATCGTGGCTGGGTTAAGATCAACCCGCTGGCCGATTGGTCGCGCGCGCGCATTTTACAGGAGTTCGATGGGCGTGGCTTGCCGCCTCACCCGCTCGTGGCCGAAGGTTTTCTCTCGATCGGCTGCATGCCCTGTTCCTCGCGGGTGGCGCCTGGCGAAGACATCCGTTCAGGCCGCTGGGCCGGCAAGGATAAGGCTGAATGTGGTATTCACCGTCCCGCCAACGCCGTGTCCTCTATCGCTTGAACGTCAACCGCCCCTTTTTTGTTGTCATCGATTGAGGACTACGTTCTGATGGATCAGCTTTCGGCCCTGGAGGACCAGAGCGTCTACATCTTTCGTGAGGCGTTCAACCGGCTCGACAAGCTGGCGATGTTGTGGTCGATCGGCAAGGACAGCAACGTCATGCTGTGGCTGGCGCGCAAGGCCTTTTTTGGCCATGTGCCGTTTCCGGTCGTCCATGTCGACACCCATCACAAGATTCCCGAGATGATCGAGTTCCGTGACCGTATGGCTCGGGAATGGAAGCTGGATATGGTGGTCGGTGAAAATAGGGAGGCGTTGGATCAGGGGATGGGGCCAGCGCGCGGCCGTATCACCTGTTGTACGGCGCTCAAGACCGAGGGGCTCAAGGCGGTGATCGCCCGGCAGGGTTACACTGCCGTCATTGCCGGAATTCGCCGCGACGAGGACGGAACCCGCGCCAAGGAGCGGGTGTTCAGCCCGCGCGGACATAATGCCGAATGGGACTTTCGCGATCAACCGCCCGAGTTCTGGGACCAGTTCAAGACCACCTTTCCGCCGGGAACCTCACTGCGGGTTCATCCGATCCTGCACTGGACCGAGTTGGATGTATGGAGATATATTAAACGGGAGAATATTCCGCTGGTATCGCTTTATTTTGCTAAAAATGGTCGGCGTTATCGTTCTCTTGGTTGCGCTCCCTGTACGGCATCTATTGAAAGCAATGCCAGCACCGTAGACGAGGTTATCGCCGAGTTGGAACGGTCCCGGACTTCGGAGCGTGCGGGCCGCGCCCAGGATAAGGTTTCGGAGGACGCCTTTGAGCGCCTGCGTGCCGGGGGATACATGTAGGAGGCCGCTTTCGTGTTTGCGGTGGCCGGCCGTTTTCGTTTTAAAAGACTCATGCTTTAAAAGACCCATAGCTAATGAACGCCATGACTCCTCAGCATCATTCCCAACGCTCGCTGCCGATTGTCATTGTCGGCCATGTCGATCATGGCAAGTCGACGTTGGTTGGGCGCTTGCTCAACGATACCGGTTCGCTGCCTGAGGGCAAGGTCGAGGCGATGCGCGAGATGAGTAGGCGTCGCGGTATGCCATTTGAGTGGTCGTTTGTAATGGATGCGCTCCAGGCCGAACGCGATCAGGGCATCACCATAGACACTACTCAAGTGCGGTTCCAGACGGCGACCCGGCCTTATGTGATTATCGATGCGCCAGGCCATAAAGAATTCCTCAAGAACATGGTCACTGGTGCTGCCAGCGCCGATGGTGCGCTGCTGGTCATTGATGTCACCGAGGGTGCGCTTGAACAGTCGCGCCGTCACGCTTATTTGCTGCACCTGCTGGGTGTGCGTCAGGTCGCGGTGGTCATTAACAAGATGGACATGTGCGATTTCTACGAGGCGCGCTATCATGCGGTTGCTGGGGGCATATTGGGCTATCTCGAAGAGATCGGGGTCAAGCCGTCGGCGGTGGTGCCGATTTCAGCCCGCCACGGTAACAACATAGTTACGCGCTGCCGCCACATGGATTGGTACGCTGGCCCGACCGTGACCGAAGCGTTGGACCGTTTCAGCGCGCCGCCCTCGCTGGCCGATCTGCCGCTGCGACTGCCGGTTCAGGACGTCTATAAGTTCGACGAGCGCAGGGTGATCGCCGGTCGCATAGAGTGCGGACGAATCAAGGTCGGGGATACCTTAACCTTCCTTCCCGGTGGCCGTTCGGCCCGAATCTCGACCATTGAGGGCTGGAACAAACCCGAGGCAAGCACCGAAGCCGTCGCCGGGCAGTCGGTTGGCGTCACCCTCGATCAGCCGATTTTCATCGAGCGCGGTCATATCGCGTCAATGGTTGGTGCGCAGCCGGTTGAAACCCACACCCTGCGCGTTCACTTGTTCTGGCTCGGCCATGAACCGCTGATGGTCGGTAAGCACTATACACTTAAGTTGGCGACCGCCGAACATGATGTAACGGTTCAGGCGATTGAGCGGGTGATCGATGTCGAGGATCTTTCGGGGTGCTGTGGCGACCGGGTTGAGCGCAACGGCGTTGGCGAAGTGGTGCTGCGCAGTCGCTCGGTCATGGTTGTGGATGATTTCATCGATATCGCCAAAACCGGTCGGGCGGTTTTGGTGGATGGCTATGACGTGGTTGGTGGCTGTATCATCAAGCAGCCCCAGCCGGACGGCAGGCAGACCAACAATTTGATCGCGGCATCCCACACCGTGACTGCGGCTGAACGTGTCCGGGCCAACGGTCATCTTGGTGGTATTCTGTGGTTGACCGGGTTTTCGGGGTCGGGCAAGTCGACCATGGCCATGGCGCTGGAGCGCGAGCTGTTCAGCAAGGGCGTTCAGGTCTACGCCCTTGATGGCGATGGCATCCGCCTTGGTCTGAACGCTGATTTGGGGTTCTCGCCAGAGGATCGCTCCGAGAACATCCGCCGGGTGGCCTTTATAGCTAACCTATTCGCCGAGGCCGGCATGGTCGTAGTCACCGCCTTGATCTCGCCAACCTGCGCCGATCGTGCCATTGCCCGCGAGATTGGTGGCGATCATTTCCACGAAATCTTTGTCGATGCAGCTCTCGAGGTGTGCGAGGCTCGAGATACCAAGGGCATGTACAAGAAGGCCCGCGCCGGTATTATTCCCGAGTTCACCGGGGTTTCAGCCCCCTATGAACCGCCGCTGTCTCCGGAACTCGTCCTTGATACCGGGGCTAAATCGGTGGCAGCCTGTCTTGCTGACCTCAGCGCCTATGTCGAGCGGGCCTTGATAAGGCCGGCCCGGATCGGGGCGGAGATCGGGCGAGCGTATTGAAATATTGAAGGCTAGCTGTTAACTAAGGCAATAGTGTTTATGGTTAATGGTAGTTAATGCCTCATAAGTTATCAGATACCTTGATATATAAAGAAATAGATGACTGAGGTGGATCCCTTGTTCCATTCCGTCTCAGTTTTAGGTATCGTTAGATGCTGACGTAACGTGAGTTCTTAAGAATATGGGGGGCCTGAGGTGAGCGAGACCGTGAACACCACGATGGCGCTCAAGCTTGAGGCGATTCAGTCGTTGGCCGAGGTTGAGCGCTCGGCTTTGCCGTTGGGTGACGATGCGATCCGTGTTGGCCCTGATGGCTTGTTGATCATCTCGCAGCCGCCGCAACTTTCAAGGCTCACGTTTTTCATCGATGAACTGGCGTTCCATGTCGCCGTCAGCCCTGATCCTGGTGGGGTTGCGGGGGCTGTGGGGGCTGTGTGCCAAATCTGGGCGGAATGTGGTTACGTTCCGTATACGGCGGAATCGCCGATGCGGCGCTATGCCGTGTTGGCTTTACTGCGCGCGAGTAAAGACCTGCCGCGTGCCCGTTTTGTCATCGAGCCCGGACAAAAGATTCTGCTGGTGGGCGATAGCCGGATCCCTTATCCCTCCACTGCGGAAATATTAATTTATGAAGCGGTGCTGTTGATTCAAGAGTCTCGGCCCTATCTGCGCCTTTTGGCCGAGCAGTTGGCTCAGTAGTTGGCCCAGCAGTTGGCGTGATTATTATTTGGTGCTGCCGTCTTGCTCGGATGGAAGCGGCGGCAGTGCTCTTAGGTAGGCGACGATTGCCTTGCGGTCGGCTAGCGTCAGGCGGGAGGTGCTATGCCGCACCATCTCAGCCATAGAACCGCCGATGATGTCGCCGTCGGGGAGCAATCCGATCTCCAACAACAGGAGAAGATCTGCGTCCGACCATTTGCCAAGCCCGGATTCGGGGTCGGGGGTAATGTTGGGGGCGTTTTCGCCATTGATGCCGTGCGGGTTGCCGGCAAAAGCCCGGCTTTCGTTGAGGGCGCCGCTCCAGGTGCGGGGGGTGTGGCATTCACCGCAGTGGGTGAGTGCCTGCACCAAATACTGCCCCCGGTTCCACTGAGCCGAGCGGCGCGGATTGGTGACGAGCGGGCCAGACTTGAGATAAATTAGGTTCCAGCCCGGCATCATTAGCCGCTGGGTGAACGAATCGCGTAGTTGGTGGGGCCGGTTGGGTTGGGTAACCGGAGCCTGAGTCATTAGATATGCTTTGAGATTGAGTATATCGGTGTCGTCCATCAGCGTGTAGGAGGTATAGGGAAATACTGGCAGTAGCATGGTTCCGTCGGCGCTGATGCCTCTGCGCATCGCCCGGATGAAGCGTGAGTCGCTCCAGTTGCCGATGCCATAGATCGGATCCGGCGTGATGTTGGGGGTGAAGAAGGCACCGTACGAGGTGAGTATTTCCCTCCCGCCTGCCAGCCGCTGCCCGACATGGATCTCGTCGGTATGGCAGCCGAGGCAGCCGGCGGCATTGAAGATGTACTGGCCACGGGCGATCTGTTCAGCCTGAGGCTCGACCCTGGTGCTGCCGGCTCTGGCCGTCCCGACCAAGCCGGTTAGCCCGGCCAGCAGCAGTAGCAGTAGGGGTGTCGCGACTCGGGCTAGGATGCTGGAATCGCTCGCCGTGCTCATGGCCTTTTCCGCCTGAATAATTCGTGGCAGGCGGCGCAGGCTTGACCGACCGCCCTGATCGGAGTTTGCACTGCTTCGGCCTTTCCGGTGGCTGCGGCTGCGGTTAGCTGAAGAGTCGCCTTGATTAGGTCACTCGCCCGCTCCCTGAACATGTCCCATTGCTGCCACACTTCGGGGCGGGCGCCGCTACGGCCGACCCCAACTTCGGTTCCTTGGGGAAACAGTCCGTCAACCATCTTGGCTGCTACGGCGCGAATGATGTCGGCGCTGGTCCCTACATCGGCGACGGTGGCCCCTTCGTTCTTGAGGAAGCGGCCAATGATCAGCATGGCGGCGCTCATCTTGCGGATTTCCCGTTGTCGTTCCTCGATTTGAACTGTTGGATCAGCCGCCCGCGCCGGCTCGACTGGCCGCGCCGGCTCAGCCGCTCGCGATGTCTCGACAGGGGGAGCACCCAGGAAGATGCAGGAAGCTCCCAACAGCAATGCCAACAGCAATGCCAACAGCAATGTTATTGCCGTCTTTTTTGTCGTCATCAATATTTTACCGGCCAAAGTCATACATGCTGCGGACATGCTCCTGTTACGACTAACCGGAACCACCGGACTTGTGATTCGTTCGCCCATGGTGTAAACGACTCGGGATTGAGAGCCTAGCCCCGGTGGGCTGGTTCCCTTGCATCGCTCCCTTGCGCTGCTCCCTTGCGCTGCTCCCTTGCCCCGCTCCCTTGGTTGAACAGGCCCGTCAATGATTTCCCTACGATCAGTATGTGTGTACTGCGGGTCTTCCAGCCGCGTCAACCGCGCGTACAAGGATGCTGCCGCCCGCTTAGGAACGCTGCTGGGTGAAGCTGGCATTGAGCTGGTTTACGGCGGCGGGCGGGTCGGGTTGATGGGCATCCTGGCCGACTCCGCGATGGCGGCTGGCGGTCGGGTGGTCGGCATCATCCCCGGGCACCTCAAGGCGCTGGAGGTCGACCACTCCGGCATCAGCGAACTTATTGTCGTGGAAAGCATGCACGAGCGCAAACGTCTGATGGTTGAGCGCGCGGATGCCTTCGTGGTGTTGCCGGGCGGCCTTGGCACGCTAGACGAGGCCTTCGAGGTGGTGACCTGGAAGCAGCTGCGACTCCATGATAAGCCGGTGGTGATTGCCGATATCGAAGGTTACTGGGCGCCCCTGCTCGACCTGTTAGACCATATTTGCGCTGCGGGCTTTGTTGGCGGCGGTGCGGCGCGGCTTTATGCGGTCGCGGAGGACGTCGACGATATAATTGGTGTATTGCGGAGTCAGCCTGCACCTTTGCTGCCACTCGACATTACGGTGATATAATCACCGGGCGGCAGGCCTCGCATGGATGCCCGGCGTTGTTGGGGGTGCGGTCCTGAACTTCAACCGCTTGTGAAGGATCGTCCTGTTAGGCTATGGTATAGCCGGGTGATGGGGCCGCAGCGGTCTTTACCCCCTGACGCTTGAGGTCACGAAACATGGCAGGTCATTCCAGCGCTCCGAGCGCCTCCGCCGAAGAGACTGGCGATGACCAGCCGCGCAAGAAATTCAGTGGCAAAAAGTTGGTTCTGTTTGTGGTGCTGCCGCTCCTACTGTTGATTTTGGCCGGGGCAGGGGTGTTTTTCAGCGGAATTCTCAGTCCCAAGAAGGAGGAGGTCAAGCACGAAGAGCCAAAGCCGGAAGAGAAGGAAAGTGCTACGCCAATTTTTTTTGATGTTCCAGATATGTTGATCAACCTGAACGCCACAGGGAGGCGGCCAACCTTTCTCAAGATTATCATAAGTCTTCAGATATCGCGCGAATCAGACCGCAGCGAACTTGAAAAGATTATGCCTCGTGTTATAGACAACTTTCAGGTGTATCTGCGCGAGCTGCGGCTTGAAGATCTGCGCGGGTCCGCAGGGATGTACCGATTGCGCGAGGAACTGCTGACCCGTGTTGTTGCGGCGGCACAGCCGGTCAGAATCAAGGATGTTCTGTTTAAGGAAATGCTGATCCAGTGAGGGCGGGCTATGGCAAGTCCTGATGCGAGCGAAGAAGAACGGCTGGCAGAAGAATGGGCGGCGATGGCGGAGGAGGGCAGCGGCGGTGAAGGCGCTGGAGCTGGAGCTGCCGCAGGATCGACTCGTGTTCTCAACCAGGATGAAATCGACAGTCTGCTCGGCTTCGACCAGGATGGCGGCGGCGACGGTGAGAACTCTGGGATCATGGCGCTGGTCAACAGCGCGCTGGTCAACTATGAACGGTTGCCAATGCTCGAGGTGGTCTTCGACCGCCTTGTTCGCATGATGTCAACATCTTTGCGTAATTTCACCTCTGATAACGTTGAGGTTAGCCTAGACCAGATTTCTTCGGTTCGCTTTGGCGATTACCTCAATTCGATCCCGTTGCCGGCGATGTTGTCGGTGTTCAAGGCCGAGGAGTGGGACAATTTCGGCCTGTTGGTGGTCGATTCGGCACTGATTTATTCGATCGTCGATGTGTTGCTCGGTGGCCGTCGCGGCACTGCGGCGATGCGTATTGAGGGGCGGCCCTATACCACAATCGAACGCAATCTGGTCGAACGCATGGTTCATGTGGTGTTGAGCGATCTTTCCGCTTCATTTGATCCGTTGTCGCCGGTGACGTTCCGTTTTGACAGGTTGGAGACAAACCCGCGTTTCGCTACTATTGCGCGTCCTGCTAATGCTGCTGTGCTGGTAAAGTTGCGTATTGACATGGAGGATCGTGGCGGCCGGCTTGAGCTGATGATCCCTTACGCTACCTTGGAGCCGGTGCGTGAATTGCTGCTTCAGATGTTTATGGGTGAAAAGTTCGGCCGGGACTCGATCTGGGAAACTCATTTGGCGTCCGAATTGCTAGTAACCGATGTTGACTTGATGGCGGTTCTTGACGAGATGACAGTATCGCTGGCCGAGGTATTGGATTGGAAGGTAGGTAGTCGCATTTTGCTCAATGCTGCCCCCGATGGCGTAATTGAACTGCGCTGCGGCGAGGTGCCATTGTTTCAGGGTAAGATGGGGCGCAAGGGTGGTAATATAGCGGTTCGTATCGAGAAAGAACTGCCTAAACAGGAGCTTCGCCACTGATGCTGCCCACGGTCGCCCTGATCTTTGATCTGTTGCTGGCCGGTCTGCTGATCGCGACGATAGTTTATGCCATTATTTTAAATCGCCAGTTCATTAACTTGCGTGATAGCCGCAGTGAAATGGAGGCCTTGATACGTAGCTTCAATGAGGCGACCATACGAGCGGAGATTGGCGTCAAGGCCATGCGGCGAACTTCCTTGGATACTGGCGAGAGTTTGCAAAAGACGGTTGAGCGGGCGGCGCAACTTCGCGACGAACTCAATTTTATGATCGATGCGGCTGACACGCTGGCCCAGCGCCTTGCTGAGGTGCCGACTAGAGTGAGGCCGGCGACCGCCACTCTTTCGGCGGCCCCCCAATCCTCTACCCACCAGTCTTCCGCTCACCAGCCCTCTACCCGTCGCCCGCAGTCGCAGCAGTCGCAGTCGCAGTCGCCGCACCCGGCGCGGCGACTTCCCGACCTGGAGCGAAACGATCATGATTTGCCCCAGGGGCGTGAAGTGCCGCCTCGAACTGAGGCACCGGCCCCACGCTTCGAGTCGAGGCGCCCGTCGGAGCGGGAACAGGGTCAGGACCTGCCACGTGGGCGCGGCATCTTGACGCGGGGGACTTCTGATCAGCCGGAGCCAAGTCTTTTCGAGCAAGCCCGGCCCGAGCAAACCCGGCCCGAGCAAACCCGGCCCGAGCAAGCCCGGCCCGATCAAGCCCGGCCCGAGCAAACCCGGCGGCCAGCTAGTCGCGGTGATGCGGCAGAACGCCCCATTCTGGCCGATGAATCGCGACCGTCACGGCGCGAAGGCGGTGAAGGTTTGTCCCGGGCCGAGCGGGAATTGCTCGCAGCCATAGAGAATCGGCGATAAGCGGGATCAGTGGTCGAATTCAGGCGATAGGACGCAGTCATGGCTGAAAAGCCGGTTAGCCCGAAACCGTCCCGCGATGCCGCCGAGGGCAGCGCGCTGGCTCGGAACATCTTCGCCCAATTGAAGGCCAACCAAGCAACGGCTTCGGCAGGTGGCGACAAGACCCGACCCGAACCGGCGGTACCAGCTGCCCGGCCTGCCGTATCGGGTCCTGCCGTATCGGGTCCTGCCGCGTTGGCTGCCATTCTTGGCAGTCAGGCGACCATGGTCGGCGGCATCCGGGTGGTCGGTCCCGCCGCTCAGGCTCAGGCTCAGGCTCAGGCTCAGGCCCAGGCCCAGGCCGCAGCTCGTCCCTCCGCAGTCCATCCCGCCGCAGCTCATCCCGCCGTAGTCCGTCCGGCGACGGCCAAGAGGCGTCCCGTCGCTCATCCCAAG
>JBAXKX010000095.1:0-9894 GCA_037135115.1 Rhodospirillaceae bacterium
CGGCGGCCTGGCTGTCGGCCTTGCGATCATGGGCATCACCATCGGCGGCTTCGTCGGTGGCTTGTCGTCGCTCAAGTCTGGTCCCCAAACTGCGGCACCAGCGGCCACGCCCTATCAGCCCCAAGCACCAATCATCATCCAGATGCCGTCGGGAATGATGATGCCGGGCCTCCCATCGCCCCAGGTTTCCACAGCACCGCCGCCAACACTGCCCTCCCCTCCGGTTAAATAAACTCCCCACACAAAACAAATGGCCACGCCATGCCCAGTCATCACCATGCCAAAGTCCTGATTATCGGTGCCGGTCCGGCCGGTTATACTGCGGCTATTTACGCAGCGAGGGCCAATCTGGAGCCATTGTTGATCGAAGGACTGCAACCTGGCGGCCAGCTCACCATCACCACCGATGTCGAAAATTATCCCGGCTTTGCCGAACCGGTGCAGGGACCGCAACTAATGGAGCAGATGCGCGAACAGGCGCTTCGTGTCGGCACCCGGATGATTTCCGACCTGATCACTTCGGTTGACCTTTCGTCATCGCCCTTTCGTGCCATCGGCGATTCAGGCGACGACTATTGCGGCGACGCTCTAATCGTGGCCACCGGGGCCAGCGCCCGCTGGCTTGGCTTGCCCAGCGAGAAACTGTATCAGGGCTATGGCGTTTCGGCCTGCGCCACCTGTGACGGCTTTTTCTTCCGCAATCGCGAGGTTGCGGTGGTGGGCGGTGGCAATGCGGCGGTCGAAGAGGCGATGTTCCTTTCTAAATTCGCAAGCCGAGTAACGGCCATTCATCGGCGCGACCGCTTTCGCGGCGAAAAGATTCTCCACCAGCGACTATCTCGC
The DNA here is from genome assembly GCA_037135115.1 of Rhodospirillaceae bacterium. Classification (GTDB taxonomy): domain Bacteria; phylum Pseudomonadota; class Alphaproteobacteria; order Azospirillales; family Azospirillaceae; genus BOG-933. Next base: position 844 of record JBAXKX010000095.1, read on the forward strand.
AATCCCAAAATCAGGGTAATTTGGGACAGCGTGATCGACGAAATCAAAGGCAAGGGCGGCGATAACCCCGGCAACCCCCGCTCCGTTACCGGCCTGCAACTGCGCAATCTCAAGACCGGCGAGACCAGTCTGCTGGAAGTTGAGGGCGTATTTGTCGCCATCGGTCACGATCCCGCTACCGCTATATTTCGGGGCCAACTGGCCATGGATGACGAAGGCTACCTAATCACTGCCCCCGACAGTACGGCAACTAACGTCCCCGGCGTCTTCGCGGCTGGCGACGTCAAAGATAAAATCTACCGTCAGGCGGTGACTGCGGCAGGTATGGGCTGCATGGCCGCCCTGGAAGCCGAACGCTGGCTCGCCGCCTCCGAAGGATAGCATCACCACGCTTGCCATTCAACCGCATACCATGGCATGTAGACACTGAGAAGGTAGTTTAGTGTCTACCAACCTGGAGGCGGACAGCAAATGAGGTGGCGAGGCGTCATCGTAGGATGGCTTTGTCTCCTGGTCGGATTAGCCCCAGCGGCAACGATGGCGGCGGAACCGAGCCATGGCGACCTTGGTGGAGTCGGACTGTTGGAGACCCCGACCGCCCGCATGATGCCAGACGGCACGGTTTCGTTTGGGTTTGCCGTGACGGGCGGGCCATACCGCCATGCCGTAATAGGCTTCCAGCCCATGCCCTGGCTCGAAATGACCTTGCGCGAGACCATGCAGCCAGCGCCGGACCACTTGCCCGCAACGATGGAATCAGGGGTAAGCATCAAAGCTCGTTTACTTTCCGAATCGGGCTGGCTGCCGGCGGTAGCCCTCGGACTGCGCGATTTTGCCGGCGGGCGTACGGCCGCTGAATATGTGGTGCTTGGCAAGCGTTGGTACGATTTCGACGTCAGCCTGGGGCTGGGCTGGGGCCGACTCGGCGAGGCCGGCTACCTGCCTAACCCGCTGCGGCCCATAGGTGGGCGTTATGGCCGCGACCGCGATCCGATAATCGCGCCAGCCGGGCCGGGCTCGTGGTTCACCGGCAACCGCGTGGCCCTGTTCGGCGGCATCGCCTGGGAAACGCCAATTCCCGATCTCACCTTCAAACTTGAACTCAGCGCCGACCGGCTCCGCCTCGACCGCTGGGAAAACCAGGAATTACGGGCAGGCCAGCCGGTCAACGCCGGGGTCGTGTGGCAGCCCTGGCCGTGGCTCGACCTGGGAGCCGGGTTAGAGCATGGCCGCACCATAGTGGTACGGGCATCAGTTCTGCTCGACCCGGCCGCCGACATCTGGCCACGACCGCCCCTGCGGGATTTGCCACCGCCACCGGCCGCAGCCGTGGTCAATGGCAGCCGCGCTATTACCTGGATCGATCCAACACAAGGCGTCGGAGCCGCCTATCCGCCCGGCATGGTGGTGGGACAAACTTTACGGGCAATGGCCGCCCGCGCCCCGCCTGGAATAGAAGAGGTAACGGTGGTTGCCGCCAGCCACGGTCTCGACGGCGTAGCGGCGAGCGCGATGACCAGTGAACTTCGGCGGGCCAACCACGGCTACAGCAGCGGTCCCGAAATCCGGCAAAGCGGGCGCTTGGAACCCGGAGCGGCGGTTAGCGAGAGTGCCGGCCAGCTCGACGGCTGGCGGCCAGGCAACAGCCCGGCATGGCGCGTGCTGGTTGCACCACGCCTGGAGCAAAGCCCTTTTGAATCGACAACACCGATAGTTTTCCGCGCCTCGGTGGGCGTTGCCTCCGAACTCAATCTGACGGATGGATTGATCTTCGGCCATTCCGCGCGATTCACCCCAGCGGCCAATCTCGACCTCCTCGACACCTCACTAATACGCCAAGTACTGCGTCCGCCTGCTCAACGGCCGGTACGCAGCGATCTTGCCGACTATGTCGCTGCAACACGGTTAGCCACCGCCGAGACACTACAGATGAGCTGGCTGGCAAATCCGACGCCCTCGTGGCAGACCCGGCTCAGCATAGGCTGGTTGGAAGAGATGTATGGCGGAGCCAGTGTCGAAGTGCTGTACCGGCCGTGGCGCAGCCGCTGGGCTCTGGGGGCCGAGATCGATCCGGTGGGCAAACGACTCCCCGGCAACACCCTATGGCTCCGCCCCGACACCGAGACCATCTCGGCCATGGCCAGCCTCTATTATGAGTCGGACGATGGTTGCGTCAACGGAGCACTTCACGCCGGGCGCTATCTGGGCGGCGACTTGGGCAGCACCCTGGAGGTAATGCGCAATTTTGACGCCGGTATTCGAATCGGGGCGTATTTCACCGGCACCACCGGAGCCGAGCGACTCGGCTTCAACTTTCCCCAGAACCGCGACCGTTTCGACGGCGGCCTCCACCTCAGTGTACCGCTCGGCGCATTACCGCTAATTTTGACAGTAGAAAGCCGGGCCGAACTTATCTGGCGCACGCTCGGCCGCGATTCCGGGCAACGCCTCGACGCCCCGCTTCGACTCGAGCCGCTGACCCGCACCACAGGCTACGGTCCGCTCTCGGGCAGCTGGGAGCAACGCTAAACTAATAAACCCTCGGCTCGCGAAGCATTTTACCCAGCACGCCGCAACAGAGCCACATCTTGAGCCAACTGGTCAATGCGCCCATCAAGCCTCGCCACTTCCTTGACGACTAGGCCACCAATCATCGATTTGATCTGGCGCTGTTCAACCTCAATAGCAGTCAGGCGTTGGGTATGAACCGAAGCCGTTCGGCCGAGTTCATCCAAGCTCAAGCTATGTTCATCCAGCTTCCGGCCATGTTCATCTAACTTTCGATCGATTCCATCCAGCCTCAAGCCATGTTCATCCAGCTTCCTGCCGTGTTCATCCAGCTTCCGGCCGTGTTCATCCAGCTTCCGGCCGTGTTCATCTAACTTCCGATCGATTCCATCCAGCCTCCGGTCGATTCCATCCAGTCTCTGGCCGTGTTCATCCAGCTTCCGATCGATTCCATCCAGCCTCCGGTCGATTCCATCCAGCCTCTGGCCGTGCTCCTCCTTGATCGTCGTGACGATATCAAGGACTTTCAGCAGGAGATCTCTCGTATCATCGCTCATGGTATCACCATATCCTCGTAGTGCTGGGTAGGGCTTGCATTCCGAATATGAGCCAACGCTAGATAATGATAGCCTATCTATTTCTGATTGTCACCGCCGCCCAATCATAGCCAGCCTCTATATAAATTTACTCCTTGATATCGCGGGCCGACATTTCCAGGCTTTTGATGTGGCTAAGGCCGGGCAGGATTTCGGATTTAACGAATTCCAAACGGCGGACGGGACCGCCGCCACCATGGACAAAGCGTTGTTTCCACAGGGCCATCTTGACAGTCAAGCCGCACAGCACACCGCCAATGGTGACATGGTGGGAAGTGATTAACTTACGAATGGTGCGAAAGCTCTCGGCGTTGATGTCGGTCCAGAAATCCTTGGAACGGCGGTCAAAACTCTCAAAGCGACCAGTAATCGAGGCGGTAATATCGGTTATGTCGCAGGCAATGGCATCTATAGTCTTGATCGCGCGTTTGTCGCGGCTGATCTCGCCACTAGTGCGGATCTCATTCATCCACTCGACGAAGCTCTGTACCTCCGGCACGACTTCATCAATGCAATGGCGGAAATAAGCCAGCGACATGAAGATGTCACCATAATCTTCGAGAAACGTTGGAATTTCAGTCAGCCCAATTTTCAGACTTTCTGCCATCAATTTAAGATTTTTGACCGCCTCCGCTCGGTTCGGACTAGAAAACATTTTAATAATGTCCGAAACATCATGGATAGCCTCATTATCTGAACCGAAAACATGCTTAATCAAAGGGTGAGTGAATGACTTCATGTACACAGTAAGTTCGGCCTTCTTGGTGGCCGACAGCGTCAGCTCAGTATGGGCACTTATGTCAACCTGGAGACGTCTTAGTTCAATACGTAGTGAAAAAACATCGAAGCTGTTGACCTGGGACAGCGTCATGACTTTAACCAGATCGTCCTCGACCTCCTTTTTATGGGACTCGAACAAGCTTAGAATATGCTGTGGCACAACCTGCCCACTGCCAGCGGTCTTGTCCTTAAATATTTCAACCATAGTTTGCAGGCGTACATTCTTGATCAGGCGCGACTTGCGCAGCCCTGGTGTATCAAGCGGAATTATCCTGAGCGGCAGAATATGAAGTGAATCAAGCGCGGCCTCGTCGGAAAGACGGGGCTCAACGTCTCCCGCCCCCCCAGCCATTTCTCCCCTGCCGCCGTCCCCAGCGCCACTCAATTTCCAGCACTCCCCAAAGCGTTTACTCCCATTACACCGGCTTCATCTTATCGGTGCAGCCGATTGTACCATAACCCGGATGACATCCACCTTGCCAGTCGCTAATCGTACCACCATCGGCTGAAATGTCGGGCATAGCGATCGAGCTTTTACCGAAACCACCAGGAATATCCAAAACATAGCCCGGCCGACATAGTCCGGACACCCGGCCATGCAGGCCGCGCATAAGCTCCTGACCACGGGCAATCGGCACCCGGAAGCGCTCGGTACCAGGAGCCGGATCCAAGTGGTGAAGGTAATAGGGCTTGATACGGTTTTCAACGAACCGGCGGAATAGGGACTCAAGCACGGCGGTATCGTCGTTAACCCCAGCTAGCAGCACCGTCTGTCCCAACAGCGGAATCCCGGCATCAATCAATCGGCGCAGGGCGGCGCAAGCGGCCGGGGTAAACTCGCTTGGGTGATTGGCATGAACGGCGACAAACAACGACTTTTCGACCCGCAACGCCACCAGCAGCGCGGCATCGACCAGCTCCGGCGCCGCCAGCGGCACCCTGGTGTGAATCCTCAGCACCCCGAGCTGCGGCATGGCATCGAGGGCGGCCAGAATCAAGGCAAGCCGTCGCGGTGCCAGGACCAGCGGGTCACCACCGGTCAAAATGACCTCCCAAATCTCGGGATGACTTCGAATATAAGAAAGCGCCAGCTCAAGCTCACTCGCGTCAAGGCTATTGCCAGCCAGCCCCACCCTTTCTCGGCGGAAGCAGAACCGACAATAAACGGAGCAAGCGAAGGTAGGCGTCAGCAACACCCGGTCAGGATAGCGGTGGACAATACCATAAACCGGAGCGTGAACACCGTCACCAATCGGGTCGGCCATTTCATCGGCCGCCTGCCGCAACTCGGCTAGATCGGGGATAAATTGGCGAGCTATCGGATCGGTGGGATCGGTGGGATCAATCAGCCCGGCGAACACAGGCGGCACTGCCACCGCATAGCGCTCGGTAACGACTGACAGCAAGACCTCCAACTCGGGGGCGACCAAGCCAGCCCCGACCAAATCAGCGATAGTGCGCAGGGTCCGGGTAATGAGCGGGTTCATCGCATCCATCTTGGACCAGCCACAGCTATCACCAGGCCGCAAGCCGAGGTCAGGCCACAGTACCGGCCATCCCGGCTAATCTCGCTTCCAAACACTAGTCTTGAGGTAACGCTGGGCCAGGAAGCGGTAGGTGTGCTTGACTAGGTTTTCGTTTGCTGTCGTGCGTTCGATTTCCACTGTTCGCCACCGCTCGATCATATCATCCCAGTCCATTACCCGACTGTGCAATTCATCACGCATACGGCGGGTAAAGGCAATTTGCGATTGTAAGTTCTTGACCAGCGCCAGGATTTCCCCTGACTGGGCGTCTACTTGATCGAAGATGGTCTGGAACTCAACAACCGGTGTCCGAAACAGCTTTTGCATCTGAATGATTTCGGCGGCAAAGGTGCGGTCGAGACGGTAAGCGTTGCGCAGCCGCCCAATATTTTCCACGATGCTCCGCACTGCACCAAATCGGTCGCGTAGGGCCTCTATGTAAGCCAACTCATGGGCGAACGAAGCAACCCGGGCTACAACCTCCTTCTGGCGCTCAGGCGGCAAGCCGACACGCTCGGTTAACTGGACATATGCTTCGGCAATTCGTTGCTTGGTAATCGGGTCCTCAATGACCTGCTCGATTTGATGGGAATCACTGACTACCATCTCGTGTCCCGACACCCACGACGACAACTGGATCAGCAAGCGATTGCGGGCAAGCGTCCGGTGCTCTTCGGAAACCGACCATGACGCCGAACCATCCAGAAGTTCAGGTGGAATCGATTCGCCAGGCCTGATGATCTTAACAAAGCGCAGGCTCGCTTCGACAATGCCCAGCAATTGGCTATCATAGCTGTCATCGGCTATCTCGAAAGTTGTGCGCAAGGTAGGCAGCGGCACGGTTCCAAACGTTGTTCCGAGCGGCACATGAAAGACCGCCGCCTTCTTGTCGTTGGACAGCGAAAAATAACCGCCTTCAATCGCAAAGACTTTGTGCTCAAAATCGAAGACCGTCGAACGCGGCTTAACAACAGCTGGAGCCTCCGCCGGTTTCGCCACCGCTTCGGCCGCAGCAGCTTTGATATCAGTTTCCACCACAGTCGCCCTACCAATCGGTTTGGTGTCGATTCGATATAGTTTGAATTCGATATCGACTTAATATCGACTTAATATCGACTTTGAGAAATTGCTGCGGCTGTCATTGATGCCGTTGCCCGGTACGATCCATTAAAACCATTAAAAGTCCGTATCCCGGCTCTACTCTAGTCCATGCCGCCCGGTGACCGCAACGCGGATTTGTTGGGTAGCCTTCAAGCTGGCCGTACGAAGTCGCCGCGCTCGCCTTGGTCCTTGCCACTCCCGCATGATCCGTCTATGAGCGGAACAGATCGAGCGCAGATCGCGGCTGACACAAGGCGCGGCTGACACTGGACGCGGCTGACAGCAAGAAAGAGGCACGGCCATGGTTGATAATTGGAATCCGGATAGTTGGCGGGCAAAGCCGATCTGTCAGGTTCCCCACTACCGGGACGCAGCGAGACTGAAGCAGGTAACCGGGCAGCTGAGCCTGCTTCCACCGCTGGTGTTTGCCGGAGAAGCGAGGCGGCTCAAGGCCTTGCTAGGGCGGGCGGCGGCGGGCGAGGCTTTCGTACTTCAGGGTGGCGATTGCGCGGAGAGCTTCGCCGAGTTCCGCACCGACAACATACGCGACACCTTCCGCGTCCTGCTCCAGATGGCCACCGTTTTGACCTTTGGCTGCGGCATGCCGGTAATCCGAATCGGCCGCATGGCCGGACAGTTCGCCAAGCCACGCTCAAGCGATACCGAAATCATCGACGGCGTCGAACTTCCATCATACCGCGGCGACATCATCAACGACGCAGACTTCACCGAGCCGTCGCGCGTTCCAGATCCCGGCCGCATGTTCACGGCGTATTTCCAGGCGGCGGCGACGCTGAACCTATTACGGGCGTTCGCCCAAGGCGGCTATGCTGACCTCAACCGGGTTCACAAGTGGACGCTGGACTTCGTCGCCAACAGTTCAGCCGGCGAGAAGTTTATGATGCTGGCCGACCGCCTGACCGAGACGCTGGAATTCATGAGCGCCTGCGGCATTACCGGCGAGACCACCCCGCAAATCCGCGAGATCGAATTTTTTACTTCTCACGAAGCGCTGCTGCTTGAATACGAACAGGCGCTGACCCGCAAGGACAGCACCTCAGAGGAGCATCCCTGGGTGGCCACATCGGCCCACATGCTGTGGATCGGCGACCGCACCCGTCAGCCCGACGGTGCCCACGTCGAATATTTGCGCGGTGTGCCCAATCCAGTTGGCATCAAGTGCGGTCCAAGCCTCACCACTGACGACCTGCTGCGGCTGATCGACACCCTAAATCCCGCAAACGAGCCCGGGCGAGTCGTGCTGATCGCCCGCATGGGCCACAACAAGATTGATGCCAAACTCGCGCCGCTGGTACGGGCGGTCAAACAAGCAGGTCGCAGCGTGGTTTGGATCAGCGATCCCATGCACGGCAACACGGTCAAGACCCGAACCGGCTACAAGACCCGGCCGTTCGATCTGATAGCTAGCGAACTCAAGGGCTTTTTCGCGATTTGCCGGGCCGAGGGCGTCCATGCTGGCGGCGTTCACTTCGAGATGACCGGCCGCAACGTCACCGAATGCACCGGCGGCGCCGAAGACTTGACCGACGAGGGACTGTGCGAGGCGTATGACACTGCGTGCGACCCGCGCCTGAATGCCAGCCAATCGCTGGAGTTGGCCTTCCTGATCGCCGAAGAATTAAGAGCGGAAAAGCAACGCCGTGCCGCCGAAAGACAGCGCCGACAGCACCGATAGCGCCGATGGCACAGGCAGCACCGGCCATTAGTATAAGGCTCTGAGGAAGGAAAGACCATGGACCAGCGCGCAGAAGAGCCCAAATCCAGTCATCCGCTAAGTGACGGCATAAACGACTGGGCCGATGTCTACTTCAAGCGCACCAAGGAGGCCGTCGGGCGCTTTGGCGACTGCCGAGTGACCTACGCGGTGTTCATGCGGCGCCCGGTGCTGTCAGCGCCTCGCTTGGCCATTGCGTGGCTGAATGCTGTGGCAAGCGAGCGCGGCGTCGCCTTCGACATCGACGTGAACTATCCCGAAGGCAAATGGGTTGGCGCTGGCGAACCAATCCTCTACATTACGGGCTCATTCTACCATCTGGTCGATTTGGAAACCATCCTGCTGATGAAGCTGGGGCCAGCCTGCGTCGGCGCATACAATGCCTATACCATGTGCTCGGACCTGCCTCGGGTGGCATTCCTGGCCATGGATGCCCGTCACTGTGCCGGCGTCGAAATGGCCGAACTAATGGCCTACGCTTGTTCGGTCGGCTCGGAGCGGGCCAAGCGCAAGGTTGGTGCAATCGGCTTCATCGGCAACGCCACCGACGCTACCTGCCACTTTTTCGGGGCCAAAAACGGACGCGGTACTACGCCCCACGCCCTAATCGGCTATGCAGGCTCGACGGTACGAGCAGCCGAAATGTTCCATGAAACCTTCCCAGACTTACCGCTGACTATCCTCGTTGATTATTTTGGCAAGGAGGTGAGCGATAGCCTAGCGGTGGCCCGAGCCTTTCCTGAACTGGCGGCGGCAGGTACGCTCGGCGTGCGACTCGACACCGCCGGCAGTCGCTTCGTCGAGG
>JBAXKX010000096.1:0-9884 GCA_037135115.1 Rhodospirillaceae bacterium
GTCCATGCCCCCAAGCACGGGCGGTCTCGCCGGTAATCCACTTGCTGGCGCCGTTATGGGTGGCAACCCGCCCATCCAGCGATGTCGCCAACTTAAGAGTGACCAGCGGCCGCTCATGGGCGATACGCAAAAAGAAGCCATGGTTGATCGCATGAGCCCCGGCAGCGCACACCCCGGTCTGCACAGCAATACCGGCTGCCCGCAACCGCGCCAGTCCCGTGCCCGAAACCCGGGGATCAGGATCCTCGCAGGCAACGACGCAAGAAGAGACCCCGGCGGCAATCAAGGCCTCGGTACAGGGCGGCGTCCGACCATGATGATTGCAAGGCTCCAGCGAGACATAAGCGGTAGCTCCCCGCGCAGCTATTCCGGCACGGGCGAGCGCCTCGGTCTCGGCATGAGGGCGGCCGCCGGGCTGAGTCCAGCCGCGGCCAACCACAGCGCCACCCCTGACCAGCACACAGCCGACCGAAGGGTTGGGCCAGACGTTGCCGATACCGCGCGCCGCCAGCGCCAGCGCCATCTCCATGAAACGCTGGTCGAGCTGGTCGAGCTGGTCGAGCTGGTCGTGGGGGCGGGGGCGGCCCACCATTGTCGTCACGTGGCGGCGTCGCGCGGCGGCTCGGTCTGGAGCCCTTCGACAAACTGGTTGAAGTCGGCCGCCTCGCGAAAATCCTTGTAGACTGAGGCGTAGCGGACATAGGCGACCTGATCCAGCGCCGCCAAATGATTCATCACCATCTCGCCGATCTGCTTGGAGGGAATATCATTCTCACCCGACGATTCAAGCTGGCGCACCAAGCTGTTGACCACCCGATCGACACGATCGGCGTCCACCGGGCGCTTGCGTAAGGCGATCCGCATCGAGCGCAACAGCTTGTCGCGGTCGAACGGTTCCCGCTGGCCCGCCGTCTTGACCACCGTGAGTTCACGCAATTGGACGCGCTCAAAGGTAGTGAAACGAGCACCGCACCCCGGACAGAAACGCCGGCGGCGAATCGCTGAGTTATCCTCCGTGGGCCGCGAATCCTTGACCTGGGTGTCCTCATTCCCACAGAACGGGCAGCGCATTACATAACCTCATTACCTGGAACTGGTTATCGGGCCTGGAACTGGTTATCGAAGTACGAAATGCACTTATGGGCTGAAATATCCCGCTAAACTTCTAAAGGACGTGGTAAATCGGGTAGCGTCGGCACAGGGCCTGAACCCTGGTCCGCACGGCCGCCTCAACCGTCGAATTGTCGCCAGAATTACTGGCCGCCAAGCCATCAAGCGTCTCTACGATCAATCGGCCGGTCTCCTCGAACTCAGCAACGCCAAAACCGCGTGTAGTCGCAGCCGGGCTGCCCAGACGGACGCCAGAGGTTATGGTCGGCTTTTGCGGATCGAACGGCACGCCATTTTTATTACAGGTCATTCCGGCGCGCTCCAAGCTGGCTTCGGCGAGCTTGCCGGTAAGGTTCTTGGGCCGCAGATCGACCAGCACGATATGGCAATCAGTACCGCCCGAGACGATATCTAGCCCCCCCGCCTGCAACACGCGAGCCAGCGCCCGCGCATTGTCCAGCACCGCTTGGGCGTAAATCTTGAACTCGGGCCGCAACGCCTCGCCGAACGCCACCGCCTTGGCAGCGATTACATGCATCAACGGCCCACCCTGAAGTCCGGGGAACACCGCTGAATTAATCTTCTTGCCAATTTCAGGATCATTCGTCAGCACCATGCCGCCACGCGGACCGCGCAAGGTCTTATGGGTGGTGGTGGTCACGACGTGGGCGTGGGGAAAAGGATCGGGATAAATGCCAGCGACAATCAGCCCGGCCCAATGGGCAACGTCGACCATCAGCCAAGCACCCACCGAATCGGCAATCGAGCGGAACCGCGCAAAATCGATAGCCCGGGGATAGGCCGAACCGCCGGCGATGATCAGCCTTGGCTTATGTTCGGCCGCCAGCCGCGCGACCTCGTCATAATCGATACGAGCATCGTCCGGGCACACCCCATACTGCACCGCCCTAAACCACTTTCCCGACAGGTTGGGCGGGGCGCCGTGGGTGAGATGACCCCCAGCCGCCAGCGACATGCCAAGAATGCAGTCGCCAGGTTGCAAAAGCGCCAGCAAGACCGCCTGATTGGCCTGTGACCCGGAATTGGGTTGGACATTGGCATAACCGCACCCGAACAACCGACAAGCCCGCTCGATGGCCAGCCGCTCGGCCACGTCGACAAACTCGCAGCCGCCATAATAGCGCTTTCCCGGATAGCCCTCGGCATATTTATTAGTCATCACCGAGCCTTGGGCCTCCAGCACCGCCCGCGAGACGATGTTCTCAGAGGCAATCAGCTCGATCTGATCCTGTTGGCGCACCAGTTCTTGCGCTATCGCCGCTGCCAGCTCAGGGTCAGACGAGGCCAAGTCCTCAGCGAACAGGCTACGCGCAGCAGTTGAAAGATCCGAAGGTGAGGCACTTGCCGGGGCTGGAGACGTCATGTTCAGCAATCCTGTGCAATATCAAATAATAAGCGCATAATAAGCGCGTAATTAGAGCGTCCCAAACAACCCACCAGCCAGTATCAGCCGAGTATATCAAGCTTGGCTATGCGCCTTTCATGACGCTCGCCACCATCAAAGGGCGTGGCAAGAAAAGTCCGCAGGCAATCGCGGGCCACCTCGTACCCCATCACTCTGGCCCCCAGCGCCAATACATTAGCATCATTGTGCGCCCGCGCCAACCGCGCCATCGTCGCATTAGCGCAAATGGCGGCACGGATACCGTGAAACCGGTTGGCAGCAATGCCAATGCCAATACCGCTGCCACAAAGCAAAACGCCCACTCCCGCCCGTTTATCGAGGATGGAAGCAACCAAACGTTCAGCGATATCGGGATAGTCCACAGCGCCCGCGCTATCAGTGCCAAGATCAAGCACCGTCCAGCCCTCGCTGATAAGGACGGCCAGCAACAGGCATTTAAGCTCGAAGCCACCATGGTCGGAGGCAAAGGCAACAACCGGGGACGACATGGTCAGGATACCCCAGACATAGGAGGTGTACGGCAACGGCCAGATCGGCTACCCCGCCCGGCATGGGGCATTTTGTACCACATATCGGCCAGTGCTTCCCACTCTGGCACAAATACATGAAATATTGACAGCGAAAAGTCGTCGCACCCGGCAGGTTCGGAACTTTTCGCTTCTACTCAAGCGGCAGGGCCGACCATTATAGACCATCCAAAATCCTGACCAAGTAGCAGTCCGCATCCAGCGGCAAGGCCCTTGGCTCCGCCCCACTACACTTGCCCTATTAACCGGCAGCGGCGAGCAGGTGTGGCTTGAATGAAGATAGACAGACTTGAAAAATTAACCTGACGTCACAAGGCCGCTAATATATTTACTATTTGTGTGATAAATCTTATTGACAGTTGAAACGACACATGCGAAACGAAGCAAACATTGCAATGAATAATCGGACCCTTCCAATGACTGACCAACTGCATACCAACCTTTCAAAAAGCGAGCTGTTGAGTATGACCGCCGAGATCGTCGCGGCGTACATCAGCATGAACGCGATAACGGGCCCGCAGATTTCCGAGGTCATCAGCACGGTATTTTCTTCTTTAAGCCGACTTGACAGCGCGCTGGTCAATGCGCCGACCGAACTCCCAAAGTCTGCCGTACCAGTGCGTAAGTCGGTCACGCCCGATTACATTATTTGCCTGGAAGATGGAAAGAAGCTCAAAATGCTAAAGCGCTACCTCCGGTCAGCCTTCGGTCTGACACCGGACGCATACCGCGCCCGCTGGGGCTTGCCGGCCAACTACCCGATGGTGGCGCCCAACTATTCAGCCAAACGCTCGGAGTTCGCCAAGAGCATCGGCCTCGGGCGCAGGTCATCCTGAGCGGTTCCACCGGTTCGACCAAGCGGCGGGCATTGCTGCTTGATCGTGACGGCGTCATCAATATCGACCACGGCTATGTTGGGAGCATTGAGCGCTTCGACTTTCGTGATGGCGTTTTTGCGCTCGCCCGTCGCGCGGTTGACCTTGGCTACACCTTGGCAGTAATCACCAACCAGTCGGGCATCGCCCGCAATGCCTACTCGGAGAGCGATTTCCAGCTATTGTCGCGTTGGATGGGCGAACAATTCGAACGGCAGGGCGCAAGGATCGCTTGTGTTCTCCATTGCCCCTACCTGTACCACGCCACCGTTGCCAGCTATGCCCGCGACAGTTTTTGGCGCAAGCCCAATCCGGGTATGATCCTGGAGGCCGAAAGGATTCTAGACCTCGTTCTCGAGCGTTCCATCTTCCTAGGCGACCAAACCTCCGACATGGCGGCGGCGGCAGCGGCCGGCGTCGGCCTGCGAGTGCTAATCCGTCCCAGCAACGAGTCCAAAGCGGGACTCCCGGTTATCCCCTCGGACGTCCTACTCATTCATCACCCGGACGATTTAAGGGCCCGCCTTACTACCGCCTGGACCTGACCGCCGCCTGGGCCTGACCGAGCTAGTGCGCGGCCGCAGTGAAGCTAGACGAACTGATGCTCGGCGATACGAACTCTCCCAACCCCTTGAAGACCAGACGAAAGTAAACTGTTTCTGACGGACCAAGACCCGGCGCAGATGTATAGTCAAGCGATGTCATAGCCTGGAATATCAAGCATTCATCGGCATATGACAAAGCCAAGCCTGTTGCGCGCGGCCCTGCATCAGGGGTAATAGCAATAGAATGCGCCGCCGTCGCCGACCAATAACGGGTCAGCTGTGAACTTGTGCCAAACGTAGCGTATTGTTCTTTATGTACCTGCGCCGTGATTGGATCGGCTACTTCATCATCGGAATGATAAACCGCACTTACACTTACCTTCGGAACACCAACGGAAGCACCGACGGTTTGACGCCGCAAATTCATCGTATCAGAATTGGCATTGGCCCGATAATTCAAGTACAGCCAAGAAAACGGTGCCGCATCTACTCGCCCGACATAATCTGAACGCTGCTTGCTCAGCCCGGTCCCGGCACCGTAGGGGGAGTAATTGCCCAAACGATAGTCCTGACCTAGAAAAATTGAACCGCTGCCTTCATTGAAACCAACGACGCCAGCCTTGACACCATAGGTGGCACGCTGGCCGCCTTCTTGACGATCCTGGCCGACAAAGCGATTGAATTGGAACAGGCTGGTATCATCAAGCTCAACGTCCTGACTGTCCTCATTTGGATAGTCACCCTTATACTTGATAGTCGGTGCCGCCGTAAGAGCAACCATCGGCTCAAACAAAAGCTGTGATGAATCACCATTGCGAACCAGAGGATAGGCAATCTTGGCCTGCCCCTGCGGAAGCACCCGGTACGCCGCACCGTTTTGCAGCGGCGGCGTCGGGACCTTAACCACCTTATTAGTTAAGGGATCGAACATTCTGCCGCCCCGGACGTCAAGAGCCACCCTATTGTTACCGTAATAGACCGGTTCGCGGTAGTCACGATAGTTCCAGACATCGGTGCGAGCCCGCGCCTTCAAGGTCGTCACCAAACCGGCGTCCGAAACCAGTTCACGCGACCAGCCCGGCTCAAGCGACACCCGAGTCGAATCGGCCCCGGTCGAGCGGGTGAGACCGACCAGACCGCTGTTCATCGTCCAGCGTCCTCCCAGCAGCGAATCGGGCTCGCCCATCATCGAATACTGGGCCAGCGGTGCCACCACCGGCGCGACTTGGGTGTTGTTGGCGCGCAACTCCTGGAACCTATAGGCATTAACTCCGGCATAATCGCGGCCAAAAAAACCTTCGGCAAAGCCACGGCTGGTCAGCATGTTACCGCGATAACTATAGAACTGCCGCATAACGTTCTGATCGCTGGCATGGTCAATGTTGGTACCCCAGCGCCAAGAATCGTTGATCTCGGAGAGCGACGCTTCATGAAAGTAACCGCGCCAGATTTTTTTCGGAGCTGGCGCACCTGAACCACTGGCCACAAAGGTCTTATCGGCATGGATAATCGAACCCGACATTTTGACATCACCATTGTCGAAGCGGTGGCGCAGTTCGCCGCCCAGCATCGGCCCCTGGCCGGAAAAGATCGTGGTTTCCAGGGTGGCGTCGGTTTCCGGCTCAATATCGAAATAGTAGCTATCGCGCACGAAAAAACCCAAATCGCTGCTATTACCAGCCAACGGTGTCAGGAAGCCACTGCGACGCTTCACCGTCGGGTCGGGGTGGGAAAAATAGGGCGTGTAAAACATCGGCGTACCAAGAATATCCATCACCGCATCGGTATAACGGACCTCCTTGTCTTCGTTATCGTGGACGGCCTTGCTTCCGCGCATTTGCCAGACCGGCGCCTTGTCGGGATGATCGGTGCAAAGATAACAAGGAGAGTAGGTCGCATGGTTGACTCGCAGATAACGGCCGCCGGTGCGCTCGGCCTCGGTGCCAGCCAATCGCGCATTATCACTAAGTATCATACGAATGTTATTAATAAACGCATCGCGCATATCATCGGTCAATTCAGCATAATCGGTAAATATTACTTCACCGGTCGGCTCGAATACCTTGACCTTACCGGATGCGATGACGACTTTGCTCTTCTGGTTGTAGCTGATGAGGTCGGCCTGAACCGTGCGCCCACCTTGAGCCAGTTCGACATGACCACGAGCAATTACCAAGCCCAGCGTCTCATCCGAAGTCATCTCATCGGCCGTCAGCAACGCTGGTTCGTTGCTTCCACGGGGCTGTCCCGGCTTTTTTTCGGTCACTGGCTTATTTTCGGTCAATTGACCACTCCCGCCAGCCGCATGAGCGATGGCGGCAACCTGCAAGGCAAGGCTGGCGAGGATGATTATGGCAACCCGACAAAAGCGCATAGACTATCTGCCCCTTGCTACCGCAGTGCGGCAGCTCTCAAGAAAGGAGTTCGCATCATCAAAGCTTTGAGGGAAGCCGCCCCGGCTGTCAACAACCTCCATGAAGCTGATCGTTCAAGAGAACGCTTTAAATGCAATCATGGTAAATGTGTCCCGGACACCAGGAAGAGTCTGGATGTCATCGTTCACAAAGCGTCCGATATCAGTTCCGTCTGTCAGACAGCACTTCATGAGCAGGTCGTAACGCCCTGAGATTGAATGCACCTCAGAAACGAAATCAATATTCTGAACCGCACCATCGGCAACGTCGTAAGCCTTGCCAAGTTCGCATTTAACCAGAACGAAAATCGTCTGCATCGGTTAATCCTCCGCAACCACACTCTGCAACACGCTGCCCTGGCGAGCCGGCCGCAACAGGAATGCCGGCATGTGGTCACCAAATCCGACAACTGAGGCTTTGTCGTCATTCTCGAAATAGCGATGCCGGCGCGGCGAATCGGATTCGGCACAAGAACGCGGCTCGACCCGGCGGCCTCCGATAGCCATGCGCCCGCCAATCAACGACTCGCGACCGTGCCCCGGCACGGGATTGAGGGCCGCAACTCCAACTGCTGCAGCGGCTGCGGCTGCACGTACCCTCGGCGCAGAAATCCTCTCGCGCACAACCTCTTTAACCTCGCTGGATTCGCGCGCGCGTTCCTGTCCGCCCCGCGCACGCACTGGCCGTTCCCTTGATGGCCTGTCCCTGGATGGCCGGCCGGAATCTTGAGATAAAACAGGATCTTGTGATAAACCGGGCTCGGCATTTTCGAGACCCTCCACCACAATGCAGGGTATTTCCTTTTTGATAAGGCGCGTAATGCTAGCTAATTGCTTGCGATCTTCGGCCGTGGCCAGCATGAAAGTTCGGCCAGTTTTACCGGCGCGGCCGGTGCGGCCAATACGGTGAACATAGTCCTCCGGACTGATTGGAACGTCAAAATTAAATACATGGCTAAGACCAACGATATCAAGTCCGCGTGCTGCCACATCACTGCATACTAAAAGTGCGATTTGCCCGGCCTTGAACTGCTCCAGCGTCTCGGTCCGCTTATTCTGAGGCATGTCACCATGAAGCGACCCGACATTAAAGCCGTGTTTTTCAAGAGAGCGATAAATGATCGTAACATCACGCTTGCGATTACAGAAAATTAATGCGTTTTTTACGTCCTCGGTTCGCAGTAAGTGACGTAGCACCTTCCGCTTGTCATCACGCTCGACCATCACCAAATTCTGTTCGACCGTTTCAGCTGGCGAGGCGGGTGGGTCAACCGAAATTTGCTTGGGATTGATCAGAAATGCGTCGGCTAGGCGCCTTATCTCTGGCGGCATGGTCGCCGAGAACATTAAGGTCTGACGCAAACGCGGCAACAACGAGACGATTCGCTCGATATCAGGTATAAACCCCATGTCGAGCATACGGTCGGCCTCATCAATGACGAAAATCTTGATGTCGCTGAGCAAAATATTGCCGCGATCAAACAAATCCATCATGCGGCCCGGCGTCGCGATCAGGACGTCCACGCCGCGATCGAGTTTACGCACCTGATCGCCGAATGCCTCGCCACCGATCAACAACACATGGTTGAGCTTGTTGTGTTTGCCGTAAGTATCAAAATTCTCGGCCACCTGAGCGGCCAACTCCCGCGTCGGCTCCAGGATAAGCGAGCGCGGCATCCGCGCCCGTGCCCGTCCAGACGCGAGAATATCGATCATCGGCAGGGTGAAGGACGCTGTCTTGCCAGTACCGGTCTGCGCGCAACCAAAGATGTCACGCCCCTGCAAAACTACGGGAATCGCCTGTTCCTGGATCGGGGTCGGCTTTGTATAGCCAGCATCCTCGACCGCCCTCAAAACGTCTAGTCCGAGCCCAAGGTCTGAAAACAGCATCCGTCAATTTCTGATGTGAGAGGTCGCGACACAAAAGCGACCGCCTTCGTGTCGATATTATAACGCCCTGATATAACACCCGACAAGAATAGAAAAATGAACCACGCTGTCAAGATTATAACGCGCCCCGACGCAAATGACAATATTGCGGCTTGGCCTTTTGCCACAGCTCAGACTAGCATGGTGGCGTCAATGCCCCCTTCCCCGAGGTCCACCATTCCGCTTTCGGCCCCGCGCCCACAGCTTTCAACCGTCGATGGCCAAGACCGCCCTGCCCCAGCCCCAGCTATTGATAATGGCGGGGAAAGTCGCGTCGAGCTTGTTTTGTTGCCCGGTCTACTGTGCGACCACGCCCTGTGGGAGGAGCAAATCCCCCACCTCGCCGACACAGCCCTAATCAATGTGATGGACCTTACCGGCCACGACTCGGTGACGGCGCTCGCCCGCTCGGTGTTATCGGCGGCGCCACCCCGATTCGCTCTGGCCGGGCTATCGATGGGCGGCTACGTCGCCATGGAGATCATGCGGCAAGCGCCGGAACGGGTAATCAAGTTAGCCCTGATCGGTGCCTCGGCTCGCCCCGATGCTCCGGAACAATCGGCGCAACGACGCGGCTTTATCAAAACCACCCACCTAGGCAAATTTCGTGGCGTGACCTCGCGCCTGCTGCCCCAGCTGATCCACCCCGATCGAGTATCCGATGCCGCCCTCGCCGCCACCATCATGGCTATGGCCCGGCGAGTCGGCCGGGAGGCCTTTATCCGCCAGCAAACAGCGATCATCGGCCGCCCCGATAGCCGCCCGAGTCTGTCAAGTATCGCCTGCCCCACACTGGTACTCGGCGGACGCGAAGACCTTCTCACCCCGCCGCCCGTCCTGGCCGAACTTGCCGCCGCCATCACCGGCGCCCGCCACGTAATCATTGAGGAATGCGGCCACCTGCCCCCGCTGGAACGCCCGCAAGCGATGTCGGCACTGCTGAGAACATGGTTGTTGCAAGGGTGAGCGTTGGTGTTAGGCAGCGACTGCTGCCCCGCGCCACATGGCGCGAAGGCAAGCCCGCAGGATGCGGGCGCCCGCCGTCTGAGGGGGCCTTTG
>JBAXKX010000097.1:0-9814 GCA_037135115.1 Rhodospirillaceae bacterium
GGACACAAGGCCTTGTCGGCATGTCAAGCTTTTTCCAAATGCGATTCCCCTGGGTATCGGCCTGATCTCGGATCTCGATCTGTTGGTGGTTCAGGAGGCATTGCGCGTGATTCGCCAAGCCATAACGGCGGAACAGAACCCCCCCGACATCGCCGTCAACATCTCGGCGGTCTCGTTGAACAGCAAAATATTCATGGACCAGTTCGACGAGGTGGCGCGTCCCTTTACCGATGTGCTGCGCAAGTTGCTGGTCGATGTGACCGAATTGGGGGCAATAACCGAAATGGATGTCATCAAGGTTTCGCTTACTAGGTTGCGAAAAATGGGCATTCGCCGCTGTCTTGGCGATATCGGCGGCGGGGGCAACACCTTCATGGCGCTCAGTGGACTGAACGTCGACTTCGCTAAGATCGACGGCGACATGATCAATGCTGCGATGAAGGACAGCAAGGATCGGGCCATCCTGCAATCGACGATTCAGATATGCAGTCATCTAGGGATTTTGGTTATTGCAGAAAAAGTCGAGACCGAGGAGCAACGCCAGTTCCTGCGCAGCCAAGGCGTCAACCTGGGGCAGGGCTATCTTCTTGGTCGCCCCTCCGCCGACCTGCTTGGCATTGCCTCCTATGTCAGAGCGGCTGCCAAGGGCCGGACTATGGAAGACGGGGCGGCCGGTTGAGCCGGTCGGCGGGGAAGGTAAGTGTCACGGCGGTGCCAACTTTGTGATCGCTTTTTAGGTCGATCCGGCCGCCATGTAGCTCAATCAACGACTTGACGATGACGAGACCCAACCCAGTGCCTTCAGCCGCGCGGGTACGCTGGCCGCCGGCCTGTCCGAATTCTATAAATAGCTGGTTCCGGTCGGCCGGATCGATACCAAGTCCGGTATCGGCAACGGTTAGGCTGAGATCGTGGCCGGAGCCAGCGTAATTAGTCGATACCGTAACTTTTCCGCCCGCTTCAGTGAACTTGATGGCGTTAGACAGTAGATTAAACAGCATCTGACGCAGCGTCTTTTCATCGGCCGTCAGCGGTGGGAGATCGGCGGGTACCGTGGAGACCAGCACCAGTCCCCGCTGTTTTGCGAGAGGCATTAAGGAATGAATGGATTCGCCGACGATGGCATTGATAAAGACGGTATCATTAGCCAGTTCAAATCGACCGGCTTCGATCTTTGACAGGTCGAGTACATCATTGAGCAATCGCAGCAGGTGCGTGCCGCTTTGGTGGATATCCTTGGCATAGTCAACGTATTTAATATTGGTGATCGGCCCGACTAATTGGTCGCTGATCATCTCGGAAAAACCGATGATGCCGTGCAGCGGCGTCCGTAAATCATGGCTCATACGGGCGAGGAAATCGGATTTGGCGGCATTGGCCGAGTCGGCGCTGTCTCGTTCATGTCGC
Source organism: Rhodospirillaceae bacterium (assembly GCA_037135115.1). GTDB lineage: Bacteria > Pseudomonadota > Alphaproteobacteria > Azospirillales > Azospirillaceae > BOG-933. Next base: position 1,408 of record JBAXKX010000097.1, read on the forward strand.
AACTCCATCGCTTCCGCCTTGAGGGCTTTGATTTCGGCCTCAAGCTGGCCGGCGCGCTCTCCCGCTGCTAATTTAGCGGTACTACTCAGGCAGTGGAGCGGCAGCACCCACAATCGCCATACGGTGATGAATGCGCCGGTCACTAGAATCAGCAGTACAATTGCAGCACCTAGCGTCTCGCGTTCAATCGCTCGGCGCGTCTCTTGATACTGCCGTTCCCAATCGGCATTGAGTACCAGCGCCGCTATCGGCCTGCCGGTAGCTCCAAAAATGGGTTGAATTGCCAACATTTCATAGGGAAGGGTGCCGACAGTCTCCAACGGCCGGCCTTGGTTGAGCGCCGACTTCAGCAACGCCATCTCGGACGAAATCGGCAAGAGTTGACCGCCAGCGCGTATCTGTGCGCTGTCGGCAAGTATAGCGCCATCGGCCGTAGCCACCCGAAAACGCAACCGTAGATGCGTAGAAACCATGGCGCGCAAGCTATCCTGCACCTCCGTCCAAGCGGAGACCGCGAGGCTGGGGCTAATCGCAGCAACGACGGCGTCGGCGGTCGCCAGAACGGCCTGAGATGAGACCAAGTTAATTTGGTTGACGCGCTCAACGGTGCCGCGCACCAAGACGCTAAACACAACCAGCAGGCAAGCCGTAAATGCGACCAGATAGAGCCATGATACACGCAACCGCCCGTTCATGGCCGTCCCATCCCTTCGATAAGTGACGGGTCGATTAGGTCTTGAGTTTGGGCATGAGTCCTGAACTGGGGCTGATTCTGGATCAGCCGGCGGGCTAGGGGCGATTCCTTGCCGCCGGACATCAGGCTCCGGTTGGCGGTGATATCAAGCAAACGCAAGGCCTCGAAGTCCTGACGCCAAGCTACCGCCGGCCGGCCGCTAGCCGCAGCCATCAGCTCCAAACATCGCTCCATCGCCGGACGGCAGGTTCGCACCACAGCGTCCGTAGCGCGCAAAACAGCGTTAATGCGATCGCGTTGTTCAAGAATTTGACTTTCACGCACAACCATAACATGAGTAACAAGTCCGGCCAAATCTTTGGTTGAGGCCAAAGCCGAGGTGCCTGGAATACCTAGTAGTTGAGTATTTTCCGAGGGCGACAGCGCAGCGACCGCCGCAACCCGCCCCTCCCGCAACGCCGCTTCCGCCGCCTCAGGCACAAGGCGCACCAGCGTCACGTCACGGGCACCAACTCCTGCCCGGTCGAGCAGGGCAAAGACCAAGGGATCGGCGGCATTGCCGAAGGTCACACCAACCTTACGACCTCGCAGCCTCCCCCCACTCCCGGCCAAGTTACTGCTCCCGACCAGCCCCGGCGCCGCTATTAAGCCACCGCCGCCCGCCACTTCATCGAAGGCGTAGATCACGCGGACGTCTTCCGTAATCAAGCTCGGAAGGCGAGCAAGTTCGATCAGCACCGCATCGGCGAGCCCGGCTCGAAACGCCTCTACCGGATCACGAGAAGGGGCCGCCCGCCGAATATCGAGGCGAACTGAGTGATCAAGCGGGATGCCCAGGGGCTCAATCAAGGCAAATATCTGATCGCCCGGCCAATCCGATACCTGGATCGTGAAAGACTGCGCCGGGCGCGGCGGCAACACTATTTCAACCAGCGCGAACATCGAGCCGGAGAGAACTGCCGCCAGGGCTATCTTGAGCCAGATCATGGTGACCATGCCCGAAGCCGCCGTTTCGCTTGATAGTATCAAAAACCTATTAGACAGTTTGATTAGATTGGTACTTCTAGCATTAATAACCAGTTAAGGTCCAGGGCTGTAAAACCATTTATGAGCCATTTAATGAGCCAGCGTCCTGACGGTCGCGAAGCTGCGGCGCGCTTTTGGCGAGACCAGACGGCGCATGGCGGGTATAGTCGTGCTGCCCGCCTTTGCTGCCCGCCTAGCTGGAGGATGTCGCGCCTATGCCCAATCGTTCCGCCAGCCCCGCGACCGCAGCTTTCGACGCGGCGCTGGCCGCACTGGTCAACGCCGACCATGATGACCCCTTTGGTTTTCTCGGTATGCACTTCGATTCGCCGGTGGATGCGCCGGAGATAGAACGGCCCGGCGGCTCGATCGTGGTTCGGGCGTTCCTGCCGGGGGCGCGGATCGTCCAGGTTTTGGAATGTCCTAGCGGCGGAGGTGCCGGGAAAGTTGTGGCGACGCTGGCCCGCATTCATTCCGACGGCGTGTTTGCAGGCCCCGTCCTCGGCCGCGACAAGAGCTTTCCCTATCGGCTGCGGGTGGAATTCGACGGTGACACCGACGGTGAAATGATTGAGTTTGAAGATGCGTATCGCTTCTTGCCGGTATTGGGTGAGCTGGATACTTATCTGCTGGCTGAAGGCAACCATCTTCGCGCTTATGAGCGACTCGGCGCCCATCTGCGCGAGATTGATGGCGTTGCTGGCACCGCCTTTGCCGTGTGGGCACCTAACGCCCGCCGGGTTAGTGTGGTCGGGGATTTTTGCGATTGGGACGGGCGCCGCCTGCCGATGCGCAAGCTCCATGATTGCGGCGTCTGGGAGATTTTTGTGCCTGGCGTTGGGCCGGGCGAGCGCTACAAGTTTGAAATCAAGGCCGCCGGAGGGGCGTTGCTGCCGCTCAAATCCGACCCTTGCGCGCTGGCGGCCGAGCACCCGCCGCGCACGGCCTCGGTGGTCGCAAGCCCCGATCACTATCAATGGCATGACGGCGATTGGCTGGCGCGTCGGGTCGGGGCCAATCGACATCATGCCCCGATCTCGATTTACGAGGTCCATCTCGGCTCATGGCGCCGGGTGCCGGAGGAGGGCGGGCGCCCTCTAAGCTACCGCGAGCTTGCCGTCCAACTGGTTTCATACGTTGTCGATATGGGCTTTACTCATATTGAGTTGTTGCCAATTACTGAATTCCCCTTTGACGGCTCATGGGGATACCAGCCGATCGGGCTCTATGCCCCGACCAGCCGCCATGGCCAACCCGATGATTTCCGCGCCTTGGTCGACGCTTGCCACCAAGCCGAGATCGGCGTCCTGCTCGACTGGGTGCCCGGCCATTTCCCCACCGATCCTCACGGTCTTGGTTGCTTCGACGGCAGTCACCTTTATGAGCATGCCGACCCGCGCCAGGGTTTCCAACCCGACTGGAACACCCTTGTTTATAATTTCGGTCGGCGCGAGGTGGCTAATTTTCTACTGGGAAGCGCATTGTTTTGGCTCGACCGCTACCATCTTGATGGAATCCGTGTCGATGCTGTGGCCTCGATGCTTTATCTTGACTACAGCCGCAAGGATGAAGAATGGATTCCCAACCGTTACGGCGGCAAGGAGAACCTGGAGGCGGTAGAATTTCTGCGTCGGCTTAACAAGTTATGCTACGCTCATCATCCAGGAGTGATGACGGTGGCGGAGGAATCAACTGCGTGGCCCGGCGTTTCGCGACCGACTTGGCTTGGCGGGCTTGGCTTTGGGTTCAAATGGAACATGGGCTGGATGCACGACACCTTAGCCTATTTTGGCCACGACCCGATCCACCGGCCTTACCATCACCATGATTTGACATTTGCGCTGTTATATCAATACACTGAGAACTTTTTGTTGCCGATCAGTCATGACGAGGTGGTTCACGGCAAGGGTTCATTGCTGTCACGAATGCCCGGCGATTGCTGGCAACAATTTGCCAATTTGCGCGCCTTTCTCGGCTATATGTTCTGTCATCCCGGCAAGAAACTGTTGTTTATGGGCTGTGAATTCGGCCAGGGTGCCGAGTGGAACCACAATGCCAGCCTGGACTGGCATCTGTTGGATCGGCCCCATCATTGCGGCATCAGCGACCTCGTGCGCGATCTCAACCGGCTCTACCGTGAGACGCCGGCATTGTATCAAGGTGACTGCGACCCCGGCGGCTTTGAGTGGATCGAGGCCAACGACCACACCAACAGCGTCGTCGCCTTTCTGCGCCGTTCGCCGCATGGTGAGGGTCAAGCCGTGCTCTGTGTCGGCAACTTTACCCCGATGCCGCGCTATGGCTACCGAGTCGGCGTCCCCGCACCCGGGTGGTATGTCGAGCGTCTAAATACCGACGCCGAATGCTACGGCGGCTCCAACATGGGCAATAGCGGCGGCCTGGAGGCCGAGGACAGGCCGTGGCACGGCAAGCCCTGGTCTTTGGCATTAACCCTGCCGCCGCTGGCGGTGCTTGTGCTGGAGCTGCGGAAATAATGACCGGGAATCATGACCGGAAATCATTAGCCTCTGGACTGCCTGCGATGATGTCGCTGTTTCCCCCTGATGTTTTGCCCGTTGACGGCCTGCGTAAAGCGGAAGCGGCGGCGGAGTTAGAGCGTCTGGCTGCCGAGATCGCCCATCACGACCGGCTTTACTATCAGCTCAATAGGCCTGTGATTGATGACGCCAGCTATGATGCTTTGGTTAGGCGAAATCAGGCGATCGAGGCGCGTTTTCCCGCGTTGGTCCGCCCCGACAGCCCCTCGCTGCGGGTGGGGGCCGCGCCGGGGTTGGGGGTATCGCCGTTGGCCGGGTTTCGCAAGGTCACTCACGCGATCCCGATGCTGTCGCTGGCTAATGGTTTCAACGAGGCTGAAATCGGTGTTTTCGTGGCGCGGGTCCGCAAGTTCCTGAACTTCGGCGTGGATGAGGAACTGGAATTCGTGGCCGAGCCTAAGGTTGACGGCTTGTCATGTTGCCTGCGCTACCTGAATGGCCGTCTCGAGTTGGCGGCGACTCGCGGCGATGGTGTTGAGGGTGAGGATGTGACGCGCAACGTCCTTACCATCAGCGATGTGCCAAAACAGTTGAATGACAGTGATCTGCCCGATGTTTTGGAGGTAAGGGGCGAGGTCTACATTAACCGGGCTGAGTTTCTGGAGCTGAACCGCCGCCGCGATGATCTGGGTGGCGAGATATTCGCCAATCCACGCAATGCCGCCGCCGGCTCGCTACGTCAATTGGATCCTTTGGTGAGTGCCGAAAGGCCGCTGCGGTTCTTTGCTTATGCATTAGGGGAGGTATCGGGGGCAGTCGCGCCCGATCATTGGCAGTTGCGGCAACGACTCGAAGCTTGGGGCTTCTGCCTCAATGAGCCGGCCCGTCTGTGCGCGAATGTCGGCGAGTTGATGTCCTATTATCGTGAACTTGAGGCGCTGCGGTCGGACCTGCCTTATGACACGGATGGCGTGGTCTACAAGGTCAACCGCCATGATTTGCGCGAGCGCCTGGGTTTCGTGACCCGGTCGCCGCGTTGGGCGATTGCCCACAAATTCCCGGCCGAACAAGCGCGTACCCGGTTGCGGCGAATCATCATCCAGGTCGGGCGCACCGGCTCGTTGACTCCGGTCGCCGAGCTGGAGCCGGTCAATGTCGGCGGCGTCGTGGTCTCTCGTGCGACCCTGCACAACGAGGACGAGATCGCGCGCAAGGATATCCGCGAGGGCGACCAAGTGGTGGTGCAACGGGCGGGCGACGTGATTCCGCAGATTGTGCGCTCACTTGAACACCAACCGGACAGTCTTCCCTTTGCGGTGATTAAGGTTTGCCCCGAGTGCGGCAGTCTTGCCGTGCGTGAAGAGGGCGAGGTGGTGCGCCGCTGCACCGGTGGCCTGATCTGCCCGGCTCAGGCGATGGAGCGTCTGCGCCATTTCGTCTCGCGAGACGCCTTTGATATTGAGGGCTTGGGTGAGAAAATAATCGCGGAGTTCTGGGCTGACAACTTGATCAGGCGCCCCGGTGACGTGTTTCGGCTGGCGGCAAACGATAAAACCAGCCTTACTCCCCTGTGCAAGCGTCCGGGCTGGGGCGACAAATCGGCTAAGAACATGTTCGATGCCATCGAGGCCCGGCGGGTGATCGCGCTCGACCGCTTCATCTATTCGCTCGGCATTCGTCAGGTTGGGCAGGCAACGGCCCGCCTGCTGGCTCGCACCTATCTGAGCTATGACGCCTGGCGCGTTGCGATGACCGCAGCTGCGGCCGATCGCGATGGCGAGGCTTGGCGGGAGCTGACCGCCATTGATCAGATCGGCCCCGCCGTAGCGACTGACCTGCTTTTGATGTTCACCGAGCCGCACAATCTGGCGGTGCTGGATGATCTTGAGCGCGAGATTAAGGTCGCTGATTTCCAGCCGCCGCTGACCGTAGCCTCGCCTCTGGCCGGCATGATTGTGGTTTTTACCGGCGCGCTGGCCACAATGAGCCGGGCCGAAGCTAAGGCCAGGGCCGAGTCGCTGGGGGCTAAGGTGGCGGGCTCGGTTTCCGCGCGCACCGACTATCTGGTAGCGGGAGCCGATGCCGGGGGCAAGGCAGCTAAAGCTCGCAGTCTGGGTGTCACGGTCATGAACGAGGATGAATGGCTGGCTTTGGCCGGGCAAGGGCGGGCTGACGCTTCGTTAGATGCTGAGGCCATCATCGACGGAGGTTAGGGTGTACTGATCGATGATGTAGTGAAACATAATCTCGTCGAAATAGGTGAAGTGGTGCCTGTGGGTATTAATCAATAACTTGCCGATATTTTTATTGTTGATGGATTCGCAGTAGATGGATGCTAAAATTGATTTGAATTGGTCTCGTATTACGTTGTGTACTTCGACGTGGGCAAAGGCGAGAGGATAATTGTTGGAAGCCATCACCCGCTCTTCGAAACGAATTTGGGCGTCGAGATGGGCCATTACAGCCTCGATAAGCCCCTCAACATGGTTTTTATGAGCAACGGTGTTAATCGCGCGTTGCAGCGAGTGAATCATCTCATAAAGTGTATTTTGGTCGCGGTCCATCTCCTCGATATCGATGAAAGTTTTTCGCTGATTGTAAATTCCGTCCATGGCAAAATTTCGCATTCAGGTTTGCATTCTATGTCACCTATCACGGTTCACTGAAGCTTTCAACAATTTTCAATGGCGGGAATCGCTATTTTACCGATAGTATATATAATTGTGCTTTGGCGGGCCTTTTGCAATCAGCAGGCATGTGTACCTAATGAGTAGAGCGTTGGTGTTTCTGTTAGCGCTACAGTTGACCGTGCCGGGGATGGCGTGCGGCGCAAACGACTTTCCCTGTCCGCCATCGGGCCAGCCGATAGTTGTAACGATCGAGCCGTTTAATTCAGAGCTAACGTACCATTTTAATTACTCAGAAGCCGACATGATGTTGCTTTCAGGTGATAATGTGATGCGCGCCTCTAGTAATGTGCATTTGCGGGGATTGGCCACTGCTTTATATGGTAGTAAAATGGAATTTTCGTATTACGTGCAGAAAATGGATGCTGGCTGGTGTTTGGCTCCGGTGTCAGTTACGGTACAACTTGGTTTCCACGACGTGAGAATCTATGTTGATAGCAAGTATCAAAGTAAAAGCTGTCAACGTCATGCGGTGCTTATTCATGAAGCCAAGCATATCGGCATTTTTTATGAAGAAATGAACGCCGGCATTCCTCAAGTATACAGTGAGCTGAATCAAGCTATAGCCGACGCGGGTTTTCCAATTTTTACCACTGACCTTGATGATGGGCGGAAATATATATCTGATTACGTGTCCTATTATACCAAGCAAGGATTTTATCGCATCGATCAGCGTATCGTGCAGCGGAACACAGCTCTTGATAATCCACAGGAATACAGCTCGATTGCCGCTATGTGTCTAAATTGGTAGCGCTTTGACGGGGCCGCGTCCGCAGTTTTCTCTGGTTCGCCTATGCCGTTATGGTGTGAAATCATGTCCGTTCGTCGCCCCGACCTGTCATTTGAAATTCGTACCGGTTCCTCCTTCGGCTGGAAGGTTTGTGGCGTCGATGAGGTGGGGCGGGGGCCGCTCGCTGGGCCGGTGGTTGCTGCCGCTGTCATCTTAGCTCCAGGCGGCCTGCCGGAGGAGGTGGCTTGCTTGATCAATGATAGCAAACAGTTGAGCGGGCGGATGCGTATGCGACTTGAGCCGGAAATCCGGGCTCATGCTGTTGCGGTCGCGCTCGGGTCGGCCTCGGTACAAGAAATTTTCACACTCAATATACTTCAGGCAGCCTTGCTGGCCATGAGTCGGGCCGTTGCCGCCCTGGCCGTGACGCCGGATCATGTCCTGATTGATGGTCGCCAGATACCGCTTGGGCTGCCCTGTCCGGCGACCGCGATTATCCGAGGCGATAGAATCAGCCAGTCGATCGCCGCCGCCTCTATCATTGCAAAGGTGTTTCGAGACAATGAGATGTCCAGGCTTTCTCAGGAGTATCCGCAGTTCAACTGGGGCCGCAACGCAGGCTATCCAACAGCGGAGCATTTGGCCGCGTTGCGCCGCTATGGCCCGACTTGCCATCACCGCGCTTCTTTTGCTCCAGTGCGTGAGCAACTCCTTGTAACTAGGTGATATATAAGCAATTATGTGCCAATTATGCACCAATCTGTGAAGAACG
>JBAXKX010000098.1:0-9794 GCA_037135115.1 Rhodospirillaceae bacterium
CAGCGGCATCAGGCAACGTCGAGTGCATAAGGCATTCCTGCGCTGGCACGATCCCGAAAACTGGCCCGTACTGCGCGAGGCGCTGCGAAACCTTGGCCGCGCCGACCTGATCGGTCAGGGCAAACTCCAGCTGATCCCGGCCGACCAACCGGGCGGTGCTCGCCCATGCTCCCGACCTGGCCCCCGGCCTACACCCGCCGAACACCGGGCGGAGACCGATAAAAAGCTGAAAAGGTCATAAATTCGCAAACTTGCCCTTGCCAATCCGATTGGCTCCCGTTACAAAGATCGACGATTTTTCGGTGCGCTCGGTAATGCAAACTAGATCGGCCTAGATCGGCTGGCCTGTGTTTGTATCTGCAACTTCGATCTGGAATTTCGATTGGTAAGCGAAGAGGCGGTGCCGGGTAAACAGAAAAGGCCAAATACGGAACTAGTCATAGGAGTGTAGCTCAATTGGTAGAGCACCGGTCTCCAAAACCGGGGGCTGTGGGTTCGAGTCCCCCCACTCCTGCCAGTTCCCGTTTTGCCAGATCGTTTAAGTTATGACCTTGATATGTTATTGTTGGTATGACGATGAAACAGTTGACATCACAGCAGGCCCATGAAGCAGAGTCCCGTTGAGTTCGCCCGTGAAGTTCGCCGCGAGATAACTAAGGTCTCGTGGCCGTCGCGCAAAGAGACCTGGGTGACCACTGCGATGGTCTTCGTCATGGTCGTTTTGACCGCCATTTTTTTCCTGGTGGTCGATCAGGCAATTGCGTTTGGCGTGCGCCTGATCTTCGGTTTGGGGGGCTGACGCTGTGACAGCGCGCTGGTACGTCGTCCACGTTTACTCAGGATTTGAAAAAAAGGTCGCCTTGGCGATCCGCGAAAAGGCTGCACAAAAGGGGCTGGTCGAAAAGTTCGAAGACATTCTGGTGCCTACCGAAGAAATAATTGAGGTCCGTCGTGGGGCTAAGGTTAACACCGAACGTAAGTTTTTTCCTGGCTATGTCCTCATTCGGATGGACCTAACCGATGACACTTGGCATTTGGTCAAGAACACCCCCAAGGTAACCGGGTTCCTGGGCGGGGGTGGACGTCCGCAGCCGATCAGTCAGCGTGAAGCCGAGCGAATCATCCATCAGGTCCAAGAAGGAATTGAGCGGCCTAAGCCCGCAGTCGTCTTCGAGATCGGCGAGCAAGTCCGGGTCAGCGATGGCCCCTTCACTTCGTTCATCGGTACGGTTGAAGAGGTCGACGAGGAAAAATCACGGCTTAAGGTTGCGGTATCGATCTTCGGTCGTTCCACTCCGGTCGAACTCGAGTTCGTACAAGTTGAGAGGGTATGAGGCGTAGCATTACGCGCAGCAGGGCGCGGGAGGCCAACCCCGAAAGTCCAGGGGGGGCCGAACCACGCACACCCGCGACGCCGAGCTGGCGCCGCACACTCGCGACGCCGAGCAGGCGCCGCACAGGAGAGGTGTTAAAATGGCAAAAAAGGTAACCGGCTATATCAAGCTTCAGGTGCCTGCCGGCAAGGCCAACCCTTCGCCGCCAATTGGCCCGGCGTTGGGTCAGCGCGGCCTGAATATCATGGAGTTCTGTAAGGCGTTCAACGCCCGTACCCAGGACCTGGAAACCGGCATGCCGGTGCCGGTGGTGATTACTGCTTTCAGTGATCGCACCTTCACCTTCGTGACCAAGACGCCGCCAGCCAGCTACTTCATCAAGAAGGCGGCCGGCATAACCAAGGGTTCCCAGACCACCGGCAAGGGAGCGTCGGCCGGCTCGCTGACGATGACGCAGATTCGCGAGATCGCCCAAAAGAAAATGGTCGACCTCAATGCACACGACATCGACGCCGCCGCCAAGATGATCGTTGGGTCCGCCCGGTCCATGGGCTTGCAGGTTGTGGAGTAGGATCATGGCCAAGATCGGAAAGCGCCTGCGCAAGGCTTACGAAGGCATTGATCGTGATGCGTTCGTCTCGCTTGATGCAGCGGTAAAACAGGTTAAGTCCAAGGCGACCTCAAAGTTCGATGAGACCATCGAGATCGCGATGAACCTTGGCATCGACCCACGCCACGCCGACCAGATGGTCCGCGGCATGGTGCTGATGCCCAACGGCACCGGCAAAACCGTGCGAGTGGCCGTGTTCGCCAAGGGGGCCAAGGCTGACGACGCAAGGGCGGCTGGGGCCGACATCGTCGGTGCCGAGGACTTGGCCGAGAAGATTCAAGCCGGGCAGATCGATTTCGACCGATGCATTGCCTCCCCCGACATGATGGCGGTGGTGGGCAAGCTCGGTAAGATTCTCGGCCCACGCGGCCTGATGCCCAATCCGAAGCTTGGAACCGTTACCCCCAACGTCGTGGATGCCATTAAGGCGGCAAAGGGCGGCAACGTCGAGTTCCGCGCTGAAAAGGCCGGTGTCGTCCATGCTGGCATCGGCAAGGCCAGCTTCTCAGAGCCCGCCCTGATTGAAAACGTGCGTGCTTTCATAGGTGCCATCAATCGGGCGAGGCCAAGCGGAGCCAAGGGAACCTACATCGAGAAAATTTCGCTGAGTTCAACCATGGGACCCGGTGTAAAACTCGATCTTTCCACCATCGCCGCCCAGACCTAGAGGGGCGGACGACAAGGTTTTGCCGCCGGGTCCGCAGGGACTTGGCTGCAAACGGGCAGACGGTCCGGCGCAAGCGGGATACCCCTGCCCACCCCCTGTCCATGAATGCGGGTGTCGGAATTCGCTCCGGCTTAATGGCCACAGCCCGCCGAGACGGGAGTTGCAACCGGAATTATCCGGCCTTGTGGCCGGTTAGAAGACGGCAGGAACTTCTGGGACAGGTTGAACCGGAGTCGAGCCTTACGGCTGGACTTCATCGGTGCAACTGATAGGTACGGAGGCGATCCTTTGGATCGGACACAGAAGGAAAAGGCGATTGCCGTGCTGGGCAAGCGTGTGCAGGACGCGAGTCTAGTTGTGGTTACCCGCCATAACGGACTTACAGTCGCGGAAGTGACAGACCTGCGCCGCAAGATGCGTGCGGCCGGCGCCGGCTTCAACGTCACAAAGAATCGACTCGCGCGCATTGCCCTTAAAGGCACCAAGTTCGAGAACCTGGTAGGACTCTTCAAGGGTCCGACCGCGATCGCTTATTCGCGCGATCCGGTGGCAGCCGCAAAGGTTGCTACCGATTATGCCAAGGTCAACGAGAAGCTCAAGGTTCTCGGCGGCAGCCTGGGCACCCAGGAACTAAATCCGGAAGGCGTGCTGGCTCTTGCCAAGCTGCCGTCGCTGGACGAACTGAGGGCCGGCCTGATCGGCATGATCAATACCCCGGCGACGCGGATCGTCGGAGTGCTGCAGGCGCCGGGCGGCCAGATTGCCCGCGTGTTGGCGGCCTATGCCACCAAGGACGGCGACAAGGACGAGGCCAAGGACGAAGCGGCCTGAAGTCGATACCAAACAACCATCCCGAAGTTCAAGTCTTGGAGTTAACATATGTCAAAGTTAGAAAAGCTTGTTGAAGAGTTGTCCGCCCTTACCGTTATCGAAGCGGCTGAGCTGTCAAAGATGCTTGAGGAGAAGTGGGGCGTTTCCGCAGCTGCCCCGGCCGCAGCAGCCGCAGCCCCGGCCGCAGCGGCCGCCGTTGTCGTTGAAGAACAAACTGAGTTCAATGTTATCCTCGCCGCCTTCGGTGAAAAAAAGATCAACGTGATCAAGGAAGTTCGCGCCATTACCGGTCTTGGGCTGAAGGAAGCAAAAGATCTGGTCGAGGCCGCGCCCAAACTGGTCAAGGAAGGCGTGTCGAAAGAAGATGCCGCCAAGATCAAAAAGCAGCTTGAAGATGCTGGCGCCACCGTCGAAGTTAAGTAAGCCGAACTTGGCAAACGCCGAGAAACATACCGCAACTCCGGGCGGCGACGGGCATCAATAGGCTCGTCGGCGTCCGGTTGTTGTGCTTTATTGAACGGGCGGCAACCAACTATGGTTGGCTGTCGCCTGGGTTCGATGTGAGAAACATTCGGGGACATCCATGTCTAAATCCTTTACAGGACGGAAGCGTGTTCGGAAAAACTTCGGGCGCATCCCGGAGGTCACCCAGATGCCGAACCTCATCGAGGTGCAGCGGAGTTCCTATGACCATTTCCTCCAGATGGATGTGCGGCCTGAAAAGCGCACCGTCGTCGGACTTCAGGAAGTGTTCAAGTCGGTATTTCCGATCAAGGACTTCGCCGACCGTTCGGTACTCGATTTCGTTCGTTACGAACTCGAAATACCCAAGTACGATGTTGAAGAGTGCCAGCAACGCGGCATGACTTACGCAGCACCGCTCAAGGTGACGCTGCGGCTCAGCGTCTTTGACATTGAAGAAGATACCGGCCTGCGCTCTATACGTGACATTAAGGAACAGGATGTCTATATGGGCGACATGCCCTTAATGACAACCAACGGTACTTTTGTCATTAACGGAACCGAGCGCGTGATCGTGTCGCAGATGCACCGTTCGCCGGGCGTATTTTTCGATCATGACAAGGGCAAGACCCACTCATCAGGCAAGTATTTGTTTGCAGCGCGAGTAATTCCTTACCGCGGTTCATGGCTTGACTTTGAGTATGACGCCAAGGACCTTGTGTATGTCCGCATCGACCGTAGGCGCAAACTGCCGGCGACCACCCTACTATTTGCCCTTGACAGCACCGAAACCGAGAAGCTGCGCGCGTCGCGCCGCGAGCCGCTGGCGCCATACGAGGCTCAGGGCATGTCGAAGGAGGAAATCCTTTCCACCTTCTATTCAAGCATCCTATACACAAGGGTCAGGAACGGCTGGAAGACGCCGTTCGATGCCGAGCGCCTGAAAAACTTCAAGTTGGCCGCCGACCTGATCGACGCCGACACCGGTCAAGTCGTAGCCCCTGTTGGCACCAAGGTCACACCGCGCCTCACCAAGAAGCTGCGCGAACAAGGCATGGTCGACCAGTTGGTATCGACCGAGGAGTTGACAGGCCAGTATTTGGCCGCCGATTTGATTAACGAGAAGACCGGCGAAGTTTACTACGAGGCCGGTGACGAACTAACGCTGGCGGCAATTGAAAAGTTGGAGAAGGTCGGAATCTCCGAAATCCCGGTACTGGCCATTGATCATATCAATGTCGGTGCCTACATCCGCAACACCATGACCGCCGACCGCAACGCCAGCCGCGAAGACGCGCTGATCGATATCTACCGGGTTATGCGACCGGGCGAACCGCCGACCTTGGAGTCGGCTGAAGCTCTGTTTCAAGGACTTTTCTTTGATTCGGAACGCTATGACCTGTCGGCGGTTGGGCGCGTCAAGATGAACGCTCGACTCGGACTCGAAACCGAAGATCAAGTTCGCGTCCTTCGCAAAGCTGATGTACTAGAAATCCTCAAAGTTCTGGTAAACCTCAAGGATGGGCGTGGCGAGATCGACGATATTGATCATCTCGGCAATCGTCGCGTCCGCTCGGTCGGTGAACTTATGGAGAACCAGTACCGAGTCGGACTACTGCGCATGGAACGGGCCATCCGCGAGCGTATGTCGTCGATCGAAATTGACACTGTGATGCCGCACGACTTGATCAATGCTAAACCTGCGGCGGCGGCTGTGCGTGAGTTCTTCGGCTCGTCACAGCTCTCCCAGTTCATGGATCAAACAAATCCGCTATCGGAAATCACCCACAAACGGCGACTATCGGCGCTTGGCCCAGGAGGACTGACCCGCGAGCGGGCCGGATTCGAGGTGCGAGACGTGCATCCGACCCATTACGGCCGCATCTGCCCGATCGAAACCCCCGAGGGTCCGAACATCGGCCTGATCAACAGCCTCGCGACCTATGCCCGCGTCAATCAGTACGGCTTCATCGAAAGCCCATATCGTCGAGTTAAGGACTGCCGCGTAACCGATGAGGTCGTGTACCTGTCGGCAATGGATGAGGGAAAATACACGGTCGCCCAGGCTAATTCATCCCTCGACAGCAATAACCGCCTCAACGCCGATCTGGTAAGCTGCCGCCATGGCAGCGAATATCTGATGGTTCGGCCAGAGAACATCCAGTTGATCGACGTTTCGCCGAAACAACTTGTCTCGGTAGCGGCCGCGCTGATTCCGTTCCTGGAAAACGACGATGCCAACCGCGCGTTGATGGGCTCGAACATGCAACGGCAGGCGGTTCCACTCCTGCAAGCGGACGCGCCGCTGGTTGGCACCGGCATGGAGGCCACTGTGGCCCGCGACTCCGGCGTTACCATCGTCGCCCGTCGCTCGGGCATGATCGACCAAGTGGACGCCACCCGCATTGTAATTCGCGCCACCGAGGACACCAACGCGGCGGCACCCGGCGTTGATATCTACAACCTGTTGAAGTTCAAACGTTCCAACCAAAATACCTGCATTACACAGCGACCGCTGGTAAAGGTGGGCGATCAGGTCCGGGCCGGCGACATAATCGCCGATGGTCCCTCCACCCAATTCGGCGAGCTGGCGTTGGGCCGGAACGCATTGGTTGCGTTTATGCCCTGGAATGGCTATAATTTTGAAGACTCAATACTAATAAGCGAGCGCATTGTCCGCGACGATGTGTTCACCTCGATCCACATCGAGGAATTCGAAGTCATGGCCCGTGACACCAAGCTCGGCCAGGAGGAAATCACCCGCGATATCCCCAATGTCGGCGAGGAGGCGCTAAAGAACCTTGACGAGGCAGGGATCGTCTATATAGGCGCCGAGGTCAAGCCGGGCGACATTCTGGTCGGCAAGGTTACCCCCAAGGGCGAAAGCCCGATGACCCCCGAAGAGAAGCTGCTACGGGCTATTTTTGGTGAAAAGGCCAGCGATGTCCGCGATACCTCGCTGCGGCTTCCACCTGGAGTTGCCGGCACCGTTGTCGATGTGCGAGTCTTTTCGCGGCGCGGTGTCGATAAGGATGAGCGCGCCATGCAGATTGAGCGCGCCCAAATAGAGAAACTTGCAAAGGACCGCGATGACGAGAAGGGGATTCTGGAACGCAGCTTCTTCGGCCGGCTCGGGGAAATATTGATTGGTCAGGTTGTAATTAGCGGTCCGCGCGGCTTTGCCATCACCAACCGCCCGCTTACCGAATTGGACCTGAAGCCATACACCTGCGGCCAATGGCGGCAGATCAGCGTCTCAAACGAACCGGTGATGGAAGACATTGAGTCCATGGGTCGGGCCTTCGACGAGTCGATCGACGCGCTCAAGGCCCGTTTCGACAACAAGGTAGAAAAGCTCCAGCGCGGCGACGAGTTGCCGCCCGGCGTGATGAAAATGGTTAAAGTCTTCGTAGCAGTTAAGCGCAAGTTGCAACCAGGCGACAAAATGGCCGGTCGCCATGGCAACAAGGGAGTCGTTTCCAAGATCATCCCGATAGAGGACATGCCCTATTTGGAGGATGGACGACCGGTAGATCTGGTGCTCAACCCGCTTGGTGTGCCGTCACGAATGAATGTTGGTCAGATTCTGGAAACCCACTTGGGCTGGGCTTCGGCAGGACTTGGCCGCCAAATCGGCGAGATGCTCGACAAACTGCGCCACGTCTACAGCAAGGACGCAGTCATGATCGAGAAACTCTCCAACAGCATTCGCGAGCGACTCAAAATTATATACGGCGATCAACAATACCAAGAAGATATCTCAGACCTGAATGGCGAAGAGCTGCTTGAACTTGCCCACAACCTGCGAGTCGGCATTCCTTTTGCGACGCCAGTATTCGACGGCGCCCGCGAGGAGGATATTTGCGTCATGCTCGAACAAGCCGGGCTCGACCGTTCCGGTCAGGTCAACTTGATTGATGGCCGCACCGGCGAGGTCTTTGACCGCAAAGTTACGGTCGGTTACATCTACATGCTTAAACTTCACCATCTTGTCGACGACAAGATACATGCGCGCTCAATCGGTCCCTACAGCCTAGTCACCCAGCAACCGCTTGGCGGCAAGGCCCAGTTCGGTGGCCAACGGTTCGGTGAAATGGAAGTGTGGGCTCTCGAAGCCTATGGCGCGGCTTACACCTTGCAAGAAATGCTGACTGTCAAGTCGGACGACGTTTCGGGCCGTACCAAGGTCTACGAGGCCATCGTCCGCGGCGATGATAATTTCGAGGCCGGCATCCCAGAATCCTTCAACGTATTGGTTAAGGAACTGCGCTCGCTCGGACTAAATGTCGAGTTAAACCAGCGGACGCCTTGATCCAAAGCCCCCTTCCCCGCCTGCGGGGGAGGGAGTAAGACTAGGCAGTAGTGAACTGATCGAAGCAGGAGAGCACTGATGAACAACGAGTTGATGAACGTCTTCGGCCCGGTTGCCGGCAGCCAAAGCTTCGATCAGATACGGATTTCAATTGCTAGCCCTGAGCGTATTCGTTCTTGGTCGTTCGGAGAAATCAAAAAACCGGAGACAATCAACTACCGAACATTCAAGCCAGAGCGTGATGGTTTGTTTTGTGCGCGCATTTTTGGTCCTATCAAGGATTATGAATGCTTGTGCGGCAAATACAAACGCATGAAATATCGAGGCATCATCTGCGAGAAGTGCGGTGTTGAAGTAACTTTGTCCAAGGTTCGACGTGAACGGATGGGCCATATCGAGCTGGCTTCTCCGGTTGCTCACATCTGGTTTCTTAAATCACTACCGAGCCGGATCGGCTTACTGCTCGACATGACGCTGAAAGATCTTGAACGGATTCTCTACTTTGAGAGCTACGTGTTGATCGAGCCGGGACTGACCCCGCTCAAACTGCACCAGTTGCTCAATGAGGAAGAATTCGTCATCGCCCAGGACGAGTACGGCGAGGACAGTTTCACGGCGGCAATCGGCGCCGAAGCGCTGCGTATCATGCTGTCCGCACTCGACCTCGAACAGGAGAAGCTCAACTGCCGAGAGGAACTGCGCGACACCGCCTCAGATGCCAAGCGCAAAAAATTGGTCAAGCGTCTGAAATTGCTCGAAGCCTTCATGGAGAGCCAGTCGCGCCCCGAATGGATGATTCTTGAAGTAATACCGGTAATCCCGCCCGAACTGCGACCACTGGTGCCGCTTGACGGCGGCCGTTTCGCCACATCTGATCTTAACGACCTCTACCGCCGGGTTATCAACCGCAATAATCGCCTGAAAAGGCTGATCGAACTCAAGGCACCCGACATCATCGTGCGCAATGAAAAGCGCATGCTACAAGAAGCAGTTGACGCGCTGTTTGATAACGGGCGTCGCGGCAGAGTAATCACCGGCGCCAATAAGCGACCGCTGAAGTCTCTTTCCGATATGCTCAAGGGCAAGCAGGGCCGGTTCCGTCAAAACCTGCTTGGCAAGCGTGTCGACTACTCGGGACGCTCGGTGATCGTGGTCGGTCCCGAACTCAAGCTGCACCAATGCGGCCTGCCCAAGAAAATGGCGCTCGAGCTGTTCAAACCTTTCATCTACGCGAAGCTTGAACTATACGGCATGGCCTCGACCATCAAGGCAGCCAAACGCATGGTTGAAAAGGAGCGTCCCGAAGTGTGGGATATCCTTGAAGAAGTAATTCGCGAGCATCCCGTAATGCTCAACCGGGCGCCGACACTGCACCGCCTCGGCATTCAAGCGTTTGAGCCTGTACTGATCGAGGGCAAGGCTATCCAGCTGCACCCCTTGGTTTGCACGGCTTTCAATGCCGACTTCGATGGTGACCAAATGGCGGTGCATGTGCCCCTATCGCTGGAAGCCCAGCTCGAGGCGCGCGTGCTGATGATGTCCACTAACAACATCTTGTCACCGGCCAACGGCAAGCCG
>JBAXKX010000099.1:0-9743 GCA_037135115.1 Rhodospirillaceae bacterium
CTAGCACAGCACAGCCGAGCCACAACGGCGGTTCAGACGCCAGCGAGAAATAAAGCGCGATGCCGGAACCAAACCCCACCGGCAGCCACAAACCCCATCGCTCGCGCTCGGCCGCCAAGCACTCGGCAAGCCCACCGAGCCAGCCGAGCCAGCCGGGCGGCGCGCAGCTCTCGCCCTCATCCTCGCCTGCGGTTTCGTTCAGCCACGCCAAAAGCAAGCCATCAGACGTCATCACCCGTCATCGAACATCAGCGTCCGGTTTGGGCGGCGGCACAGTCCTTGACGATGGCAACCAACCCCCCCTTGGCCTCCTCATCAATGCGATTTTCGCGAAAGGGCCGCCACAGCTCCTGAACATTGAGTTCGGTGGCGAAACAACGGCAATATCCGGCACACCGGGTCAACGTGCCTCCCGACTTTTCGCAGCTGACCTGACAACTGCCAAGGAAACCTTCAGACCTTTCGGGCAGGCCCGAGCCATTAGACCCCGAGCCATTAGACCCCATGACATTAGACCCGGATGGCACGAAAGTCCCGCCCGGGGCACCCGCCCCGCTCATAATTACCACTACATACAACGTCCCCAACAGTAACGGCTGATGAAGCATGTAAATCGCCAAACTGCGGCGCCCGGCCCAATTCAACAACATAAGCGGCGCTGTCGTCGGCCGCCACCGCCACAGCAGCAGGCCCCATCGGGACAAAGCGGAGTCGATCAGCAGCCGCCCCAACCCAATGCCTACAAGCACCAGCCCAAACCAGGGCAACAACGGAACATAGTCGTTAGTTCTCGGCTCATGGGTCATCAGACCGACCCAGCGCAGCCATTCGGCATCAAATGCCCGATGACTAAATAGTTCCGGAAGTCCGATGCAAAGCGCAGCCACCAGCGCAGTTACCCACACCGGCAGCCAGACGAAAGCCAGTCCCAGCAGCGACGCCAGCGCGATATGATGGAGAACGCCAAAGAAAATAACGGCATCGGGGGTGAACCACCAGCTGCCCACCGTCACAAGTCCGGCGCAACCGGCGAGCAGCGCCACCCGGACCCCAACCACCCGCCAGCAAATGCTGTCACGGAAAGCCATGGTCAGACAAATACCGACCAGGCCGAGAAACAAGGCCAGTATCACCGTCCGCGTCCCAAGCCAAAGCGTGTCACCGAACAGGTCAAACCGTGTCAGGCCGAAAAAGGTCATATCCCAGCAAGCATGGTAAAGAATCATCAGGAGTATCGCCACCCCCCGGACGACATCAATCACAGCCAGCCTAGTCGGTGGCAGCCGAGTCGGGGTAATCTGAGTGGGGGCCAACCGAGTCGGGGCCGGCACGATCGCCGCATCTTTATGAACGAGTGGATTGGGAGTGGTCATCGGAGCACCGGTGCGGCAAGTAGGGGGCGGCACGCCATTAGCGGCGAACAGCAACCACACTCTCCACCCTGCGCCAGTACCCCTTGCCAACTCAAGACGGCATTTCAATCGAATGAGAACGAAAGCGATGCACATCGGCCTTTACTCCGCGTCACCACATCAGTCTAAGTGGGGGTAATAGAGGCTGGAGCACTTGGCAAGAGGCGCCAAGGGACACCACAGGGAACACCAAGGGACACAGTGCGCTAGGGAGGCTCACGGCGATGACGGTTTCAGTAATTCTCGGTGAAAAGGGTTCAAATGTTTTCACCATCCTGCCTTCGGCGGGAATTGAACAGGCGGCCAAAATTCTGCGCGATCGCAAATGCGGTGCCCTAGTAGTGGCCGACAAGGCCGGCACCATGGTCGGTATCGTGTCGGAACGCGACATCGTCCGCACAATAGGCGACATGGGAGCCAAGGGCCTGATGCTCTGCATTCAGGACATCATGACCCGCTCCGTCCACACCTGCCAATCGAACGATTCGGTCGCGGTGATGATGCAACTGATGACCAAATACCGCATCCGCCACGTTCCCATCATCGACAACGGCAAACTGACGGGCTTAGTCAGCCAGACCGATCTGATCAAACATCAGCTCGCTGAGCAGGACAATCAGGTCCGGGCGATGAAAAATCTTAATATCGCCAAGAAGTAACGGCACCTGCCCGTTCCTCCTCTCGCTGCGAATTTTTGCGGTGGAGGGGCAACGGGCGGTGATTCCGGAAGCATAAAGCTCAAACCAGTCAGGCCAATACTAGGTCGTCGCGGTGGATCATTTCATCGCGGCCACGGAAGCCAAGAATCGCTTCAATATCGCCACTGCGGCGCCCGGCGATGCGTCGGGCGTCATCGGCAGCATAAGAGGACAGGCCGCGCGCCACCTCGCGTCCCCGACAATCGCAGACACGGACCAGATCACCACGCATAAAGCTGCCCTCAACCGCGATAATACCGGCCGGCAGTAGGCTTTTACCCTGCCCCAGCGCCTTAAGCGCGCCGTCATCAACCACCAAATCACCACCGGAATTGAGATGGCCGGCAATCCAGCGCTTGCGCGCAGTCAGCGGTTCGGCCAATGGCAGGAACCAGGTGCAGGGTGCCCCCCCCGCCGCCACCGTGCGATCAAGCGCCGAAAGCGCGTTAAACCGCTTGCCCTTGGCGATCACCATGCGACAGCCAGCGGCCATGGCGATACGGGCCGCCGCAATCTTAGTGACCATGCCGCCAGTGCCATAGCCAGCAAGCGGCTCACCCGCCACCGCCTCGATCTCGGGCGTGAGGGCGCGAACTACGGGAATGAGCGTCGCCTCCGGGTTCCTGCGCGGGTCCGCAGTGTAAAGACCGTCGATATCCGACAGCAAAACCAGGGTATCGGCGCTGATCATCTGGGCTACCCGGGCCGCCAGTCGGTCGTTATCACCAAAGCGAATTTCAGAGGTGCCGACAGTATCGTTCTCGTTGATTACCGGCACCGCGCCAAGCCGTAAAAGGGTGTCAATGGTAGCGCGAGCGTTAAGATGGCGGCGGCGCGCCTCAGTATCCTCCAGGGTCAGCAGCACCTGTGCCACTGTAATATCATGGTGGGCCAGCGTCTCCAGATAGGCGTGGGCGAGGCGGATCTGGCCAGCGGCGGCGGCGGCCTGCTTCTCTTCAAGGCGCAACGGCCGACCAGCCAGCCCCAAATGCTCGCGCCCGACCGCCACCGCGCCCGAAGTCACGATCACCACCTCCTGGCCCCGCCTGCGGCATAACGCCACATCTTCAGCCATGGCTTCGAGCCAATCGCGCCGGATACGATGAGTCCGCTCGCAGACCAGCAGCGATGATCCGATTTTAACGATCAGCCGCCGCGCATCGCATAGAGTCGGGATTGGTACGTCGTCATTAAAATTAATCTCGGGCAAGTTACTCTCCGGCGGCGTCATCACCGGCTGCCCGCGCCCGCTTAATGCGCTCCAACATGGCATAAAGCACGGCATCGACTCCATTGCGGGTCACACCAGAAAGCGTCATCACCGGCTTCCCGGCCGCCACGGCCAGCGCCGCAGCCTTTTGCGCAATTTCCTCAGGTTGCAGCGCGTCGCACTTATTAAGGCCTACCAGTTCAAGCTTGTCAGTCAAGCCGTGCCCGTAAGCCTCCAGTTCGCCACGCACCACCGCGTATGCTTCAACCACATCGTCCTCAGTCCCGTCGACCAAGTGCAGCAAAACACCAGTCCGCTCGACGTGACCAAGGAACCGATCGCCCAGGCCGTGCCCCTCATGAGCGCCCTCTATCAGGCCGGGAATATCGGCCATGACGAATTCATCAGTTCCGATCGTGACAACTCCAAGATTGGGCGTCAGCGTGGTGAAGGGATAATCGGCGATCTTGGGCCGCGCCCGCGAACACACAGAAAGGAAGGTAGACTTGCCAGCATTCGGCAAACCGATCAGCCCGGCGTCGGCGATCAACTTAAGCCGCAGCCAGACCCAGCGCTCCTCGCCCGGCCAGCCCGGAGTGTACTGCCGCGGCGAGCGGTTGGTCGAGGATTTGTAATGAAGGTTGCCGAAGCCGCCGTCTCCGCCCTTAAGCAGCACAACCCGCTGGCCGATTTTGGTCATATCGGCAAGCACGGTCTCCTGATCGTCGTCAAGCACCTGAGTACCCACCGGCACCCGCAGCACCACCTCATCGGCCTTGCCCCCAGTGCATTGGCGGCCCGAGCCATGATGGCCGCAACGCGCCTTAAAATGCTGCGCATAGCGATAGTCGATCAGGGTATTGAGCCCGTTAACCGCCTCGATTACAATATCACCGCCGCGTCCGCCGTCACCGCCATCAGGCCCACCGAACTCAATGTACTTTTCACGGCGGAAACTACAGCAACCGGGTCCACCGTCGCCACTACGCAGATATACTTTAGCTTGATCGAGGAATTTCATGGGGATGTGGACTTGAGACCAAGGAGAGTTAAAATGTTAATATTATAGAACTTGACTAAAAGTATAAAAACCAAGAAAATGAGAGAGTATATAAACGAAGCGACAAGACCCTGATAAACACCAGACCGAAAATTTCGGCTTTTCTGTTTTTGATGATACCGAATGGCGTAATCCTGTAAAGTATCTCTGGCGTCAGCACGATACTTGTTGACCTCTCGCTCGGTGCATTGCTCATAAAAGGTCTGTACTGTTTCTAAATCAATATTTTGGCTTGGATTCTCCTTTTCCCATTTTTCGGCCCGATCCCACTTATCGAAATGCAACTGACCAAATGTCAACATCTCTTCAGTAACGGCGTCACCAATTCGGGACCTTTCAAGTTCGACAATCCTATTATAGCAACTCCGCTCAGTCGTCATCGACGAGCACGATCACGGGCCTCGCGCTCTTCCTTGAAGGCGAAGCTGTTATCCCTGATATGATCATGGATCGTATAAAGCTTCTCGGGCGGGGCACTGCGACCCAGCCCCGCCGCGCCTATGCTGGCACAAGTCGCCCCAACAACAAAGGCACCCACACCGGCACCAACCGGACCGCCCAGCAAAGCCCCGACGACGGCACCGGCGCTTGCACCGACACCAGTGACTAAAATTGAACCTACAGCTCCTGACGCCCCTACACCGGATAATGTAACCTGGCTGGACATGGCCGCCTCCACAATCATCTTGCTAGTATACACACACCGTCCACCCCGACGCAAGCCATCAGGGTGCATGAAGATCCCATAGGGCACAGACAAGAATCGGTTCAGGAGCAAAAGCCGCCGACTATAAAGCGTAGCGAGCGGCCAACCCCTCAAGCGGCTACAGCTTCAACCTGTGTCGGCACGATTGAGACGAACATCCGGCCGCCCTTGCCCTCATGGAAGGCAACTGCGCCGTGAATTAAGGCAAAAAGTGTATGGTCAACGCCCATACCGACGTTTTTGCCGGGGTGGACCTTGGTTCCACGCTGGCGAACGATGATATTTCCAGCCGGTATGACTTGGCCGCCGTAACGTTTGACGCCGAGTCGTCGTCCAGCAGTATCGCGACCGTTACGCGAACTGCCGCCCGCCTTTTTATGTGCCATGGTTACCTACCTTTAGGCGCTGGCGCCCGCGTGATTGATGCCGGTGATACGAAGCACGGTCAGATCCTGACGGTGCCCGTTCTTGCGCCGGTAGTTCTGGCGGCGCTTTTTCTTAAAGACGATAATCTTGGGGCCACGCCCCTGCTCCACCACCAAGGCGGTTACGCTGGCTTCGGCCACGAGCGGGGTGCCGACGGCGTATTCGCCACCGTTCCCGACCATCAAGACTTCGTCGAGCTGGATCGCCTCACCAGCCTCGCCAGCCAGTCGCTCCACCCGGATAACATCACCGTTGGCGACCTTGTATTGCTTGCCGCCGGTCCGAATCACTGCAAACATTGTCGTCACTGCCGTCAATAAAAATGCGCGCGGCGGACCTGAACGGCCCGCTCACGGAAATGGTGATTTATAGCGACAGGATCCGCTTGTCAACATATTTGGCGAAGGCCGCTTATCAGGGGGTTTCGGTGCATTCCAGCAACGTTGCGGATAAACGTCCCAACCATATGGCACGCCCCTTGCCGAACAGGGGTCATGGCTGTAAACCATGAATGGGAAATGTTTGAACATTTTGGAATACCTTGGACATGCGCCGGAACGCACGATCGATCATCCTGATGAGCTGCGTTGTCGGAACGCTGGCTGGCGCTGCTATTGCCGCCGAAACAAAGGGCAACCCCGATTTCGGTCCTGAAGGCGTATGGAACGCAAGTTGCGACATCGACCGCATGACCGACGTCAAGACCTGCCGGCTTGTGACCTACCGCATGTTCGAGGATGGGCAAACCACCAGTTACGTGGCGTTGAGCGTCATCCCCACCGGCAACGACTACCAGCTGTTTATGACGGCAAACCAGGGCTTGGTCCAAAACTGCGCCCTGCGAGTCGACCGCTCACCCCGAGCTGAGACCCAGATCGCCACCCTCAACATGTGCATGTTTCCCAACTTCGTCGGTAGCCGCCTACTCGACCAGTTCAAGAACGGAACCACCATTCTCGCCCGCATGAGCTTCGTGCGCGCCGGCCGCCGTGACATTGATTTCACCCTCAGCGGTTTCTCCCGCGCCTTCGACGAGATGGTGCGTAGCTTACAATAATCCGCCCAATAATTCGCCCTCAGCCCCTCAACCCCATAGCCCCCCACCGGGTCGCGCTTGCGGTGCCGCCGGACGCATGGGACGCGGGCCGGAACGAGAGCGCGAACTAGAACGAGAGGGCGGGCCGGGCCGGTCCTCCTCGAACAACTCCGCCAGCTTTTCAACCATGGCTCCGCCCAACTGATCGACATCACCGATGGTGACGGCGCGGCGATAGTACCGGGTCACATCGTGGCCGATACCGATGGCCAGCAGTTCCACCGGCGAACGATTCTCGATCTCCTCAATCACCCGCCGCAAATGACGTTCAAGGTAGTTGCTGGGATTGACCGAGAGAGTGGCATCGTCGACCGGCGCCCCGTCAGAAATCACCATCAGAATCCGCCGCTGCTCGGGACGGGCCAACAGGCGAGTATGAGCCCACAGCAGCGCCTCGCCGTCGATATTTTCCTTCAGAATGCCCTCACGCAGCATCAGGCCCAAGCTCTTACGGCTGCGGCGCCAGGGTGCATCGGCCTTCTTATATATAATATGGCGCAGATCGTTGAGTCGGCCTGGATTAGCCATCTTGCCCGACTTAGTCCAGGTTTCACGCGCCTTACCGCCCTTCCAGGCTTGGGTGGTAAAGCCGAGAATCTCAACCCTAACGCCGCAGCGCTCCAGGGTGCGAGCCAGTATGTCGGCGGACAGCGCCGCGATGGTGATCGGCCGACCGCGCATCGAGCCGGAATTGTCGATCAGCAAGGAAACCACGGTGTCGCGAAAGTCGGCGGCACGCTCCTGCTTGAACGACAACGGAGCCATGGGGTTAACCACCACCCGGGACAGCCTTCCCGCATCCAGCAGGCCCTCGTCGAGATCGAAATCCCAGGACCGCCGTTGTTGGGCCATTAGCTGGCGCTGCAGTCGGTTGGCCAGCTTGGCAATGATGCCATGCAGGGACTTGAGCTGACCATCAAGCATCGCCCGTAGGCGGATCAGTTCCTCGGCATCACAAAGATCAACGGCATCAATCACCTCATCGAAGCGGGTAGTGAATATCCGATAGGAATCGCGGTCGGCATCTAGTTCGCGCCCGCAGGTCCGGCGGCGCTGCGGACCGGACGGGTTGGGATTCTCAATCGTTCCAGCCTCACCGCCCTCGCCGTCCAGTTGTTCCTCATCGACACCCTGGGTTTCGGCTTGATCATCTCCCGCTTCCATAGCGCCGGCCTTGGCGTCAAGCTCATCGACGCCTCCCTGATCGGCCGCGCTATCGCCGTCCGCCGAGTCGGCCTCGTCGCCCTTAGTATCTTCCCCGTCGCCGCCATCAGAATTCGACTCAGGCTCGCCACCAATCTCAAAGCCAAGATCCACCAGCAACCGCCGCACCACCCGTGCATATGTGTCCTGACTTTCGATCTTGTCGGCCAGTCCCCGCCAGCCCGGCCCTAGCTTTTCAACAAGCCAAGGCCGCCACAGCTCACATGCTGTCTTGGCCTCTATCGGTACCGGCCGCCCATGCACCACGTCCCACGACAAAGCCCGCATCGCCTCGCTGAGCGGCAGCTGCTGACGCTCGGAAATGCGGTCCATGCCGAGTCGATGGCAACGCTCCGCCATACCCGCCGCCAAATTAATGGCGACCCCCGGCATGTCACGGATGCCCAGCGCCTCGCAACGAACCTGTTCCATAGCGTCGTAAACCGCCCGTTGCATCACCCCGCTCGGCGCACAAGCGGCATGGAGTGCTGCGTCATGATGTCGCAGGCGTAAAGCAACCGCATCGGCACCACCCCGAACGCAAGCCGCCGCCCCCGGAGTAAGTTCCGAACCCGGAGCAGGAACCCGGACCCGCAGGCCATTCACTCCGGGTGCCTCGGTACTAAAACCGACTTCGATATCGCCGCGTTCGGCCAATGCACGCACCACCGCCACAGTCGAGCGTTTGAATACCTCGACCGGGGTTTCCGTCTCTTTCATCTCGGATTACCGCCAACCACTTCCATGACATTCATACAATGGTCGCCTTGATCCCAGTTTCAGGCAATTCAGTCCCGAAACAACGCTGGTAGTATTCGGCGATGGTCGGGCGCTCGGTCTCATCGCACTTATTAAGGAAGGTTACCCGGAAGCCAAAGGCAATGTCATTGAATATTTTGGTATTTTCTGCCCAGGTAATCACGGTTCGCGGCGACATAACCGTAGAAATGTCACCATTGATGAAACCTGCCCGGGTCAAATCGGCAAGCCTGACCATTGCGACGACCTGCTCCCGCGCCTTCGGCGTCTGGTTATAACTCGGGACTTTGGCCAAGACGATGCTGACCTCTTCCTTATGAGGCAGGTAGTTAAGAGTGGCCACAATGTTCCAGCGATCCATTTGGCCTTGATTGATCTGCTGGGTACCATGGTACAGCCCGGTGGTATCGCCAAGGCCGATGGTATTGGTGGTGGAAAACAGCCGAAAGGCTGGATGCGGGCGAATCACCCGATTCTGATCAAGCAGAGTCAGCTTACCTTCGACCTCGAGCACCCGCTGGATCACAAACATCACGTCGGGACGGCCGGCGTCATATTCGTCGAACACCAGGGCGCAAGGATGCTGGAGCGCCCAGGGCAACATACCCTCACGATACTCGGTGATCTGCTTTCCATCCTTGAGGACGATGGCGTCCTTGCCGATCAAGTCGATACGGCTGATGTGACTGTCAAGATTGATTCGGACGCAAGGCCAGTTAAGCCGAGAGGCCACCTGTTCGATATGAGTCGACTTGCCGGTGCCGTGATAGCCCTGAATCATCACCCGGCGGTTGTAGGCAAAGCCGGCAAGAATGGCGAGGGTAGTATCGCGATCAAAACGGTAGACCTCGTCAAAAACCGGCACATGCTCGGATGCCTCGCTAAAGGCCGGAACATCCATGTCGCTGTCGATGCCAAAGACCTGCCGCACCGAAACCTTGATGTCCGGCACATGATCGAACTTGGCCGTGCTGACTTGAATAACCATCGGAACCGTCGCTCTTTCGTCGGAAAAGAAAATATCGCGCACGGCCCACCGTCACGGCTGACCGCCACTCTCGCCAAGCTTCAGGTTAGCGGTCCGCTCGCCCGGCGGCCAGCGCTTCCGCCACGCGCCACCGCCAAAGGCGCAATCAGTCCCCGCCAAAGGCGCAATCAGTCCCCGCCAAAGGC
>JBAXKX010000100.1:0-9656 GCA_037135115.1 Rhodospirillaceae bacterium
ATTTGCGCCATCTGTTGACGAAATGTACCCGCCAGGGTTTGCCACGACGCTGACAGTGAGCGGAGTTAGTGGGGGGCTGTGCGGAGCTTTTCGCCCCCAGATGTTCGGCGGCGTCGCGTTGGTGGTGGCCAAGCTGCTGCTTCAAGCGCTGCCAGACGTAGCGGTATTCGGTGAAAAGGACTACCAACAGCTTTTGGTCATCCGTCGCTTGGTCCGCGACCTCGACATACCAGTACGAATCGAGGGTGTGCCGACCTTGCGCGAGTCGGACGGCTTGGCCATGTCTTCGCGCAACAGCTACCTTTCGCCAGCTGAACGGGCGCAGGCGCCGCAACTGCACAAGGCCATGGCCAAGGCGGCGGTTGCCTTGAGAGCTGGCACGCCGGTTGACTTAGCCCTGGCGCAGGCGAAAGCCGACATATTAGCCGCCGGCTTTACCCGTATCGACTACCTTGAGCTGTGTGATGCCGAGACTTTGGCCCCAATAGACTCCATGCGTCGCCTTGAGCGTGGAGAACGACCAGCGCGGTTGTTGGCGGCGGCGTGGCTGGGGCGGACAAGACTGATCGATAATATTTCCATCGCGTTTGACGATTCCTGAGCTAGACTCTGCTAGCGGACGGAGAGCGGACGGAGGAATGATGCGGCGATTGTGGAAGATGGCCGGGGTATTATGGCTGGCAGCCGGGCTGCTCGCGGCCTTAGCCTTGGCTGCCTCTGCCTCCGATCCGAGCGAGCCAGGTGCCGTGTTCAAGGATTGCCCGGACTGCCCGGAGATGGTGGTGATTCCACCCGGCCAGTTCCTGATGGGAAGTCAGGCCACCGATACCGAAGCCGATGCCGACGAGCACCCTTTGCGTCAAGTAAAGGTGCTCTCGGTGTTTGCGATCGGGCGCGGTCCGGTGACCTTCGCCGAATGGGACTTCTGCGTTCGGGATGGCTGGTGCCCCGCCGCTTCTGATCGGGGTTGGGGCCGCAGCAACCGGCCGGTAATCAACGTTAACTGGGCCGATGTTCAGCAATTTCTCGGCTGGCTTCACTTCAAGACCGGCCGGGCCTACCGTTTGCCGTTGGAGGCAGAATTCGAGTACGCAGCAAGGGCTGGCACGGTCAGCCGTTATTGGTGGGGCAACACCATAGGCGTCAACAACACCGTCTGCCAAGGCTGCGGCAGTACTTGGGACGGCAAAATGACTGCCCCGGTGGGCTCCTTCAAGGCCAATCCCTTCGGACTATTCGATATGCTGGGCAATGTGTGGCAATGGACCCAAGAATGCTGGCAGGAACCGGGTAAGACCACATCAGCCACCAGTAAATCCTTCATCCCCGATAGCTGCGAACTCCGAGTCGTGCGCGGCGGGGCCTGGGACCGCAAGCCGCGCAGCTTGCGGGCGGCCAATCGCGCCCGCTTGGTGGCCATTGGCCGGGCTGGAGATGTTGGTTTCCGCGCAGTTCGCGACCTCACACCTTAGTCAAGGACTACCTGAGCTACGTTAATTGCATACCCATTGAATGAAGCGGAAGCCATCGTTACAGTGCCGGGATATAGCGCACCTGCAATCAGGTGCATGTCGTGAATTGAGGCATATGCCGGTAGGTCATGGTGGTGCTGTGTGGTCAAAAGCATGGGGTGCAGCCATGTCAGCCGGAATGGTGGGATGAGCATGAAGATTCTGTATGATTATCTGACCTTGGGCTTTCTGGCCGTGATCCTGAGTCTGGCTGTGGTCCAGGCGGGGTCGGCTTACGCTGCAACCGGTGCGATTACGGTAGCCGAATTGCCTGCGACCGTGGCGGCTGGGATTCATGTTCCGGCCATTCGCCTAATGACCGATGGTGAAAAACAGGCAACCGGCTGCATTCTCAGCGCGACTGCCGCGATGGCCGCTACCTATGCCATCGGACCTTCAGAGATGATCATGTTGGTAGTCGGCGGCTTGGTTGTGCCTTCATCATCACAAATATTGTTCATCGGCCTGATGGGTACCATGGCCAGCATGGCGTGCGGGGCTGGTGCATTGATCACACCCGCCGTACTATGGGCGCTGCGCTAGACCTGAACCTGTCGCCAGAGGATGACGGCATGGCGCGAACTTCAATCGGCATTGTTAGGGGCTTCGGGGGAATAAGGATGACGACGAGTATTGGCAATAGGGGCTTGGCGGCCGCCTTGGCGTTGCTTGCATTTAATTGCCCGACGGACGGATGGGCGCTCGCACCTCAGTCAGGCGCGGCGGCGATAGGAGCCGCAAGCATGGTGGTGGCGCAGCAAGCAACTGATCATGGCACGGACGCCCTACCTGCTGCCAATGACGGTGGCGGTCTGTCAGATGCCACCAAACAGGGAATTGGCTGCATTGCCGGGGGAACTGCCGCCATGACCTACGCCGCGTTTGCGGCAGGAGCTTCTGAAGCAGTGATCATCGTCGCTGGCGGTTTGTTGGTACCATCGGCTACGGCCCCCCTATGGCTCGGATTGACGGCCACACTTGCCACCGCGACCTGTTCTTTGGGATATGCGGCCACCCCGGCCTTGCTATGGGCCGCCGAACAGAGGGATAATATCGGGGCCAACCTAAGCATGCAGGCTCAATTAGTAACAGACTCGCTGATGGCGACGGCCGGCCATGCGGCGAACAATATCGCCGAGTTCTATGGCGTGACGGTATCGGCTTGGCTGACCGAAACGGTGGCGGATGGAAAGTCGCACGAGTTGGCGGAGCGGCCGGAGGGCTGGCGCTGAAACGTCGGCTTAATCGCTCCCAGCATGACTGAGATTTCGGGGGATACAGTGCGCACAAAGACTTCATGCAACTTACTGGCGGCTTCGCTGGCATTCTCAGGCTTGGTCGCAACCCAGCCCGCAGTGTCGGCTCCACTATCGGCACCTGAGACTCTTGTGTTCGCCGACGCCGGAACGCCCAGCGCCGATATCGCGCCGATGTCCGATGCCGCCATCCAGGGTGGAGCCTGCCTTGGCGCCGCTGCTGGTGCAATGGGCGTCGCCTATGCCGTCGGCCCGTCAGAACTGATGATGATCATGACCGGAGCCATGCATGTCTCATCTGGTTCGGCCGTCATGTTCATTCCAATGCTGTCCATCCTGGGCGGTGTTACCTGTGCGATGGCCGCATCGGCGACGCCGGCGGTGACTTGGGCAATTGAGCAATCCGATGCTATCGGGGCACAGTTTGCCCCGCGTGGCAACGGCCTATTCGGCGATTCGTCATACCGCGTCGTCGACACCGGCAAGGATGGAGCGGCTCGGTCGGTGCGAGCGATGACCGAGACCGAGACCCAGGGCGCAGGCTGCTTGGTCGGGGCCTTGAGCGGCTTCGGTGCCGCCATGGCGACCGCCCCAATGGAAGTTACAATGCTGTCATCAGGCGCCACTACCGTCGCCTCCACGACACCCTTGCTGGCAATGGGCTTGCTTGCCACCATCGTTACCTCCGGTTGCGTTATCGGCAGCATGTCCGCCCTTCCAATAACGGCCTTTATCAGCAATTTCGGCGCAATCGGCGATAGCATCGTCCAGGCTGCCGCCGGTACCGCACAGGCCTTCACCAATTTTATTAGCGGTCGACCGGATGTACAAATGACCGGCCCGGATATACAGCTGGCAGACAGTGCATTGCTTCCTGATAGGCAGCAAATAAGTTTGATTCTGGGAGTTAGGCAATGACCATTGTCAAAATTTCGACGGCATTCGCGCTATTGACATTACTGGGTCTAGGCGAGCCGGGAACGGCATGGGCCCAGGCGGGAGGCAGCGGTGCCACCGGCAATGCGCCAGTCGCAGCCGAATCGGGCGCAGCCCCATTGGACCCTAACGCCATGACTGACGGCGAAAAACAGGCCGTCGGATGCGCCATTACCGCGACGGGGGCCATGATTGCTACCTATATCGCCGGGCCGAGCGAAATTACCTTACTATGGGGCGGGGGGCTGCTAATTCCATCTGGAAGCGCCGCGTTGGCGTTGTCGCTGCTGGGGCAGATCGGCACGACCTTCTGTGCCATCGGTGCTTTGGCGGCACCTACCGTTCTATGGTTTTACGACCAGTCCGATGCTATCGCGGCAAAACTGGCGCAGTCTTCGACAAGAGTGGGCTCGGCTGTAATGACTGCTTTTGCCCCGACACCGGCCATGAAACCGGCCCCGATACGGCAGTTGGCCGATGGATCGTCAGCGTTGGTTCAGTGAGTTCGTAGCTTTGGTACATAAGTTTGTGGCTCTGATATAAATATTGCCTCATCACCGACATTGCGCTGGCGCCAGAGCCAGGCTAAAGCGAGAAGGCTCTTGATCGTCGTTCGCAATCTTATCTTTGATTATCCGACCAAACGCGCCCTGCGCGGCCTTTCGTTTGAGATAAAGACAGGAACAATTACTGGGCTGGTCGGACCCAACGGCGCTGGCAAGACCACACTCCTGCGCTGCATCGCTGGGCTTCATACCCTGTTTTCGGGAAATATAACGGTAGACAGGATAGATGTCAGCGATCTCCCACGTGAAGTACATCGACGAATCGGCTTCCTTCAGGACGATCTCGGCCTTTACGATGACTTATCGGTGCGCCAAAGCTTGACTTATCAGGCGGCCGCCTATGCGATTCCACACCGCGAGCGGTCACGCCGCGTTCAGGAGGCAACGGAACGTCTCGGCATCTCCGATCGCCTTAGCGACAAGGTCCGTGGCTTGTCGCGTGGTCTGCGCCAGCGGCTGGCGATCGCTCACGCCATGCTGCACCGACCCAAAGTGCTATTGCTCGACGAGCCGGCATCGGGACTGGATCCCGACGCGCGAGCCAATCTCTCTGACCTGCTGCGCTCGCTCGGGGCCAGCGGTATGACGCTGATCGTATCCTCGCACATCCTGGCCGAGCTGGAGGACTACACCACCCACATGCTGATCTTGCGTAACGGCCGCGTGGTAGAGAACTGCACGACCCGAACGCCGCTGGGGCGACCGCGTCGGCTCAAGGTAACGCTGGTCCAGCCTTCGACTGGGCTGCGCCCGTTCCTGGCCGCTGATCCTCAGGTTGCCGTTGTCGATGTTGATGGCGCATCGGCACGCTTCGATTTCACCGGTGATACCCAGTCACAGTCACTATTGTTGCGGGCACTCATTCAGTCTGGGCTGGCGGTGGCGACGCTGCAGGAGGAACAGCGCTCGATGCAATCAGTCTACAACGAGAAAATGCGGGGATTCAAACGATGAACCCGGAATTCCTGCGCAATCTTTGGCTAGAATTGCCGCCGCACCGAATGGTGGCGATGCCGGCGGTGCTGGTCCTGGTCTTTTTTGCCGCATGGCTTGCCGGCGGCAGCCTGTCATTTGCCAGCGCGGCTCAAGGGCTGATCGCATTACTATTGGTCATCTGGGGCAGCCGACTGGCGGCGGAGGCCGTGCTGAATGAAATAATTGGCCGCACCTGGGACAACCAAAGGATGTCGGCAGTCAGGCCCTGGGATATGACCTGGGGCAAGCTTTTGGGCAGCACCGTATTCATGTGGTACGGCAGCCTATGGTGTCTAGTCGCCTTTCTCGTCAGTCCCCATGGCAGCGTAGTCCTGGTGATAAGACTGCTGCTCGCTGGCCTTGAAGCTCAGGCACTCGCACTGCTGTTCAGCATGGTTCTAATTCGGGGTGAACCAGTGAGCCTGCGCTTCCAGGTTACTGTCGCTCAGTCACTCTCCGTAATGGTAATTCTGCCGCTTCTCTTCATTACCATGTTCAACCGGCCAGAAAGCATCATCTGGTACGGTTACAATGTTTCATTTGACATTTTTGTGACGCTTTCGCAATTAGCTTTCATCGGATGGACTGTTGTCGGCCTCTATCAGATGATCAGAACAGAGCTATTGCACCAAGCCGGACCACTAACTTGGTTGTTTTTTGTCGTATTCTCCGTAGCTTACATAGCTGGTTTCGACCATCTCCAATATTACACTGGCAGATCATGGATGCCGACGCTGTCCGTGACAAGGTTATTTATAGCATTTTGTGCTGCCATCGCCCTGACCTACATCTGCGCCCTAATCGAGTCCAAGAGTCTGGTCCGGCTGCGGCGCTGGCTCGCCTTGCTGCGGGACTGGCGGCTAGCTCAGGGCGGTCAGCTTTCGCCGTCATGGATTGGCACCATGGTGGTCGCACTGGTGCTGGGGATGCTGACAGCGGTTAACATCATCGGCCTAAGACCGCCATCGGCACCGCTGCCATTGGCACCATTGGCGCAGATTGGCGCTATCCTGGCATTCTCCATAAGGGATTTGGCAATTTTCCACTATCTGACGCTTTACAGCCGGTCAGGACGCGGCGAATTGGCGATCGGGATTTACCTGATCTTTGCCTATTTCCTAGCCCCGGTTTTGATGAGTTCGGCCCGACTCGATTTTTTGTTGCCAGTCCTGGTCCCGGTACCGACTTCGTCGGCGGCGCTGGCTATACTTCCTGTTCTGGCTGAAATGCTGGCAGCCATCCTCGTGCTGGTCCACCGTTGGCAGGCAACCCGCATTGAGGGGCTCGAAAATTCGGCCGGGGCCTAATCAGACGGGGGCCTAATTAGACGGGGGCCTAATCAGACAGGTGACGCGAGCGCCATTGCCAGGGCATTTCAACCTTGCCGGCCCAAATACCGAGTCGGCGACTCTCGGCGAAAGTTTCATTGCCAATATAGGCTGGTGTAAGGCGACGATAGGCGAAGGCCCAACCACGCGACACGATCGCGCCAGCAAGGTCGGAGCCTCCCGCCCGGCAGACCCCGATCTTCTGGCCGTTACGGTCCTTGGTCGTCACGGTACAGACCACATCAAGGCCACCGATTAGGACCTGCAGCACATCGGTGGAGCGACGATAACAGTCATATGATTTGCCGTAACGAGTTTCACAGGTCTGGCCGGCCAGCGGAGCCGCAATGCCATAGAGCCGGATCGAAGTACCTGAAACCGTAAGCGTATCGCCTGACAGCGCAACCCCGGTGCCATTGAGAATTTCGGACGGCACGGCAGGCGTCGGTATTTTCTGTTGAGCGAACGCCAAAGATGACGACATGGAAACAAGTACCACCGCACACACGCGGACCCAGACTCCTGGAATGTAATAAGCCAAGGCCGACTGCAGAGCTGATTGAAGGGGTTCCCGCCGCGCGGGGTTTGGGATATTAACTGACAAAATTACTATCCTTGGAGAAGAGCGTCATGGCGGCCTACCAGTATGTCTACGTGATGAAGGGGCTGGCCAAAATCTACCCCGGCGGCAAGAAGGTGCTGGAGAACATCTGGCTATCGTTCTTGCCCGGGGTCAAGATCGGCGTGTTGGGGGCCAACGGCTCCGGCAAATCTACGCTGATGCGAATCATGGCCGGTATCGACAAGGATTATTCCGGCGAAGCCTGGGCCGCCGAGGGCGCCACGGTTGGCTATCTATCGCAGGAACCACAGCTCGACCCAAAAAAAACCGTGCAGGAGAATATCCTGGAGGCGCTCGCCGAAACCAAGGGCCTGCTCGATCGTTTTGAGGCGGTCAGTACCCGTCTTGGTGAGGTCGAAGACCCCGACGAGATGACAGCGCTGATTGATGAGCAGGCGTTGCTCCAGGAGAAAATCGAAGCAGCCGATGCTTGGGACATCGATCGTACCGTGGAAATTGCCATGGATGCCCTGCGCTGCCCGCCCGGCGATGCCGACGTGACCAAACTCTCGGGCGGCGAGCGACGTCGTGTGGCGTTGTGCAAGCTTTTGCTGCAAAAACCTGACATGCTGTTACTGGATGAACCGACCAATCATCTTGACGCCGAGTCGGTGGCTTGGTTGGAGAATCACCTCGAGGAATACAAAGGAACGGTAGTTCTTGTTACCCACGACCGCTACTTTCTCGATAATGTAACCGGATGGATTCTTGAACTCGATCGCGGGCAGGGCATACCATACGAAGGCAATTACACCTCCTGGCTCGAACAGAAACAGAAGCGCATGGAGCAAGAGGGCAAACAGGAACAGTCACGACAAAAGACGCTGGCGGCGGAACTGGAATGGATCAGGCAATCGCCACGAGCACGTCAAATCAAGAGCAAGGCACGCATCAATGCATACGAAACGTTGCTGGCACAAAGCAAGGATCAGGCCGGCGGCGAGGCGCAAATTATCATTCCGGTACCGCCCCGTCTTGGCAGCGTAGTGATCGAGGCCGATCATTTGTTCAAGTGCTATGGTGAGCGGATGCTGATTGAGGACTTGAACTTCAGGCTGCCTCCTGGCGGCATCGTCGGAGTAATTGGCCCCAACGGCGCTGGCAAAACCACACTATTTCGCATGATCACCGGGCAGGAAACACCGGACGGCGGCTCATTCCGACTCGGCGACACCGTGTCGCTGGGCTATGTCGACCAGTCACGAGATA
Organism: Rhodospirillaceae bacterium; assembly: GCA_037135115.1. Classification (GTDB taxonomy): domain Bacteria; phylum Pseudomonadota; class Alphaproteobacteria; order Azospirillales; family Azospirillaceae; genus BOG-933. Next base: position 8,404 of record JBAXKX010000100.1, read on the forward strand.
GCCTCGCCCCCAACAAATCGGTGTGGCAAGAAATCTCCAACGGGCTTGATATGATCGAACTCGGCAAGAAGAGCATGCCGTCGCGCGCCTATGTTTCCGCCTTCAACTTTCGCGGCTCGGACCAACAGAAAAAGGTCGGCCAGCTATCGGGAGGCGAGCGCAACCGGGTGCATCTGGCCAAAATGCTCAAGTCGGGGGCCAACGTACTGCTTCTCGACGAGCCGACCAACGACCTTGATGTCGATACATTGCGTGCGCTGGAGGATGCTTTGATCGCGTTTCCCGGTTGCGCGGTAGTGATCAGCCATGATCGCTGGTTTCTGGATCGCATCGCCACCCACATTCTGGCCTTTGAAGGCGAAAGCCAGGTTGTCTGGTTCGAGGGCAACTATCAAGATTACGAGGCCGATCGCAAACGCCGCCTAGGCGCGGATGCCGAGCAGCCCCACCGCATCAAATACAAGCCGCTGGTACGCTCATGACAACCGGACCGAGTTGGCACTTTCTCGAAGCAGTCGCCGTCATGATAATTTGCCTGAGTGCGGGCAAAGCTGCGGCCGATTGCACCGAGGGAGCGGCACCCAAGGTTAACTGGCACCGTTGTTTGCTCGACAACCGCAGCTTGCCGCAGGTCGATTTGACCGCAGCCATGCTGCGCGAGGCCAGCTTTCTGCGCTCGGACCTGAGCGGAGCATCGCTAAAGGAGTCGGACGCCTACCGCGCCAAATTTGTCAGCGCCAAGCTAGTCGGCACCGTGTTTGACGGCGCACGGTTGATTGATGCCGACTTCAGCCGCGCCGACCTCAACGGAGCTTCGTTCCGCAGCGCCGACTTGCGTAGCGCCCGCTTCTATGCCGCCAATTTGCAAGGAGCCAATCTAACCGAGGCCCGGTTGGATCGAGCCGACCTACGCAATGCCAGCCTGACCGGGGCGACCTGGACCGACGGTATCCATATTTGCGCCGCCCCGTCCATCGGCCAGTGCAACTAAATAGAACGGTAACATCCTATCGCTCGTCGTCGGTAATCGGTGCTGAAATCCGCGACCGAAGCGGGGCAGCCGCCTTGGCGCGGCCGCCCTTGGCTGGTACGAATTCAAGATTGACGCTACCGTCCTTCGGCGGCCCGCTGATTATGACCCGATCCTCAAGTCCCTGCTCCTTAATGGCGCGTACCAAAGCCTCATAAGTCTTGATATCAGCCTCGTCAATTGGGGCGGGTGGCGGCGCGGCAGGCTTAGTTTCTGGGGCAGG
>JBAXKX010000101.1:0-9619 GCA_037135115.1 Rhodospirillaceae bacterium
CCATTAGGCACAAGCCGATTGGCGCGTACATATAAATTAGTTCAATTTCATTCGCTTGGTATCTGGCTTCGCGCTCGCCTCTCTCGGCCCGCTCCAACGCAGACTCCGCCCGTTTGACCGATTCGATCAGGTCGCGATTGGCATAGCGCAATTTAGTTGTCACGCACGCCAACAAAATAGCTGCGATAATATTGAACAGCTCGTTGGCCTGCAATTGAAAGACAATATTTGTCAGCGTGCCCGGGTCGGATCCAAAATTGACCATAAGCGGTGTAAGACCCGCCCCAATCATAATAATCGCGCAGCCCACACCAGCGCCTATTAGCCCATAATAATATGATGCAGCAAGCAAAAACGGCAAAAACAAGTTTATAGTAACTCTGTGTATTGGGTAGTAAACAAAAAACTCATAATACGACCCAATGCCAATGAATAATACCAAAACGCAAAACCCTGAAACCTTATGTGCAAAATGATTAAAATTTATCTCATTCCGTTTCAAGCTCGAAATCAACTCAAAAACTGCAATACTAAGCGTGACAATAATTAATACAGAAGTAATATCTGACATAACCCAAGTTAGTGTAGTCGAAACAACATCATTTAGGGTCTTGTTATCATAAACAGCTAAAGAAACGACTAGGCCACAAAAGCTGGATACCATAGTATAACTGATTATAAGCAGGATGAACCAACTCATGCAATTTCTTACATATGTATCGCCGGCAAATTTCCGGATAACCAGTGCTGGCAATAGAGATGATAGACTGTCCATAATCACCATAATAATTGAGTCGTTATATCCACCATTTGTCAATGCCAGTTCGTTCGGAAAATCACCTAGCATTGAGCCCACGAAGATAAACGACCAGTAGCGCTTGTGACTGAGCAACAGGATGGCCAGCGTTCCCGCATTGGGAGGCCAAAATACACTCAGTGACATTGAGGGAATGGTGAAGAGCAGCCCAAACCGACCCAGCAGATTATAACTTATCCCGGCCATAACCGCCAGACCAAGCGACGTTACCAAGTTCGGAAACCTGCTCGTCATGGTTCAAAGTCCTCCAGGCATCAGACCGGCCGATGACCAGCATGTTGCAACGCAGCATTGCCTTGAATTTATATCAAGGCAGCTTACGAAAATAAAGGAATTTTTTGGATATTTTCCCGAAAATTTGCCGCAATGGCCCTGGCCCAACTTTGCTAATTCCTTGGATCCAGGTGACGAATTTCATCTCCAAGCTGTCATACCAGGGCCATGTGACAAAGTTTGGTTAATGCTCGTGAAACGATTCCTGAAGCGCGGACGCCAGAGGCTTGAGCAGATAGGTCGCCAGTGTTTTTTTGCCGGTGTTTATGTCGGCCTGGACGACCATGCCAGGGAGAATGGGGTATTCCCCAGGCGTGCGGCCCATATAGGCCCGGTTCGGGAAAATGTATGCCTTGTAATAAGGGCGCCCCTGCTCATCCAAAAAAGTCGAAGATGATATCTGCCGAAGCACGCCGGGAAGAGCGCCATATCTGGTGTAGTCATAGCTAGACAGCTTCAGGCGGACGGACTGTCCGGGATGAATCCGGCCGACATCGGTAGAGCTGATGCGCGCCTCCACCTGAAGCTGATCATGAACCGGGACCACCCGCATCAGCACGGCACCGGGAGCGACAACTTCACCCGGAGCATAAACCTTGATATCCTGAACCAGACCATCGACCGGCGCCCGAACGTCAAGGCGGGTGACCCGGTCTTTTTGCTTTTCAATTGTCTTCTTTGACTGCTCAAGCTCGTCGTTCGTCACGGCAAGCTCAGTCAACACATCATGGCGTTGGCTTGCCTCCTGATTGCTCCGCCGCCGCTCCTGTTCGGCCAGTGTATTGGCAGTAACACGGAGTTGATCGGTGAGACGGCCAACCTCGCCCATCGACGCCACCTCTGCCCGCGCCGTCTCCAAATATACTTCGTGGGAAACTACTCCGGCATTCATCCCCAGGCGGCGAATGGTCACTTGCTTCTGAGTTATAGCCAGCTGCCTTTTGGCGATATCCAGCGTTCCTTTGAGTTGGGTCATCTCCTCTTGCCGAGCGGCGATCTGGCTATCGATCACGGTCAGGGCAGTGCGGTAGCTTTCGCGCTGATTGCTGGCTATGCGGCGCTGTGCGGCGGCAAGACTGGGCCACTCGATTTCAAGCCCGCCAAATTCTGGCTCGCGGTTCTCAAAAACCGCCTTAAGACGCTCGATCCGCAAGCTCAGTTCGGCCGACCGGACGATTACTTGGTCAAGCTCTGATCGCGCCACCGCCGTTTCCATCCGGATCAAAACCTCGCCGACGCTGACCAATTGCCCTTCCTTGGCCAGGATTGACCCGACGATGCCGCCCTCAAGATGCTGCACCACCTTGACGGCACCGGTAGGAATTACTTGCCCAGGAGCGTTGGCCACTTCGTCGATTGGCGTCACCCAAGCCCAGGCGATAAAAGCAACGATTAGCAATGTGGCCAACAACAGCAGTGCGCGTATTGAAACCGAAAGATTCTGTTCTTCAAAGGCAACCGGCTCGGCCAAGAGCCGCTTGGTGCGAATCCCCAACTGGACCGGGAGTTTGACGGCAATTTCCGCTCCGTCGGATGATGATTCGGCGTTCACAAACAGCGTCATGACAGCGTCCCCATGATAAGTTCGTTCAACTGCTCAAAGCTGCCAATCTGGCGAACATAGCCATCTTCGAGAAAGATCACGACATCTGCCAGCTTCAGGTGGCTTGGCCGGTGGGAAACAATAAAAATCGTCGAGCGACGGCGAAGCCAGCCTACCGCGTTGACGAAGGCCTGGTCGCCGGCGGAGTCCAGCCCATTGCCAGGCTCATCGAACAAAACCACCGGCGCAGGGCGAACACAGGCGCGGGCCAAGGACAAGCGCTGCCGGAAACCATGGGGTAATTGCCCGCCCTGAGTGTCCGAGATCCGGGTTTCAAAACCATGGGGCAGGCTCATGACATCCTCCGTCAGGCCAACCATGTCGGCAGCCCAACGCAGCTCCTCATCGCTGGCACTAGGATGGACCAGCCGCAAATTCTGGGCGATGGTGCCGTAAAATATGTCGCAGCGCTGGGGCGCGTAACTAATCACAGAGCGAAGTTCCAGCGGATCTAACTGCCGAATATCAATATTATCCAAACGGACACTTCCGGCCTGGGGCTGGTAAATACCCGTAATCAACTTCATCAAAGTTGACTTGCCGGCACCGTTGCGACCGGCTATGGCCGCAACGTGACCTGGCGGTATCCTCACGCTCACACCCAGCAACGCTGGGTCGGCCTCATTCCCGTAACGGAAGGAAACCCGGTTGAACAATACCTCACCCTTGAAGACAGGCGGCGACTGAATAGGCTCAGAAGGATTTCGTTCCACCCGCAATTTCATCAAATTATCGATCTGGCGTACACTCCGTACCACCCGGAACATGGTCGCGAGCGACATAAAGCTACCCTGCAGCGGCCCCATCAATCTGAATGTCAGGATCATCGAGACCACCACGGCACCGGGACTGACAGTACTGCTAAGGGACACCAGCACAAGCGTGACAAGAACAGCTACACTGGTAAAGTTAGCCACTAGCTGTGACAACAACGATATCAGACCAGCAAAGCGCTGAGCGTGAAGTTCGCACTCATGTGACTTTGCCGAAAGGGCGCGAAATCGCTCATACCACAAACCTTCAGCACCAACAAATTTCACCGTCCGCATACGTGAGAGTAATTCGATCAAGAATTCCTGTCGATCCGTCGTCATCCTGGACGCAGAGGCCAAGCGCTCGGACAGCGTCGAGTGGGTTGCCATTCCAAGCACCAAATAGGCGACGCCGGAAAGCACCAAGATCATGAACAGCCAGATATTAACTATCGCCAGCGCCGCCACATAGATCAATGTCGCCGGAAGCTCATAGATAAACAAGGCGAAGGGGCCGACAAAAGCTTCCCGCAGCGTTTCAAAATCTTTCAGGCGGGCGATCTGGCTTCCGATTGAGACCTGCTCCGTAAACGCGATCGGCAAAGCCAGCAGGCGCTGGAATATCCCGCCGCCGACAATGAATTCAATACGCCCGCCAACATGGGCAAGGGCGCGCCCCCGAGTGTAACGCAACACTCACTCGACAATCGCCGCAATACCAACCCCCACCACCAGATAGGGAACAACTTCAATATCATCGGCCGGAATCGCCCGATTATATACCGTCATAACAAAGATCGGGCCAGCCAGCCCCAACATGGTTATAGCAATGGTAAGACCTAGGTTCATCCACAACAATGGAGCAAAGCGCGCGATCACCGCCCCAACCCAGCTTTTCGGCGTTGCCACAGCCGAAGATGCTGATCGTTTGCGTTCTTCAAAGACAGTAATGGCACCGCAGGTTCGGTCCCGCTTAAGCTGAATGGTTGCGAGTGTCACCCCATCAAAGGCCAAGATGAAACCAGCTTCCTCCTTCAATAGAACCTTGGCAGCTCCTCGGTCCGGAATAAACAAACAAGGGAAACTAAGGGGATCAACAACTGACAAGCTGGCACGACTCGTTCGCCCAATATAGTTCAGATTGGACATTACCCGCCGAAAACCGGTTAAATCCATGGCGTCAGTCATGTGTGGCAGCGACTCCACCAACTGACGGGGATTGCCGCGCCATTCCATGGCGGTAAGCAGCCCAACTAGGCACATCGACAAATCGGTGGCCACTGAGAAGCTGTTACTCAGATTATGCGCCACACCAGCCTTGGGTTCAGGACGGTCGGCGATGCGTCCAATCTTGGTACCAGCATCGTTAGCGACTAAGAAACCGGTTTGCCCCCGCACCTGGGGAACCAGTGTACGATCCGTCAATTGGTACCGACTATCGGCAAGCTTCAGCAATGATGGCCGATGAGTCACCAGCACCATAGTGCGGTGGCCTTTTAACTTCTGCAAATACTGCCGCAGGAGTTCATCGCCACCAGAATCTATGCCTATATTGGCTTCGTCAAAGAGAATGATCTTTGGTTGCAGGACCAGAACCCTGGCGATTGCAATGCGCTGCTTTACGCCAGCGGGAATGGTCTCGCCAACACTGCCGCCAACCCAGGTATCATAGCCATTGCGCATACCAGCCACGACCCGGTCAAGCCCCAGTTCTCGGGCGATCTCCATGGCCATGGTGTCCAGCGAGGAATCAAACATGGTCAGATTTTCCAGCAAGGTTCCTTGAAACAGTTCACCCTGCTGAGGCAGAAGAGCAATCTGGCGAGGAAAACTTGCTGGAGCAAAATCAGCAAGATTGTACTCGTCAACTAGTACTCGCCCTCCGGTTGGAGCAATCATGCCCGCCATCAAAGATAGCAACGAAGTCTTGCCGCTTCCGCTATCGCCGCTGATGGCAATGCACTCACCTGGCTTTATCGAAAGCGTAATATTTGAGAAAAATGCGGAAGTCGCTTTCGGATAGCGCAGCGTTACGTTGTCGAAAGAAAGGCCGCCGCCGATGGCAGGCAAGGTCGGCCGCCGGGCGTTTTCCGCGACCGGGACTTCAAACAACTTCTCGACCTGCCGACGCGCCTCCGTCACCCCCTGGACACGAAGCCACAAGTTGAAAGCCCCCCGGAGGGGTTGTAGGCCACGCGCCCCCAGCATAACACAGGCAGCTACGCCACCAGGAGTCAACCGACCGTCCAGAACCAGACCCGCACCGAACGCGACCACCAGCACGACCAGCAACTGAGAAATCACCGAGCCAATATCGACGGATGACAAAGAATGGGTAACGCTCTGGTAGCTCTGCTCAACGCTAGCCTCCTGCAACCTCTCGTAGCGGCGCTGCATCAGAGCTTCGACGGCCATGGTCTTGACGGTATGAATGCCCTGCATTACCTCGGTTATAAAGCTGTAGCGACGCTCATCGAGAATATTACGGTTCCGGATATCCTCGCCTACCTTGCGTCCGCTGAACAGCATGATCGCGCCATACAACAAGAACAAAGATACTGGAACAATAACCAGGACGCCACCAATCATCCAGAACAGGAATAGGTAACCAACTGTGAAGGGAAGATCGAATAGCGAAAGGAGTGCTTCTCCAGAGTAAAAATCTCGAAGGACGCTGGCTGACCTGAAATGCTCTGCATGTACACTTGGTGAGTTTTGTTCATAGTCAATTATATTGGCGTCAACCAATTGGTGCAAACCGGCGCACGTAACTTTGTGCTCAAAGCGAGCAGCGATCCATCCAGTAATATATACACGCCCCATCTTAATCAACGCTTCAAGCAGCATGGCTGTGACCACACCTCCAGACAGCAGCCACATAGTCACGATAGCTTGATTGGGAATGATGCGATCGTAAACTTGCAGAAGCGTCAGCGGAAGCGCCAGCGCAAGAACATTGATCGATACTGAGGCCAAAAACAGGTCAGGCATCATCTTCCAAAATTCAGAAAAACCCATCATTTTAACGGTTTTCACAGAACGACGCCCGACTGCCGCTGCACCAACCATCCCAGAGTGTTCGATTGTTGTCATCGTCTTGATCGCTCCAAGGCCCCAAGATAATACTATTAACGGCCACCGAGTTAACTATGCGTTAGGCTTTGATGATATTCAACTGATCCGCGCGCCACAGCAACTTGAAGTAACCCTACTGATGTAATTTTACAATAAGCCGGACCGTCATTGCCAAAATGCCTAGCGGTCGGCCAAGGCTGTCAGATCGTTTGCGGCGCTGATGTGCCGAGCTGATGCAAGTTCGCCTCGCAGGCTATCATACTTGTGCCGAGCCGAGTTCAGCCAGCCCCCACCATCCCGGCCTTCCAGCACCCATACCAACGACTGCATCAACCATAAATAATGGCTTACGGCTCGGTGAAGGGTAACTCTAGCGGTAACGGCAAGATTATCACAACCAAAATATGTAGAGAAGAACAACAATGCCTGCTCCTCCGACAAATCTGCCTCAGCTGTAAAAGCGCCAAGTTCCCAGTGGGGATCAGATTGAGCGGAGCACTGCCAGTCAAGCAACCTCAGCCCGCCATCCACGCCGATAAAATTGTGGGCAGCGGGATCGTTATGACAGGGCGCAAGACTAGGCATGGTAGCCCTGAGCAGGCGACGCACCCCACCGATGCGCTCCCCCAAATCTGAAAGACCATCGAAGCCTTCGGGAATATCCTGAGAGGAACCAATAGTGGCCCGCAGCCCGTCGATCAGACCAAAAACCTTGTATTCACCAAAGAAAGCCGGTCCACAGTGAAGCTGGCGATACAACAGCGCTGCCTGCCGCAACCGCGCCGGATCGGAACGGAACAAATCTGGGGTCATCGGAAGGCCATGGACAAACGCAGTAACCATGGTGCCGTCTGCCACATCGGCAGCAAGAACCTCTGGTGCCAACCCGGACCGAGCGCCGACCGATGCGTGACGCAGCTCCATTTCGTAGGAATCCCAGCGCAATCCCGGAAAGCAACCCAGGCGCACCACAATATCAACGTCGTTGCCGGTCAACCGAAACAAAGTATTGTGAAAACCTCCCAGCAGCGGCTCACAGCGTCCTCCCGACTCCACAGCTTCGGCCAAAAGCGGAATCCGGCACACAGCATCGGCAAAATGGGGGGCGGCAATGGCCTGAGCGGGTAATTGCGGCTCACACAGGGCATTCAACGACATCTCCGGGATGGAGCGAACCAGGGCCACCACCGAGGAAGCATCCCCGGCCTGGGCGATCGGTATTACAGCGAGTGAAGGAAACCATTGTCCGCGCCCATTAGCATGGCTCCACACCCAGCCGGCACAGGATGAAACCAGCACCGCCCCGCTCCGGCCCATTGCCCCGGCAAGCGCCATAGCCGGCCCTGGCGCACCCAGCACTGCACCCGCCGATGCCAGCGCATCCGCCAATTCGCCTTGCGCAGCACCGGTTAACTCCGGGGTGGTAAGCGACCCGGGCCAGGGCTGAACGAATCCGTTGAGATCGTTCGACGGCCGCAAATATGGCTCCGGCCACAATGCGCCCACCTTTGCTTTGTCAAGGGCAATGGCTACCAGTGAGATGCAGGCATCGAAATTGCCTAAAGCGCCGTCATCAAGGCCATCAGGCGGCGCTGCGATCAGTTTTAGGTCGGCTATGGTCCACGCTGCCATCATCAAGGCAAGCTCGGGCGAGCAGACGAAGGTAACGCTCACTCCACGCCTAATCAGTGCCGGCAAAAGCCCGCTCAGGGCGATTTGTTCAACCGTGTCTAGGCCCGCGCCGTCAACAAGCAGCCTAGCCCCGCGCGGCAAATTAGCGCCCGGGACTGGAGGAGCGGCTTTGGCAACGGCCTGAGCCAACTCCGAGAACCCTTCAGTCCAGCGACCGCAGGCCAGTAGAGCCCGCCCCAATGCAGCGCGCCGCTCAGAACCGGCATCGACGGCCACGACACGACGATACCAGGGCACGGAATCGGCCGGCCGGCCAGCCCGCAAGTAGATATCCCCGACTTCAGCCATCAGAACTGCGGAGGTACCGGCTTCGACCGCCGCGAAGCCGAGAAAAACCGCAGCCTCAAGCAATTGCCCTGTTTTAAGAAGCTGTCGGCCCAACGCACCGGGAACGCCCGGCAGGTAAACGCGCAGATCCAGCGCCGCCCGATATGCCGCAACCGCCTCTTGCGACCGCGCGAGCTGGCTCAGGATATTGCCGACTTGAACATAATGCCATGGGTCGTCGGGAGCAAGTTCCACCGCCCGCTGGGCCGGTTGCAACGCCTCAGCATGGCGGCCGGTATCCCGCAAAACTGCCGAAAGTCCGTGCAAGGCGGCAACATTGCCGTGGTCTATTTCCAGCGCGGTGCGATAGGATCGCTCGGCCATGTCCAGTCGCCGCTGACGCCGCCACAAGTCACCCAAGCGGCGGTAGGCATCACCATGACGCGGTTCGATGGCCAGGACTACGTGAAGTCGCGCCCTCGCCGCCGTCGTCTTGCCGCCTGCGGACAGATGATCTGCCACCATAAGATGCGCGTCGGCCAATCCAGGATTCAGCAAGGCCGCCCGCCCCGCCAATGCAGCGGCGACATCAACCAGCCCCGCCGCCCACTCCAAACGAGCCCGTGCCAGCAATACCGCAGCCCGCTCGCGCCCCTTGCCGGACGCTAGGGCCAGGGCAGCTCGCGCCCGTCCAGTCCGGCCGCATCCAACCAGCCAGCCTGCCAAAGCGGCAAGATCGTCGGCGGTTTGGTCGGGCAAAAGCGCCGGAGGCTCACCGTCAATCAGGGCGGCCGCGCAAGTCAGCCGCAGGGCTCCCCATGAAAGTTCAGTATCCCCGGCGGCGGCAGCCTTCTCCGCCTCTTGAAAATGACACACCGCATCAGCAGCTTTATCGGAGCGTCCCTCTAGTTTCGCTGACGACATCCGCCCCCCGTTCTAATCAACCAACCGATGGTTCCGTCGCCAGCCATGGTGGCAAGCCAGCCGAGCCACCCGGTGAATGGTCAATGCCTCTCCCGGCCCCAGATCGATAGTATCGACACCGCAGCCATAGAGAAAGGCAAGGAGTTCCCGCCCATGTTTTCCGCGAACCGTCTCGGGGCGCGGCAGTGAATGATGAACCACCGAATCCCGCATATC
>JBAXKX010000102.1:0-9609 GCA_037135115.1 Rhodospirillaceae bacterium
GCTGTTGCCCATCGATTACTAAGAACCGATTACGGGCTTGTTCGTATAAAAATATTTGCGGTACTGGCAACCCAAGTATAAGCGACTCAATGAGCTTAGAGGCTCGAGCGTGGTCCCAAACAAAATTCCTCTGGAAGCCTGGTATTCTCACGGCTCCAGATTCGACGAAATTGAAGAGGGTTGAGACATTAAAATCATTAGGTGTAGCTACGATGTCATACTCATCAACCTGGGCCTCGTCAGAATCATCAATATAGTCTTCGAACCACTCGGTCTTCGCGTTCTTTTTCATTGCGGCACCATAAACATTCAAGATATGACATTTCACATCTTGCTTGTAGCATATCAATGGGTTCCGAACAAAAAAAAATATAGAACTAGATTGGTGAAGGCCGTCCGTCAAGCGGTCGTCTCGCTGTCGCACCCGCCGAGCATCGTGATTGACAGCGGCGACAACGGCATCCACCAGACCCAGCTTCGAGTCTCGGCCTCTCTGGTCACCCAAGGCGCGCCAGATGACGAGATCGTCACGCTGCTGATTGCGGCCACTATATCATTTACATGTCCAAGGACAACAGCGTACCACATTAGCTCCACAGTGGCAATTTGTTCGAACCCAATCCCGAACTTTTTTGAGACAAGGGCAGGCTATAAAACCTGCGGCCCTCAAGCGGCACACCGCAGGCTATGCACGACCGTCAAGTTGCTATACGTATATGAAAATGCTTTCAATTGTCTGGAACTCTCATGCGTCGGTCCGTCCTTATTAGCTTGTTGCTCCTGGGGCTGGCGGGGCTGGCGGCGGCGGGTTGGGCTTGGCTGTTCAAGGCCCCGGAGCCGGCTCAAGCCTCGTCTTTTGCCCGGGAACAGCGCCAAGATCTACGGTGGGGCGGCGCTGAAAAGCAGCCGGTTCCGGTGGTGATCGCCAATGCCGTACGCAAGGACGTGCCGGTTTACCTTGATGGTGTTGGCACGGTTCAAGCCTACAGCAACGTGACGATCCGCAGCAGAATTGACGGCGAATTGGTCGAGATCGCAGTCAGGGAGGGCCAGGACGTTCACGCTGGCGATGTGCTCGCTCGTATAGATTCTCGCACCTACCAGGCTCAGCTAGATCAGGCCCAGGCCGTTCGCGCCAGGGACGAGGCTCAACTTGGATTAGCGCGGCTTGATCTTCAGCGATATATCGGGTTGGGCAACCGCGTTCCCGGCCAGACCGTCGATACGGCGCGGGCTTCGGTCAAGCAGCTTGAAGCCGTCGTAAAGGTCGATCAGGCGGCGATCGAGTCCGCGCGAATTCTGCTAAGTTACACCAACATTGTTTCCCCGATCGATGGCCGTGCCGGCCTTCGGCTGGTTGATCGCGGCAACATCGTCCGGGCCGGTGATCCGGGCGGACTGGTGACGGTAATGCAAATGCGGCCAATCGTGGTGATGTTCACCCTGCCGCAACAGGTTCTGGTCTTGATTAACCAGGAAATTGGCCGCCAGGGCAAGCTTACGGTGCAGGTCGGTGATTCCGTCAGTCGCGCTGTGGTAGATCGTGGCGAGCTGGTGGTGGTTGACAACCAAATCGACCAGACCACTGGCACAATTAAGCTGAAGGCAGTGTTCCCAAATGCCGAGTTGCGGCTGTGGCCCGGCGCTTTCGCCTCGGTCAGATTGTTGCTGACCACCAGCGTTGATGTCATCGTGGTGCCGGCTTCGGTGGTTCAGCGCGGCCCGCAAGGCTCCTATGCCTTCGTCGTCCGCTCTGACCAGACCGTCGAGATGCGGCCGATCACCGTCGGTTTGATTGAGAGCGAGGAGGCGGTGATCGAAAGCGGCCTAGCGGAAGGCGAGACCGTGGTGATGGACGGCATGGCCCGACTTCAGGCCGGGGCTCAAGTGAGGGTCGGTGGCGGGACCGGAAAGGGTGGCGGGACCGGAAAGGGTGACGGGACCGGCAGAAGAGCAAAGCCGCAGCCATGAACGTTTCGGCCCTATTCATCGCCCGGCCGGTCGCGACTTGGCTGCTTGCCTTTGCAGTGGTGCTGATGGGCTGGCTTGGCTACCGGATGTTGCCGGTGGCGGCCTTGCCTCAGGTCGATTTTCCCACCATCCAGGTTACTACTCCGCTGCCGGGAGCGAGCGCCAGCACCATCGCGTCGCTGGTGACGACACCGCTGGAGCGCCAGTTCGGGCTGATACCTGGGATGTCGACCATGACGTCGACCAGTGCCTATGGGCTGAGCGCGATCACCCTGCAATTCGACCTTGGCAAAAACATTGATGTCGCGGCCGAGGATGTTCAAGCGGCGATTGACGCCGCGCATGGCGTGCTGCCCCAAAACCTGCCCTATCCGCCGACCTATTCCAAGGTTAACCCCGCCGATCCGCCGATCATGACGCTGGCCTTGATGTCGGAATCACTGCCGATGACCAGGGTTAACGATGTTGCCGACACCTTGCTGGCCCAGAAGCTTAGTCAGATCACTGGTGTCGGCCGGGTTCAGATTCAGGGCGGTCAGCGCCCGGCCTTTCGCGTCCAAATCGATCCGCCCCGACTCGCCGCCTATGGGCTGAGTTTGGAGGATGTGCGCACGGCGCTAGCGCGGGCCAACGTCGATTTACCCAAGGGCAGTTTTGACGGGCCGCAGCAATCGCTGACTATCGCCGCCAACGATCGGCTCGGTGATCCCGAGCAGTACCGCGCGCTGATCATCGCCAGCCGCAATGGTGCTCCGATCCGCATCCGTGATGTCGGCTTGGTGGTCGAGGGGGCGGAGAATGCCCGCGTCGCCGGCTGGCGCGATGGCCGCCCTGCCGTGTTCGTCGATGTCCAGCGCCAGCCCGGTGCCAATATCGTGGCAACTGCCGACCGCATCAAACAGCGTCTGCCCCAGATCGTCCAAGCGATACCGGCCGGTGTCACGGTTGATATTTTGTTCGACCGGACCACGACCATTCGCGCCTCGGTTGCCGATGTCCAGATTACCCTGGTGACGACTATCGGCCTGGTCATCTTGGTCATTTTTTTGTTTCTGCGCTCGTGGCGGGCGACCATAATTCCCGGTGTTGCTTTGCCGTTATCACTGATTGCGACCTTTGGTGCGATGGCGCTCTCGGGCTTTGCGCTTGATAATTTGTCGCTGATGGCCTTGACTATTTCGTCAGGTTTTGTCGTTGATGACGCCATCGTCATGATCGAGAACATCGTGCGCTTCATCGAGGCCGGGGAAAAACCTCTAGCGGCAGCCTATCGCGGCGCCCGTGAGATTAGCTTCACTATCATTTCGCTGACCGTGTCGCTGGTTGCAGTATTTATTCCTCTGTTGTTTATGACGGGTATTGTTGGCCGGCTTTTCCGCGAATTTGCCCTTACCCTGACGCTTGCGGTGCTGGCTTCGCTGGTGGTTTCGTTGACTCTGACGCCGATGATGTGCGGTCACCTGCTGGTCGCTGGAAGGCGGGGGGGGGGCTCCGAATCGGGGCGTTTCTTTGAGGCGCTGCGCCGGGGCTATAGCCGCAGTCTGGCTTGGGTGATGCGCTATGAGACCATGACGCTCATGGTGGCGCTGGCTACGCTGGTTGCTACCATCTGGCTTTATGTGGCGATGCCGAAGGGCTTCCTGCCACTCCAAGACACCGGCTTGATTATCGCTACCATCGATGGGCGGGACGACATTTCGTTTCAGGCGATGAGTAGGCTTCAGGGGCAGGTCGTCGAAGTAGTGCGCGGTGATCTCGACGTTGCCGCAGTTGCGTCGTTCCTTGGTGCCAGCACCGTCAATCCGACGCCCAATACCGGCCGTATCACCATCGCGCTCAAACCTCACCGACTGCGCACGGCTTCGGCTGGGGAGATCATCACCCGCCTTGCCCTGCGTTTGGCACCGCTCGCCGGGATCAGCGTTCACATGCAGGCGGCGCAGGACATCCAGATCAGCACCCGCACCAGCCGCACCCAATACCAATACACCCTCACCGATGTTGATGCAGAAGAGCTGACCCTGTGGGCGCCGCGATTGGTTGAGGCGCTGGCTAGGTTACCGGAGCTGGCAGATGTAGCCACAGATCAGCAGAACGCCGGGCTTCAGGCCGACATTCGCATTGATCGCGACCAAGCGGCGCGGTTGGGGGTTCCGCTCCAGGCGATCGACGACACCCTTTATGATGCCTTTGGCCAGCGCCAAGTGTCCACCATCTATAGTCAGGTCAACCAGTACCACGTCATCCTCGAGGTCTCGCCCGAGTTCCAGCTTTCGCCTGAGAGGCTGGGCGCTATTCATGTTCGTTCAAGCGGTGGGGCGCTGGTGCCCCTTGGCGCTTTTTCTCGGATGGAGCTGGTGCGGGTCCCGCTGTCGGTCACCCATCAAGCGCAGTTCCCCGCCGTCACCATCAGTTTTAATCTGGCACCCGGAGCCTCGTTGGGTGGGGCGGTGGCGGCGATCGAGAATACTGAGCGGGGGCTTGGCTTGCCGGAAACGGTAAGCGGGGCCTATGGCGGCGATACCGCCGAGTTCCGCGCCTCGCTTCGCAACGAGCCTTTGTTGATTCTGGCGGCGATCGTGGTGATTTACATCGTACTTGGCGTGTTGTACGAAAGCACCATTCATCCCCTGACGATTTTATCGACGTTGCCCTCGGCTGGCCTCGGCGCGCTGCTGGCCTTGATGGTGACCGGCAATGACCTGTCGCTGGTGGCGCTGATCGGCATTGTGTTGTTAATGGGGATCGTCAAGAAGAACGCCATCATGATGATTGACTTTGCGCTTCAGGCCGAGCGCGAGGAGGGCAAGCCGCCGCGTGAGGCGATCTTCGAAGCTTCGTTGCTGCGCTTTCGGCCGATCATGATGACCACCATGGCGGCGTTGTTGGGCGCGCTGCCGCTGGCCTTTGATTACGGTGCCGGTTCCGAGTTGCGCCGCCCGCTCGGCATTGCCATCGTCGGTGGCTTGCTGATTAGTCAAGTTCTGACGCTTTATACCACGCCGGTTATTTACCTGGCCATGGATCGACTGAAGGCGCGGCTTAAGGTATGGACCAGTGACGGAGTAACCCGTCCATGAGCGAGCTGTTCATTCGGCGGCCGATCGCGACGTTGCTTTTATCGGTGGGGCTGTTCCTGCTTGGTGCGGTGGCGTTCATGTTTCTGCCGGTGGCACCGCTGCCCGCCGTGGACTTCCCGACTATCGGTGTCAACGCTAGGTTGCCAGGCGCCGATCCCACCACCATGGCGGCGACGGTTGCGGCACCGTTGGAGCGAAGGCTGGGTGAAATTGCCGGGGTGAGCGAACTGACCTCGACCAGTTCCCAGGGCTCGACCAATATTGCCATTCAGTTCGACCTTGACCGCGATATCGTCGGTGCTGCGCGCGATGTCCAGGCTGCGCTCAACTCGACTAGGGGTGACCTGCCGGCCGATTTGCCGCAGCCGCCGACCTACCGCAAGGCCAACGCCTCGGAATCACCGGTCCTGATACTGGCCGTCACATCCGAAACGCTGGTTCCGGGCAAGCTTTACGACGCCACCGATACTGTTATCGCCCAGCGCATTTCTCAGGTTGAGGGCGTCTCGCAAGTCACGGTCAGCGGTGCCGAAAAACCGGCGGTGCGGGTGCGGGTCAATCCTAGCCTGCTTGCGACCATGGGGCTAGGTCTGGAGGACGTCCGGACCTCGCTGAGCCAGGCTAATGTTGACATGCCCAAGGGCGGCTTCGACGGCCCGGTCCAGTCGATGACTATTGGCGTAAATGACCAGTTGTTCACTGCCGCCGACTATCAGAAGCTGGTGCTGCGGGCTGGTGACGGAACCATCGTAAGGCTTACTGCGGTGGCCTCGGTGGTTGATGGGGTAGAAAATACCCGGATGGCCGCCTGGTTCAACGGCGAGCGGGCCATCTTGGTCATCATCCAAAAACAGGCCGGAGCCAACGTCATCGAGACCGTTGATCGCATCAAGACAGTGCTGCCTCAGCTTGAAACATGGATGCCAGCGGGGACCAAGGTTACTGTGGTCAGTGATCGCACAACCACTATCCGGGCCAGCGTCCATGATGTCGAGCGCACGCTGGTCATCACAGTTGTGTTGGTTGTGCTGGTGGTATTGCTTTCGCTCGGCCGGCTAACTCCGACACTGGCCGCGAGCGTGACGATTCCGTTATCGCTGGCCGGAACATTTACGACTATGTGGCTGCTTGGCTACAGCCTTGATAATATATCACTAATGGCGTTGACCATATCGGTCGGTTTCGTGGTTGACGATACAATTGTAATGATCGAGAATATTGCTCGCCACACCGAGCGCGGTGAACCGCCAATGGAGGCTGCGATCAATGGCGCCCGCGAAATCACCTTCACCGTGATCTCAATTACCGTGTCGCTAATCGCGGTGTTCATTCCGCTATTGTTTATGGGCGGGATTATTGGCCGGTTGTTCCGTGAGTTCTCAGTAACCCTTTCGGTCGCCATCGCTATCTCGGCGTTGGTTTCAATTACTGTAACTCCGACACTTTATGCTCATCTGATGTCGCGCCATCGCCGCTGGACTCCGGCCGGGCTGGCTTGGATCGGCGAGGCGTCATACGGCTGGATGCAGGGTGTCTATCTTGTCGGTCTTGGCTGGGTGATGCGCCATCAGTGGATCATGCTGGGGGTGACATTAGGGACCGTGGTTTGCACGATCTATCTTTACGGCGTAGTACCAAAGGGCTTTTTCCCGTCTCAGGACACGGGATTGATCATGGGCACGACTGAGGCTCGAACCGATACTTCGTTTCGCGCCATGGCCGGGCGTCAGCAAAAGGTAATTCAGATTGTTATGGCCGATCCGGCGGTGGCCACGGTCGGCTCATTCATCGGGGCCGGCGGTGGCGGCATTTCGACCGTCAGCCAGGGTCGCATGTTCATTACCCTCAAGCCGTCCAGTGAGCGTCTGGATAGTGCCGAGCAGGTGATCAACCGGCTGCGGCCCAAGCTTGGCCAAGTCGAGGGTGTCTTGGTGTTCCTTCAGGCGGCGCAGGACATCCGGGTCGGTGGGCGTATGACCAAGGCTCAGTTTCAGTTTGTGCTGTGGGACGAATCGCTGGCCGAGTTGCGTGAATGGGCGCCACGCTATCTCTCGCGTTTGCGGCAGGTTCCGGGCATCGTGGACGTGACCAGCGACCAGGATGCGGCAGCTCAGCAAGTAAACGTGGTGGTTGATCGCGACACCGCAACTAAGTTAGGCGTCGATATGCGGACAATCGACAATGTTCTTCAGGACGCCTTTGCCCAGCGGCAGGTTTCGACCATTTATACTCATCGCAACCAGTACCATGTCATTTTGGAGGTTGATTCCAAGGACCAGGAGAGTGCTGCCGCCCTTAATGTCCTGTTTGTTCCCACAGCGGACGGCCGCCAGATTCCGTTGCGGGCGGTGGCTCGGATCGAGCCGGGATCAGCGCCGGTTTCGGTCACTCATCAGGGCCAGTTTCCCGCCGCCACCGTCAGTTTCAATCTGGCGCAGGGGGTGGCGCTTGGTCGAGGTACCGAACTGGTGCGGCAGGCTGCGGTCGATATCGGCCTGCCCTCGTCCATTCATACCGAGTTCGCCGGTAATGCCAAGGTGTTTGCCGAGTCGCTGCGCGACCAACCGATTCTGATCGGAGCGGCGCTGTTGACCATCTACATTGTGCTGGGTGTGCTTTATGAGAGTTTTTTGCACCCGCTGACCATCCTGTCCACGCTGCCCTCGGCCGGCATCGGCGCGCTGCTGGCGTTGTTGTTTGGTGGTATCGATCTCAGCATAATCGGTATCATCGGGGTTATTTTGTTGATGGGGATCGTTAAGAAAAACGGCATCATGCTGGTGGATTTCGCCATTGTCGCAGAGCGGACGCATGGCATTACACCTGAGCAGGCCATTGTTGAGGCTTGCCGCCAACGCTTCCGCCCAATCACTATGACCACGATTGCAACTGTGCTGGGTGCCATTCCGCTGGCTCTGGCTGGCGGGGCAGGGGGTGAGATGCGCCAGCCGCTGGGGGTGGCGCTGGTCGGCGGTCTGTTGGTGTCGCAGTTCCTCACACTTTACACGACGCCGGTGGTCTACCTTGCCTTGGCTCGCCTATCGCGGTGGCGGCGGCCTAAAGGATGATGACCACGGCGGGAGGCGGACCATGAATACCAAAAAGACCAAAATGGTTCCAACTTATCATGCGGCAGCGGTGGTTTTGGCCGTCCTTGCTGGCTGCAGTGTCGCAGAGCCTTATCAGCGGCCGGAGATGGTGGTTCCCTCGGCGTGGTTGTCGCCGGTTTTGGTAGCGGAGCCGGGCGCCGTGCCGGCCTTGGTGGCTTTGGTGACGGAGCCGGACGCCGAATGGTGGCGGGGCTTTGGCTCCCCGGCGCTGGATGGCTTGATGCGGCAGGCGGAGGTGGCCAATAGCGATCTTGCCGCCGCAATCGCGCGGGTGCGTCAGGCCGATGCGCAAGCCCGTATTGTTGGTGCGTCGCTGCTTCCGAGCCTTGACGGTGGGGCCAGCATTAATCGTCAGTTGAAGCCATCGTTGTCGTCCGGTGGCGATAAATCAACGCCAACCACTGCATCGGCGGAAACAGTTTACGGTGTGAACCTCAGCGCCAGTTATGAACTGGATTTCTGGGGCAAGAATGATGCGGCGGCGGAATCGGCGTTGGCAGCGAGCCGAGCCAGCCGGTTCGATCGCCAGACCATAGCGCTGACCGTGCAAGCCGGGGTCGCTACCACCTATTTTAACATTATCGGCCAGCAGGACCGGCTTGCCGTCGCCCGTGCCAACCTTGCTAACGCGGAACAGTTCCTGGCCGCGATCCGCGACCGCCTGCGCTTTGGCACCGCTACCGACCTGGACGTCGCACAACAGGAGAGCGTGGTCGCTGGCTTGCGTGCCGTCCTGCCAGTGTTGGAGCGTACATTGCGTCAGGGTGTCAATACGTTGGCCTTGCTGGTCGGCGGCCTGCCCGAGCAAGTCGGAGTTGCCACCGGGACGCTGACTGGGATTACGCTGACTGGGGTTACGCTGCCGCTGCCCTCGCCCGGCTTGCCGTCGGAGTTGCTGGCTAGGCGGCCTGATATTCAGTTCGCCGAAGCGCAGCTGGTTGCCGCCAATGCTGATCTCGCGGCGGCAAAGGCTGCATTGTTCCCAAGTATCAAGCTGACCGCCGAAATGGGTTTTCAGAGTTTAGCCCTGACCACGTTGCTGCATGGTGGCGGCCTCCTTTACTCGATGGCGGCCGGGATTACGCAGCCGATCTTTCACGGTGAGGCTTTGATGGGGGCGCAGGAGCTGAAGGAGGCTCGCTATGACGAGTTGGTCCAGGGCTATCGCAAGGCGGTGCTTTCGGCTTTCAGCGATGTCGAGAATGCCCTCAATGCCGCTGGCAAGACCGCCGAGGAGGAAACGGCTCAGCGGGTGGTGGTAAACACTGCCCGTCGTGCCAATGATATTTCACAGGCCCAGTTTAGGGCCGGACTGGTCGATATCACCACAATGCTTAACACCCAAAAGACCTTGTTCCAAGCTGAAGACGCCTTGGTCCAGTCCCGGCTTGGGCATATCCAAGGAGTGGTCGGGTTGTTTAAGGCGCTTGGTGGTGGTTTTGGGGGCG
>JBAXKX010000103.1:0-9520 GCA_037135115.1 Rhodospirillaceae bacterium
CCAATCGGCTAGACCACTAATCTCGGCCGGGGCCAGCTGATCGGCAAAGCCAACCATGCCGGTGCCGTTGCGCCCATGAGTAATTACGGTAGTCAACTCATCGGCACGCAATCGAATCAGGCTGTCCGGCAGTAAAGCCGGTCCACGTCCGCCCAAATGATCAGTGCCGTGGCAAGAGGCGCAGTGGCTGGCGAACAGGGATGCGGAATCGGCCGGTGGTATCGAGTGCGGTTCGGCGGCGGCAGCCGGAAGCACTGTAATAAATCCCAGCAATAGTAATACAACAGCTGGTAAATGTACGATCAAATTTGGAACGGTCTTGCGAGTGTATTTTTGTTCGACCATTATCATTTTCGCTCACAAGCCTAACCCCCCCGCCATTGGCGGGGAGGGCGGGCATCAGGCTTAGTAGATGTCGTTCTGCGTATTGAAGACGTTGAACTTGCCGGTGGGAGTGACAAGTCGCTTGTCTTTAATCACGGCCTTCAGCTTGCGCGTCTTGTCGTCGACCACAACAATAGCCGATTCAGACTTGGCGGCATTCCACACCGAGAACCAAACTTCGTCGCCAGCCTTGTTGTACTCGGGCTGGACCACGCGGCGGACGCCTTCGGCAATGCCCGACCACTCGGCGATCGGTAGTGCCACACCCGGCTTGTCGAGGTTGTCGATGTCGAACACCATGATCGAGGAGGCGATGCTCGATTCAGGGTTCAGGGTAGTATCGACCCACAGGTTGCGTGATTTCGGGTGGGACTTAACAAATAATGAACCACCGCCCTGGCCGGCAAGAGTCTGAACGACCTTCCAAGCTTGGTCCGGGTGCTTTTCGGGGTCAGTACCGATCAGCGAAATTGATTCATCGCCGAGATGGCCAGTCGCCCAAACTGGACCGAACTTGGGATGGACGAAGTTAGCACCACGGCCGGGGTGCGGCGTCTTGCCGACCTTGATCAGTGCGGTCAGCTTCTCGTCCTTGAGGTCCACGACCGCGATGGTGTCACGAGCGTTGGCCGCCACCATGAAGTAACGCCCGGTCGGCTCGACGCCGCCATCATGCAAGAAACGCTCAGCACCAATAGAGGTAACCGATAGGTTCTTGAGGTCCTTGTAATCGACCAGCAAAACCTTGCCGGTCTCCTTGACGTTGACGACGAACTGCGGGTGAAAGTGTGAGGCCAAAATCGAGGCGACGCGGGGCTCCGGGTGATATTCCTGAGTATCTACAGTCATGCCGCGGGTGGATTCGACACGCAGCGGCTCCAGAGTGTCGCCCTTCATGATGACGTACTGTGGCGGCCAATAGGCACCCGCGATAGCAAGTGCGTCCTCATAGCCAGGAGCTTTTGAGGTTTCGACCGAACGGGCCTCCATGCCGATCTTGATCTCGGCAACCGGTCCCGGCTTCTCCATCCACAAATCGATGAGCACGATCTTGGCGTCGCGGCCGATCACGTAGAGGTAGCGTCCAGATGCAGATATGCGCGAAATGTGAACTGCGTAGCCGGTGTCGATGATATCAACGATCTGCTTGCTGTTGCCGTCGATCAATGCAACCTGGCCAGCATCGCGCAATGTTACCGAGAACAGGTTCTCGATATCGAGCGAGTTCATCTTTTTGGTCGGCCGCTTGTCCGGCGGGACAATTACCTTCCATGAGTTCTTCATATCGGCCATGCCGAATTCAGGCGGCTGTGGCGGCTCGTTGAGCAAATAGCGACCCATAATGTCGATTTGGGCCTCGGTCAAAGTGTTCGAGGTGCCCCAGTTCGGCATTCCGGCCGGCGAGCCATAGGTAATAAAGCTCTTGAGGTAATCGAGGCCAAGCTTGCTGGTAATGTCGGTGGTCAGCGGCTTGCCGGTCGCGCCCTTGCGCAGCACGCCGTGGCAGCCAGCGCAACGCTGGAAAAATATTTGCTTGGCTTGGTTGAATTCTTCGGCGGTCAGGGTTGGAACGCCCGGCAAGGTGCCAGACTGTGCTCCACCGATTCCGCCAATGCTGGGCACATAAGTGCCAGACGGCGTAGTCTCATGACCCTTCTGGGCCTGCTGAGCCGTCGCCGATCCCATTCCCAATGCTAGTACAGCCGGCGCGACCAGCGCGACAGCCAAACCGAACTTCCGAGTACGCTTTAGGTTCATGCTGGGTTCCCTATAGTTATTTTTTGTCTTGTCGTTGGCTTTAGGTTTTAGCCCGGAGATTGCAGTATAATAACGCAGACACCGATGTGTCGACTGAGCACCGACATAATGCTAGTGATTCCTAGGACCGTTCCGCCCACCCGTGTACCGACGCTCCGAATATCTATCGGGCTCTGGCCTTAGTCAACAAATAAATATTTCAGATGTCACATAAAAGTCTAGACGACGTACGATTCCAGCGAAAATCGGTTTGCTGCTTTCGGCCAATCGTCGTGATATTATCGATTGCTTAAGGTTAATGCAGCGTTTGTCTCTTGTGAGGTATCATGTTTAACTGCTATGATGTTGTCCGTGCTTCGTTTACGGTCTTTGCCTTGATGGCCGGGTTGATGGCAACGACCGGCGAGGCCGGAGTTGACACTGGTCGCCTCGAGTCGCTACTCTTACAAGATTGCGGTGCCTGTCATGGTGGTAGCCTCAAGGGCGGATTGGGTAGTCCGCTTTTGCCGGGGCGGCTGGCTGGGCGTACGCCTGAATCACTGGCGGAGACGATAATGAACGGAATTCCGGGAACGCCGATGCCGCCCTGGCGCGCCCTGCTCACCTCCGAGGAAGCCACTTGGTTGGCTCGGAGACTGCTTAACGGAGCCGCTCCATGATTTTTCGTCGTGCCGCAGCCTCGCTGGGCCAAGTTGCAGCCTCGCTGGGCCTAGTTGCGGTCTGGGTCGGGGTGTCGATCACCCCAGCGCGGGCCGATTCGTGCCCGCCTTTGCGCGGTACTGGCGATCTCGGCATTGTGATCGAGCGTAGTGCGGGACGTGTCACTGTGGTCGAACACAGCCGGAACACTGTTGTCGGTCGGGTCGACGGGCTAGGTGATCTTAGCCACGCTGCTGCGGTGTTTTCGCGCGATGGCCGCTATGCCTATGTTTTCGGCCGTGACGGTGGCCTGTCAAAGGTTGATTTGCTTGGTCTGCGCCTGGAACGGAGGATCGTCCAGGCCGGCAATAGCATAGGCGGCGCGATCTCTGCCGACGGCCGTTTAGTCGCCGCCCAGAATTACGAGCCTGGAGGGGTAAGGGTGTTCGATGCCGATACCCTGGAGCCGGTTGCAGACCTTCCAGCCGACTCGAAGGTTGTCGGTCTGGTTGACGCGCCTGGCAATAAGTTCGTGTTTAGCCTGTTCGATGCGGGAGAGATTCGTGTTGCCGATATGACCGACCCCGCCCGACCGAAGATCGAGCGTTTCCCTAATATCGGGCTTCAACCTTATGATGGTCTGATCACCCCCGACGGCCGCTATTATCTTGCCGGGCTTTTCGGCGAAGATGGCTTGGCCTTGTTGGATCTGTGGCATACCGAGGCTGGAGTTAGGCGCGTTCTTGGCGGTTATGGGCGCGGCGGTGCGGCCTTACCAGTATATAAGATGCCGCATTTGCGCGGTTGGGCGTTGGCTGCCGGCCGGGCTTGGCTGCCAGCGATCGGCCATCACTTCGTATTGGCGGCCGATGTCGGCACTTGGACCGAAACGGCGCGAATACCCGTGCTTGGCCAACCGGTATTTGTGATTGCCCGTCCCGATGGCCGTCAATTGTGGGTAACTTTCGCCATTCCCGATAATGATCGCGTTCAGGTAATCGATGTCGCAACCGCCACAGTTATTCGCACCATAGAGACCGGCCCGGCTGCGTTGCATTTAGAATTTACACCGCGTGGCGATGCGGTGTGGATTCCCGTGCGCGACCGTGATCGGGTTCAGATCTACGACACCGCAACCTTTGCCTTGCGCGCCGAACTCCCGGCCGAGAAGCCGAGCGGGATTTTCTTTAGCGCTCGTGCTGGCAGGATCGGTTTTTGATGACGACTCATCTTGACGCAATCGATCGACGCCTGCTTGACGAGTTCCAGCATGATTTTCCGTTGGACGAACGTCCTTTTCAGGTGCTGGGCCTGCGATTGTCTATACCCGAGGATGAGGTGTTGACTAGGCTCGAGCGCCTAGTTTCGTGCGGTATAATCGCGCGGATTGGTGCGATGTTCCGGCCGCACCGAGTCGGGGTCAGCACGCTGGCGGCTCTTTCTGCCCCGACCTCGCGCCTTGATGAGGTGGCGGCGCTGGTCAGCGGCTATGAGGAGGTTACGCATAATTACATCCGTGACCATGCCATTAACTTGTGGTTTGTGGTCACGGCCGGCACCCCTGAGCGGTTGGCTTTTGTGCTGGCCGAGATTGCCACGCGCACCGGGCTTGAAGTGCTCGATCTGCCGATGGCCCGTGGCTACCGGGTTGACATGGGGTTTCCGCTATGGACCTGACCGAGGATGACATGGCGCTGATCGGCGCGTTGCGCGAAGGTCTGCCGCTGTGCCCCCGTCCCTACGACGCCCTTGGTGCCCCGCTAGGTCTCGACGGTGCTGCGGTGCGTATGCAATTAGCCCGCTTTCGCGAAGAGGGGGCACTGGCCCGCTTTGGGGTAGTCGTGCGCCATGACCGGCTTGGATATACTTCGAGTGCCATGGTAGTATGGGATGTTCCCGACGATTGCGTTGATGCCCGAGGCGAGCAATTGGCAGTTAGTACTGGTGTCGGCTTGAGCTATCGTCGGGATCGACGCCCGCCGCTATGGCCATACAACCTTTATGCCATGATACCCGGTCGCTCACGCGATGAGGTAAGTGAGTTGGTGGTGCGGCTTGAGCAGAGTTGTGGCCTTGCTGGCTATCCCCGCGAAATGCTGTTTACCTTGCGCTGTTGTAAGATCGCAGCGGCTGCTTATGGGCGACGGGCATGAATCCGGATGTAACAGTGACCACGATCGCGAAAACTGACGAGGTTGATCGTCTGCTGATCAATCGGCTGCAAGACGGCCTGCCGCTGGTTGACCGACCGTTCAAGACGGTTGGTGTCGAGCTTGGTCTGGGTGAGGACGAGGTGTTGTCTCGACTGCGGAGCCTGCTTGAACGCGGTATACTCACTCGCTTTGGTCCGTTGTTTGATGCCGAACGGCTGGGTGGTGGCCTGACGTTGGCGGCATTGCACGCCGACGAACACGAGTTTGAGCAGGTGGCAGAATTGGTCAATGGCTATCCCGAGGTCGCTCATAATTACCGACGCGAGCATACCCTCAACATGTGGTTCGTGGTCGCGACCGAGCGGCCCGAACGCCTGGATGCGGTGATCCATGAAATTGAGGCGGCGACTGGGCTTAAGGTTTACAGCCTGCCGAAACTTGCCGAATATCGACTGGAACTGAGGTTCAAGGCATGAGCGGTCCGGTTGGCAGTACACTTGATGAGACCGACCGGCGGCTGATCCAGGCCACCCAGTCAGGATTGCCCCTGGTGGCGCAACCGTACGATACGGTGGGGGCTGGGCTCGGTTTGAGTGGGGCCGAGGTCATGGCCCGGCTGGAGCGGATGCGTGGGCTGGGGGTGATCCGTCGCATTGCCGCCATACCTAACCACTACCGGCTGGGGTATACCGCCAACGCTATGACCGTGTGGGAGGTTAACGACGACGATGCCGATGCCGTTGGGCGTCGCTTGGCCGAATGGCCTGGGGTTAGCCATTGTTACCGTCGGCCGCGCCATCTGCCGCTGTGGCCGTATTCAATTTTCGCTATGCTTCACGGCCGCGACCGGGTGACGGTTGAGGCCGAGGTTGCGGCGATCGCCGAGGCCCTTGGTCCCCTTAGTTCCAGTCATCAGGTCCTGTTCAGCACCCGGATACTTAAGAAAACCGGGTTGCGACTGGTCGAACTTCCGGTGGGAGGCTAGCTTCGATGATGCGTTTGACTCGGTTGTTGCGCGGCGTAGTTGGTACCCCCGCTCCTTTAGTTTCTCCAGTTTCTCCAGTTACTCCGGCTGCGCCGGTGGTGATCTGGAACCTGCTGCGGCGCTGCAATCTTTCGTGCAGTTTTTGCTACAGCGTCTCGACCGACGCCGACTATCCCGGCGAACTGGCTACCCTTGAGATACTGAGCGGTCTTGACGAGCTTCGGCGCTTTGGTGTGTCCACGCTGGTGCTGTCAGGCGGGGAGCCGCTCCTTCACCCTGATCTGTTTGAAATTGCCGGTCACGCCAAGGCGGCTGGCTTTTTCGTTTCGCTGTCGACTAACGGCACTTTGATCGACGAGGCGGTGGCTACCCGTATCGGGGTGGTCGGTTTCGATCATGTCGGGATCAGCCTCGACGGACTGCCGGAAACTCATGACCGGCTGCGCGGTCGGGCCGGAGCATTTGACTGCTCGCTGCGTGGGCTGCGTTTGTGCCGTGATGTCGGGTTGAAGGTGGGAGTCCGTTTCACCCTAACCAGCGACAATCATGCCGAGTTGCCGGCGCTGCTTTTGCTTGCTGCTCGGGAGGGGGCTGACCGCTTTTACTTGTCGCACCTAAATTATGCGGGCCGCGGCGGCCGCAATCGCAAGGTTGATGCTTGGCACGTCGCCACTCGTGCCGCCATGGATGTTTTGATCGAGACGGCGCTTGCCGACATCGCTGCAGGAAGCAGCCGTGAGATCGTCACCGGAAATAATGACGCCGATGCCGTTTACTTGTTACAATATGTGAGCCGAAATTGCCCCTCTGCGGCAGACGGTTTGGAACGCCAGCTGAAACGGTGGGGCGGCAACTCCAGCGGCGTCGGCATCGCCAACATTGACAGCCAGGGTCGTGTTCACCCCGACACCATGATGGCTTTCGTCACCCTTGGTTCGATTAGAGAAAGGCGCTTTGGCGATATTTGGAACGACGTTACAGGCAATCCGATTTTGGCCGCGCTACGGCAAAGACCGCGTCCGGTCACCGGGCGCTGCGCTGCATGTCGTTACTTGGATATCTGCAACGGCAACACCCGCACCAGGGCTTGGCGTAGTGTCGGCGATGCCTGGGCCGAAGATCCGGGCTGCTACCTTTCCGACGAAGAGATAAGTTCGGCCACAGCGGAAAGCTGAACATGGGAATACTGCGCGGACTGGCTGCCGGGCTGTGCGCTATGCTGGTTTTGGCGGTGGTGAGTGTGGCCATTGCTGAGAGACTGCCGCCTTTGCCGGAAATTGTTTCGGAGATATTTCCCGGTGCTGACGGCATTGGGCAGTTTTCTGGCAACCCGGCTGCGGCTTTGGTGAGTGCGGGTGGACGGCCTGTCGGTTATCTGCTGTCTACGAAGGATAACCTTGGCTCGGTTGGCCTTTCTGGTAAGCCGCTTGACGTGCTGGTCGGGGTTGATCTCAATGCCCGGATTGCCGGTGTCCGGCTGGTTGAGCACCATGAGCCGATTTTGGTTTTGGGGATCGAGGAACGGCGGTTGACCGGCTTTGTCCGGGGCCATCGCGGTTATGACCTGCGCCAGCCTGAAAAGTCGCCGGCGTCGCTTCCCGATGCTATCAGTGGGGCCACGGTGAGCAGCCTGTTGTTGCGCCATGCCATCGTCTCGGCGGCGCGGGCGGTTGCGCGTTCACGTGGGCTTCTTGCGTATTCTGGCGGTGCGACCACTGCGGATACAACCACCGTTGACCTTGACAGCTTCCAGCGGCTGGACTGGGACGCCCTGGTTGCGGAGGGTGCGGTCGCGAGATTGCAGCTCAGCGGGGGCGAGGTCACGGCAAGGTTGGCTTTGGATGGCGGGGGGGTGCTGCCTGTACCGGTCGCTCCTGATACTCGCTTTATCGATTTGTACGCGGCATTGGTGACCCCAGCTTCGATTGGGCGAAATCTGCTTGGCGATCGCGAGTTCGGCCGACTGATCACGGGCCAAGTTGATCTCGGTCAAGTCGTGCTGATCGCCGCTAACGGGCTTTATTCGTTCAAAGGCACCGGCTTTGTACGTACCGGGATATTTGAGCGCGTCCGCATTGTCCAGGGCGAGCGGTTATTTGTGCTGGGCAATGATCGTCATAGCCTGGTTCGGCAACTTGCCGACGGTATGCCGGAGTTCCGTGAGGTTGGCTTGTTTCTGCTGCCTGCCGACAGCGGTTTCGACCCGGCGGCACCGTGGCGGTTAGAGCTGATGGTTAGTGGGGCGCGGGCCGACGGGGGGGCGGCGCTGGCGCGGCTGGAACTGCCATATCGCCTGCCCGAGCGCCTGCTTCGCCATCCAGCACTGGAGATTTCGGACCGCCCCGAAGATGCAGTTATCAGCCCCGAAGATGCTGTTATCGGTATTGACTGGCGCCATGAATGGAGTGGGCATCCGGCAACGGTGCTGATAACCTTGCTGGCGCTTGGCTGCTTGACGATTGTCTTGTGCCTGCAGGATTGGCTTTCACGGCGACCGCTGCTGTTTGCCCGATTGCGCATCGTATTTTTGCTGTTTACTGTGGCATGGTTTGGCTGGATTACCCAGGGGCAGTTGTCCGTCACCAACATTATTACTCTGATCCATGCCGTGCGCTCTGGTTTTAACCTGGATATGTTTTTGCTATTGCCGGTTATTTTCATGTTATGGCTGTTTGTCGCGGCCGCGCTGGTCTTTTGGGGACGCAGTGTGTATTGCGGCTGGCTGTGCCCGTTCGGCGCGGTGCAGGAGCTGATATACGCGATGGCTCGCCGGTTGCGCTTTCTGACGTATCGGCTGCCATCTTACCGGGTGCCGACCCGATGGCATCGTATTCTTGGCTTTGTCAAGTACACGCTGTTCCTCGCGGTGATCGGTGTTTCACTGCTGTCGATCGAGTTTGCGATCGGTCTGGCCGAGCTGGAACCGTTTAAAACCATTACTAACCTGCACTTCGCCCGCGCTTGGCCGTTTGTCCTATATGTTGTGGTCCTGTTGGCTGCTGGCATGGTGATCGAGCGTTTCTTCTGTCGTTACCTGTGTATGCTTGGGGCCGGGCTAGCCTTGCCGGCGGGCGGGCGGATTTTCGACTGGTTGCAGCGACGGCCCGAGTGCGGCGGCCCGTGCCGGGTGTGCAGCAACCGCTGCCCTGTCGGTGCCGTACGCGACGATGGTCTGATCGACGCCATGGAGTGCATTTACTGCCTTAAATGTCAGCTTAACTATAATGACGCGCGCCTATGTCCGCCGCTTGCTAAACCAAGACTCGGCCGCCCGGCCAAGCCATCCCGTCAACAAGGACCATAGCGCGCCAAATAGCCATCTCCAGACTCGCCTCGCCGGCCGGTGGTCATGGGGCGAGCTTGTGGAGCCGCCCTGTTCGATGCGGGCGATCAGGCGCTTGGTTATTTCGACTATGTCGGCATTACTTCATGCACATATGTAATATGTTCTTGTCGGCGATGGCATTAAAGTGTAGAGTCGTCCTCGCGATGCCTGAGGACTCTGGGAGCATACGTAGTTATGATTAAGCTTCGTTTTGCCGTAGTCGCGCACACCTATCTTTTGAATGATATATGCTGCCATACCGTTAAGGCTAATCGG
>JBAXKX010000104.1:0-9484 GCA_037135115.1 Rhodospirillaceae bacterium
ATAAGCCAATCCGAGCACGGCAACCCGCGCCTGTGGATTGCCATCAAGCATCCGAGCCTTGACCGTCTGGTAGCTCCAGTCCTTGCGATGCCGGGAATTGGCTACCCAGGCTGCGACTACCCCGGCGTCAGTCCGGTATTGCTCGGAAAAGCGCAAGATGGTGGCAAGATCGCGCTCCAGGTTGCCGCCAGCGATACCAAGACCGGGAGTCAGGTAGGCATAGGGGCCGATGCGGCGATCAAGCTTTAGTGCCGGTACGATCTCCGACCAGTCGGCACCGATATGCTCGCATAGCTCGGCCAGGGTGTTGGCCACCGAGACCGAGGCGACCAAGCAGCAGTTGATGGAGATTTTGGCCAACTCGGCCGACTCAAAGCGCATAGGCAGCAAGGGCGGGTTGCCGTGGCCTTCCAAATAGGCGCGGTAGGCCGGCGGTAACGGTTGCTTCGGCTCGGCAAGGCCGATGATGGTGCGCTCGGGGTTGAGGGCGCGCAAGATCGCGCAGCCAAAGACCAGCGTTTCGACCTGATAGATCAGGGTTCGGCCGGGGCGTTGGCGGGCTCGGGTATAGCCGGGCGGCACTTGGGAAAGCACCACCAGCACCGTATCCGGGCCAGTATGGTCAAAGGCAGTGTCGAGCAAATTATTAATGCTGGCGAGGTCGCTGCGGCCCTCGTCGTCGGTAGCGACATCGGGGGCGACATAGACGACATCACATTCCGATAATCGCGCAGGGTCGGCCGTGAAGGTAATACGGGAGCGGTTGCGGGCGGCCATCTCGTCGAGATCGGGTTCCACTACCGGCATCTCGCCCCGTTCCAGACGAGCGATCAATTGGTGATCGGTATCGAAACAAACCATCTGGAATCCCCGCTCGGCCCCGGCAACCGCCGAATTGATACCAAGATGAGTCATGCCGACGAAGCCGACGGTGGGAGTGTTCGGTTTCGCGCTTGCGTTCGGGTTCGAGTTCATGGATTTATCCCCCTCAAGGCCTGCGCGCTGAGGTCGCCGATGGTGCGATTGAGCCGGATATCCCTGCCCAGATCAGTGGTGGCACCGGAGGCGCACAGCGTCTTGAAGTGCGCGTATTCCAGTGCCCAGGTCGGATCATCCTGGACCAAGGTGATCTCCTCCTCTGGCGGACGGCCCGAGGGCAGGACGCGGGTGCGTTTGGTGAAGATGCTCGGCCCCCACTTGCAAAGCGAGCGAATATGGACCGAGCCCTTCTCCGCCAGTATGTCGCAGGTGAAGTGGTTGCGCCACTGTAGCAGCGTCATTTCGAATTCAAGCCTGGGGCTAACGCTGTCATTGGCGATCACGACATGGTCGGGTGCGCTATTTTCAAAGCAATTGACCGACGTAACCCGGTAATCCGGGCCTTGGGGGCCGAACCAAAATTCTGCAGTGTCGAGCAAATGCGAGGCAAGGTCGGGCAACACTCCTGCCCCCCGATCACGCCAAGCACTTTCCCGTACTAGGCGTGCGGTCCCGTTGCCATAAAACATCCGGCAGCGATAGATGCGACCCAGTTCTCCCGAAGCCAGAAGGTCGCGCACCCGCATGAAATGGGGCTCGAACCGGTGGTTATAGGCGGTGTAACACACCAGCCCCTTGGCCCGCGCCAAATCCTCCAGCCGGGCGATGTCGTCGCTGGACGGTGCCCATAACGGCTTTTCCACCAGAACATGCTTGCCGTTGGCTAACAGATAACCAAGAATATCTACCTTCGGTTCGTCAGGAATGCAGCATAAAGCTGTGTCGTAAGCGGACAAAGGCACATCGGCCACCGACTTATAGTCAGCTTCGGCATTGACCGGATCGACCGAAGCGACATAATCGGCCCCGGCGAATTTTCTACGCTTGTAGCCCTGGACACCAAGACCGATGACAATCGCTTTCATCATGTGGCTTTCATCATGTGCTTTATTTACCGGTCACAGGCTTGGCTAGATGTGGTAATGTTTCAATCGATATTTCAATCCGGATCAGCCATCTGGTATTGGGTTCTGCGTTCGACTCGGTTGACTTTCTTGATGATATCGGCGGGCGTAACCGGAATGTTGCCGTCAAATTCACACTCTACCGCAGCGGCGAAGGCACCGATCACCGCCGACAGCACCGTATTGCGGGTGGCAACTTCGGTCAGGGCGGCGTAGGCAAGCAGGGCATCACCCGACCCAACCGCATCTTTAACATGTTCGGCAAAGCTGTCCACGATAAAAAACGAGCGCAAATCCTGGGAGTTGTCGCGTTGCCGGTAAGCCAGCAAGCCTCTTTCGCCCATTTTAAGAATGAGGTTCTTGCAGTTCGCTTCAAGATAGAGTTTTAGCGCTAAGGGCCGCACTACCGAATCCTGATCGCCCAGCGCGAAACGCGCCTCACGTTCATTGGGGGTCAGAAGGTCGAAACCTTGAAACTCTAGAATATTGCCCCAGCGGCTTGCCACTTGGCTGTCGGCCACTCGAAATGCGCCTTCCGGTATGGCGGCGATCATGCCGGGAATAGTTGCCCGATTGAATATGCCATGACGGAAATCCGAAAACACCACGCAATCAACCATGGTGGCGCTGATGGCCTCATGAAAGCGTGCTTGGATTTTTTCGGAGATCGAGCGATTGTCGAGGGTATCGATCTTGAGCAGGCGATAGTCGCCGCAAATGATGGCGTTCTTGTTGGTGGTCGGGCGGGTGGTGTCGATGATGGCGTTGACCTTGACTCCCGCCTCGGCCAAGTCGGCAAGTACAAAATCGCGCCAGCGGTCGTCGCCGAGCACGGTGGTGAAGGTCACATCGGCTCCGGCCGCCCGCAGGTGCTTGGCCACGATGCCGGCTCCACCGACATAATCTCGTTGCCCCTCATAACGCACCGACATGGTCGGGGTTTTGGTCTGGCCCCCGATCATCGCGGTTTCGGTATAGCTGTCAACGATGGTGTCTCCGACGACATGGACCTTGGTGCCGGGGATGCGATCGAGCGCCGCCCTAATATCGGCAAAGGTTAAACCTTCAGCCTCAAGCAGAGCAACCAACTTTTCGGCGGAAATTTTGGGCGGTTCCAGCTCAATCAGTTTAGATGAGGAATAGACCACGTCGCCAGGCGTGAACATAATCTCGCCGCCATACGCATCAAGTACGTCTTTTTCTTCCTTGGTCTTTGGGTGCATCCCTGATGAGACGTACTCATAGCCCTTTGCGAAGTAGTCTGGTCTGATCTTACTAAGGTTTTCGAGTGGGGTCGGGTTGTGGTCAATCACAACGTAATCGACCATATCAAGAGCGGCAAGGTTAAGCGCCCGAAGATATTCGGGTACAAACGGGCGGAAATTCGCCTTGGCGATGTGGGCATCACAGGTCAGGCTGGCGACCAAAACCGCCGCCTTGTCCTTGGCGTACATAAGATGACGGACGTGGCCGGGATGAACGACATCAAAGGTGCCATGGCACATGATAACCTTTTTGCCCCGGGGCGGCGCACCAAGCAGCTCGACTAACTCTTCGACGGTCTTAATCTTTGAACGGTACTTACCATCAACCATTGCTAACCCCCGCCCACATAGATCCGTAGTTCTAATTGTTTGATAATGTATCGAACCAAGTCCGAGTCGCCTTGGCAATCGATTCTGGATCCCACAGTGGCGCATCACGCCAATAATCAATCTGTGCGAGTATTCGCATCACCCCTTCTTCGAACGAAACTTCCGGGTGCCACCCAAGTTCCGTCGTGATATTGGTAATGTCAGCCCAGGTGCAGTCAGGCTCACCGGGTCGCTTGGGAATGTAGACAACCTCACCTCCCAGTAACGCGACCAGTTGATTGACTGTCTGCGGGTTGCCCGCTCCAAGATTATAGATCCGCCCTACCCGATCGGTCTCGGCCGCAGCAAGAAAGGCCCGGGCCACGTCGGTTACGTAAAGGAAGTCGCGGCGCTGTGTGCCGTCGCCGACAACTGTGAACGGCTTGCCGGCGAGTTTTTGTTTGAGGAACACGCCAAACACTGCACCATAGGCCCCCGATGTTCGCGAGCGTGTGCCATAAGCATTGAATATGCGAATAACATTTACCGGCAAATGGTAAACGTTGTGCCAGTGAAACACTGCCTGCTCACCCTGATATTTTGACAGCGCATAAGGGTAATGAGGTGTGATGGGGTGATCTTCACGGGTAGGAGTCGCGGCCAATCCATAGCATGATGACGAGGCGGCGTAGACAAATTTGGTCACTCCGGCCGCGCGCGCAGCTTCCAGCACATGAACTGTGCCCAGCACATTGGCCGACATGTACTCGGTCGGTCGCTCGATCGAGGGTACAATGTCGCCAATACCGGCGAAGTGGATCACGCGGCTGGCACCCTTGAACAAGGCGTCGCCGGGTTCGATCGCGCGGATGTCCTTCTGCTCGAACACCACATCAGGATTGCTGGCGTGGTGTTCGAGGTTGGCGGTACGGCCCCCAACCAAGTTATCGACGACGTGGACCCGATAGCCCCGGTCCACACACAAATCCACCATGTGGGAGCCGATGAACCCGGCCCCACCGGTGACAACGACGATCGGCTTGTTCATGCGGCCTTCAGCGCCTTCATACGCTTGACGTTATAGTAAATGTCGTCAGTCATGTTGTTGGGAATTTTATTGGCCTTGTAGGCCATGCACAGGTCGCGAACCGCCTTTTCAATCGAGTATTGAGGAGCAAAACCTAGCGCCCGTTTAATCTTGCCCGAATTGATGTGGTAGGACCGGATATCATCGGTCGGTGTGGTCACGACTTCGATATCGGGGCGACCGGGGAATTCCTCGGTAACAACCTTCTTGACCATCAAAGCGATGTCCATGATGGACATATTCTCGTAACCGCAGTTAAACGTTTCATTCTGGACCTTATCGGCAGGTGCGGTAAGCAACAATTTGCACAGGTCGGCGTAGTCCTGAATATGCAGATTAGGCCGCATCTGGCTGCCACCGAATACCGTGATTTTATTGTTAGTGATGGCGTGGTTGGTCAATATATTAACCGACAGATCGAGACGCAGGCGAGGAGAATAGCCACAGACCGTGGCCGGGCGGAAGATGACGCCCACGAAGTCCTGACTAGTGTGCTTCTTGAGCAAGGGCTCGCACATGCCCTTGTACTTATTGTACAAGGTCAGCGGCACCAGCGGATGGTCTTCGGTTACGTCAGGGCTCTCCGATACGCCATAGACCGACGAAGACGAGGCGTAGACGAAGCGCTTGACGCCTGCAGCCTTGGCCGCCAACACCATCGGCTCGAAAGCCTCCAGATTGACTGAGGTCGACAGGTTCTCGTCAAGCTCAAACGAGGCGTCGTTGGAGATGCAGGCCAGCGACAGTACGGCGTCGTGCCCGTTGACTGTCGCTGCGAACTTGGCAGTGTCCCGGATGTCGCCCTGGACCACGTTCAACTTAGGATGCTGCGGCAGTTGGTTGCCATAGTACAATATGTCATATACCGTGACTTGATAATCAAGATCAAGGAGTTGCGGAACTAGTACGCTGCCGCAATAACCGGCACCGCCGGTAACCAAAAGATTCGTCATCGGAGCTCACTTTTAAATCGGGTGAAATCAGTGCGTCGGTTAAGGGCTGTTAGAGACGGTTCATCAACGTACTTAGACCTAAGGTTACTTTATGACCGGCCAAATTTCGTAACATCCTGGGCTTATGTCTTCCTGGGCTTATGTCTTCCTGGCGGCCTAGATAGCGTGGGCTTCATGCTGTTTCCCTAAGGTACCGCCCTTCAGGAAATAAGTATATCGGGCATCAGTAGCGGTTTCAGCGGCGACTGGACGCAAAACACGGGAATCTTACCCCGTTCATAACCCAAACGTCAAGCCCCCTGGAGCCTGGCATTCTTAATCAATCTATGCGCCTATCCCTGGCTATGCGCCCATCCCTGGCCCGGCCCTGCACCGTTACGTTGATGTTTCAGAATCGGTGACTGGGTGCTTGACAGCGGCGGTGATGAACGATAGGCAAAGATGCGTGTCCATGTTAAGATGCGCGCTCGCACATGGTCATATGTTAAGGTGGCCGCGTTGCCATGTATTTATTATTTCGCCAGCTTCGGAGACGCTGAATGTTGAACGTCCGCATCTCACAGCCAAGCCTTCCCGCCAACCAGTCAGCCGTTGGCAGAACTCTTGGGTGGGTTCTCGAGTATGAACCGGCTACGCAGCGGCAGCCGGAGCCAATGATGGGGTGGGTGAGTTCAGGCGATACCCTCAACCAGATACGGCTTTGCTTTCAAAGTAAGGGTGATGCCGTCGCCTACGCTGAGCGCAATGGCCTGACCTATACCGTCCAGGAAACAGCCGTACGGAATTTCCGTGTCAACAGTTACATTGATAAGTTCAAAGTCAAACGCGGTAACTGACGCTGGCCCGTCCAGACAAATGCGATAAATGTCGCGGCGATGCAGGGCCCCATAGCTCAGCTGGATAGAGCACGCGCCTTCTAAGCGCGGGGTCGCAGGTTCAAGTCCTGCTGGGGTCGCCAATTTATCAAGGGGTTAGCGGGTGTTTCCGGCGTCGCCTCAGTAGCTCGGCAACACCCCGGCAACACCCCGGCAACACCCCGGCAACACCGGGTGTGCATGAAGCGCATCCCTGAGTCCTGCTGTCGCATGGCATCAGGCATCATCGGAGACCCAACCGGATGCCCTCAGTGCTCCAGGAGGATGTCACCGCCGTTCACCGAGGCTTCGCGGCCAACGGACGAGTCGGGGCTATGGCTGAGTTGCGGCGGCGCTGGCTCGTGTTGAACGACGTGACCGCTCCCGAGGTGCTCGACCGTATCCTCGCCATGGACATGACGCCGCCGCGCGTCGTCGCTGCCAAGTCGGAGCCGCGCCCCACACGAGCCAGGACGAGGCGCCCGGCCTGACGCCGGAAGGTCGGGGCAGCACCTGGGGCAGCACGCCGCTTGGTTGATTGCTCTCCCTCAGCAGACGCTCCCCCCGCCGCTGGACGGCCTGGGGATGGATTGAACGCCCTTGCTGGTCGGAGGTCAAGACGGTGGCGCGCCTCGCTGGCGCGGGTCAGCCGTTCGGGGGCAAGGCGGCTGGCGTCCAGCTCAGGGCGACCGACCCACCCCCCGGGGTGGCCTAAACGTCGGCGCGTTTCTATTCTCTGCCCAGTGTATAAAAGTCGTGTGGTTTTCCAATCTCAGACCGCTGGCTTCAGTGGATTAAATCGAGAAGCTCGATGTGACCGGCCTATGGGCGCCAGTTGTATGGACTGCGCTGGCGCCTTCGCGTGCATGATCTTCACCACCACAAGCTGATAGGCTACGGTCGTTGACTACCCTTTTTGGGCAGCAAAAAGGGGTTAGCCGTTGGGCTAACCCCTTGAAAAGATTGGCGGACCCGACACGATTCGAACGTGCGACCTCTGCCTTCGGAGTTGCAAACGATGAGGTGAAATGCCTTGATATTGTTGAAAGAAAATATCGCTACATTAGGTCTACACTACCTGGCCGACCCCGCATCACCACCGACGTTGAGCTATCATAGGTTGGCAATAGCGCCAGAGTAAGGTGGCAAACTGTGCCGACGGCGAGGTTAGTGCGTTAGCCAATGCGAAAATTCATGATGCGGAAGAAGTCGAAATCTTTCGCCCATTTGACCCCCACATTGTTGCACACGTCCGGAACCTTTCGGTTGGCCCGCTGCTTGGAAGGCTTCGAAACTTCCTTGGTGACAACCACCCTCGATGAATCCGCCAGCCCATAAGCGACCAGCATTGGGTCGCAGCCGATTTTTACCAGTTCGCTGTCGTCAAGGTCTGGTGCGTATCCCTGGGTCAGCACCCGATGCAATAGGTCGGGGTGAACCTCCTCCTCAAGAACCAGTGCCTTCTTTACCTGGGATGAGGACACCCAATCTTTCAGTGGTCCGGTCGAAACCGCGATTTCGTGATAAATCTCGAAGGGAAGCTTGGCGTGCCCCGCTTCCGCCAGTCCGAGTAGCCAAACCCAGAATTGAGGAACCCGGTCAATCGGATAGTAGTCCTCGTGGGCGCGGATAAGGACGTTGGCGTCAAGGAGATAAAGCACCCGTCATCTCCTCCCGTCGGGTGTCAGCCCACCGAAACCCTGCTCGAAACCGCGCAGCATCGGCTCGACGGCACCGGGATTGATCCCAAGCACCTTCGCCGCTTTGGTGTGGGTGAGCATGTCATCTCGGAGGTTTCGACGGACGATATCGAGCAGTGCATGCCCCAGCTTGTGGCGTCGAACCACATAGAAGGTCGGGCCGCCCTCGGTCTCGCGGGCTTTCTCCCTTTGCTTGGCCTTTACGGCGTGCCAGCGCGCGGCGTAATCACCGGCCAGCTCCCGATAGACGGTTCCGGTGATCCAGCCGAACCGGTTGAACCGATAGGCCACCATCGCCTCGCTGACGCCCCAGTCGCGGGCGACCTGCCCGACCGCTGCCGCGACTGCCTCCTTGTAGTTGCCATCGAAAGAGGGCTGATGATCGCGAAGAATGTGGCTCGGGAGCAGGAATTCTCCGGCTACGTCATTGCAGAATTGCTCGATCTGACCGCTTGGGGTGTTATCGGAAACATCCTCGGCGGCGCCGCTGACCCCGCTCTTTCCCAGCCAAATATGAGCCAGCTCGTGAAGCAGGGTGAACGAGCGGGCGGCCTTGGCGTCTTGGTCGTTTATAACGATGAACGGGGCGACTGGATCGGCGATTACGAGGCCGCGAAAGACCTTTTCCCCGATCATTGAGTGATGGGAACCGAGGTCGCCGATCAGCAGCACAAACACGCCGATGGCTTCGACCCGGTTCCGGAGTTCGCGAAACAGGTCGTCTGGGTTGGTATGGCGCCGGGGCGCTGTGATATCGAAGCCGATCGCCGCGCCGATGCTCTTGCCCACGGCCTGAACGCCATCGCTGACCGACACCGACCCGACGAAGGGTCGGTCAATCGCCTCGCCTTCGTCCTCAAGAAGGCTGCGGACCATTTCCTGTCGTGCTCTTATGTCCCGCAGCAGGGCATCAAGCAGGGCGTTGTCGCGCGTTGACACCGCAGCGGGGAGCGTGCGGAAGTCCGCACCGCGTGGAGCCTTGACCGGCGGATGCTTGAGATAGAACGTGGTCAGGGGACGACGGTAGACGGTCGCGAATTTGAGCAGTTGGATGCGCGTCGGGAAATGCTGGCCGCGCTCAAGCTCTTCCAGTTTTTCCGCAGCCGTCCCCGATGGGCCAGAGGACAGCCCGAGCTTCTCGGCCGCTTCACCAAGGCTGAGCCCAGCGGTTTCCCGTGCCCAGCTTAGAATGGCGGGGTTGATGTTCTCCGCGCGCATTTTGCCCTGTCAATCCCACTGCCTTACGGTCGGTGCCGTGATCTTGGCTAAGCGTTCCGTCCAGAATCATATCCCGCTTCGGTGCCACGGCTCAACATGTAGATCGTTGCCGGAGATGAGATGTTATGGAAACTCACAATGCCACAACATATCGA
>JBAXKX010000105.1:0-9431 GCA_037135115.1 Rhodospirillaceae bacterium
CATTCGACAACCGCTGGAACCCCAGTGGAGCATGGTTCTGGCGCCGACACTTCGGCTACCGCAGCCCCCAGTGGTTCCGACCCGGCCCACAGTCATGCCGACAAGGTTCATTGGTAGCAGCCGTTCTTGAAGGCCTCGTGCAACGCCCCTTCTTTTGGGGCGTTGCTGTGTGAGCGCAGTGGGGTGTGAATATGACTGCTGCCGTGCCTCGCATTTTCGTCAGCATCGCTTCCTACCGTGATCCGGAATGCCAATGGACGATCAAAGACCTGTTTGAGAAGGCAGCGTTGCCTGATCGGGTAGTGGTCGGTTTGTGCTGGCAATACTTGGCTGGCGAGGACGATGATTGCTTTTTATTTGGATCTCGCGGAAACCAGTGCCGGGTTGTTGAATTCAACGCCCTCGACAGCTTGGGCGCTTGTTGGGCGCGCCATCAGGTGCAGTCGCTGTGGCAGGGGGAGGAGTATTATCTCCAAATTGACAGCCATATGCGCTTTGAAGCGGATTGGGACGAAATACTGTTGGCGATGTTGGCTCAGTGCCCGTCTGCGCGATCTGTGCTGTCGACCTACCCGCCCGCTTACACTCCGCCCGACACGTTGCATCGAGGCTCACTCCCGGTGCTGCTTCCTCGACATTTCGATAAGCAGGGTATCGTCGCTCTTCGTTCCCAGATGTTTCCCCTAGCGAACGCGCCGTCCCGGCCATTCGCCAGACCGTTTTGTAGTGGCGGCCTGTTTTTCTCGTCCTCGGCCGTGGTCCGGGAGGTTCCTTATGACCCGCATCTCTATTTTACCGGCGAGGAGATCACGCTGGCGGTTAGACTCTGGACACATGGCTGGGATATTTTCGCTCCCAACCGGAATGTTGTTTACCATGACTATGGTCATGCCCGGCGTCGGCACTGGCAGGATAACAAGGATTGGGGAACTCTGAGCGGTAAGGCGGCAAAGCGGCTGCGCCACCTGTTTCGCATGGATGTTTGCTCTGACTCCGACATTGTTAAGGATATCGAATGCTATGGGTTGGGCCACCGCCGCACCCTAGAGTCGTTTGAAGCGGTCTCGGGCGTCAGTTTTAAGGCCAGGACGATTGAGGATCGGACGATTGGGCCACCTTGGCATGATCGGTTTTCATCTCCCGACGAGGAATTGGGGGTGGGCGCCACGCCGTTGCAGCGGGCTCGCGCTTTGGCCAAGGAGAGTAAGGACGAGGCAGCCATCGCTGCGTTCGATGAGGCGTTGGCGGAAAAACCCACATTGGCTAATGCGGCTTTCGGCAAGGCCAACGTACTGCTCAAGCTCAGGCGGAATCAGGAGGCGGCCGACGCTTATGAGTTAGCAGCCAAGGAGCAAGCCTACCGGGCCGAAGCCTTGTACGGTCGGGCCATTGTTCTGGATCTGATGGGAAGGTGGGAAGAGGCGGAGGTCTCGCTGGAGCAGGCGGCGGCTGTTCGGCAGGAGTTGCGTTATTTGCGTTTTATGGTCGGGATACGCTACCGCCGGATGGATCTGGCGGGAGCCGAAAATGCGGCGCGTCAGGCTATCGAAATGGCCCCCGACGACGCGGCTATTCATTATTCCCTGGCCTTGGTCAT
Source organism: Rhodospirillaceae bacterium (assembly GCA_037135115.1). Taxonomy (GTDB): domain Bacteria; phylum Pseudomonadota; class Alphaproteobacteria; order Azospirillales; family Azospirillaceae; genus BOG-933. The sequence continues at coordinate 1,598 of JBAXKX010000105.1, forward strand.
GATTAGCGGGGGACGGCATGAAGGTTGGATCGAGTACGAGTGGCGTTGGAAACGTAGCCATATGCAGTCGCAGTTCCGATATGGCGAGCTAGAGCGCTGGCAGGGCGAACCACTGGCGGGGCGCCATCTTTTGCTGTGGGCCGAGCAGGGGCTTTGCGATGAGGTGATGTTCGCCCGTCACCTTCCCTTGGTGATTTCCAGTGCCGGAACAGTCACTGTGGAATGTGCGCCAAGGTTGGTCCCGCTGATGGCGCGTTCGTTTCCCGCAGCGCTGATGATCGCGCGGACAAGTGCCCCGCTGCCTGGATTTACTGGGGATGTGGCTTGCCCCTTCGGCTCGTTGGCCGCAGTCACAGGACGGGGTTTCGAGGCGACGCCGTTTCCATTTCTACTTGCCGATCCCGAAAAATCCGCAGTATTCCGTAAGTTGTTGAGGCGCGACAGCGAATTGCTGGTCGCGATTGCATGGCGGCCGGCACTGGCCGTTGCCGATGCCCCGCGCCCGATGGCTATTAAGGATTGGAAGCCTATCCTGTCGGTTCCAGGCGTGCGGTTCGTTGTGGTCCAGGTTAGAGCGGCGGCGGACGAGCTGGTCGAAGGCAGGGCCGCCAGCGCTAAACTCGAAGTCGTGCCAGTTCTTGATCCCGACCAGGATTTGGATGGGTTGGCGGCGGTTCTGGCCGCTTGCGACCTATATATTGGCGTCGATACTGTCGCTGCACACTTAGCATGTGCGCTTGGTCGGGAGGCCTGGGTTATTTTGCCGCACCGGGTTGAGTGGTTATGGCCGCCGGCGGGGGAGATTTTTCCGGCCTATCCCACCGTGCGGATGCTACGCCAAGATCGCCACGGCGACTGGGAGGGAGTGCTGACGCGGGTGGGCCGGGCCCTGTCGGCCCACGTGGCGCAGAGGCGCGCATGAAACGGTTGCGCTGGCTTTTCGTTTTGGTGGAACTGGTGCTGGCCCTAGTTCTCGTTCTGGTCCTGGCACCGCCAAATGTGGTTCAAGCCCGTGGGCCTTGGAAGTCGTTGCCTTGGCATCTCGCCGATATTTATTTCGACTACCCTCAGCCGCTGCCGTTCCGTGGCCTTCGCACGGGAATTGCCGTCACCGGGAGCTTGCAGGACCATTCCAATATTTTTTTGGCCGTTGTCTTTGGTCATATCGGCAATACTGCTTTCTATTTTGGATTGCAAACGGATCTCCACGACGACCGCAATGGTGCTGATTCTGGGCCTGGCGTGCTGTTTTCTCGCTGGGGGGAGGGGGGCAAGGCGGATGCCCGGTCAGCGAGTGGGGGCTGGAGTACGGCTCTCACTGCAAACCAGTCGGGTGAGGGGGCGTTCGTCGGTGTCAGGTTGCCCTACCGGTGGCGGGGTGGCGATTACGAGTTCCTGCTGGTGCGCCGGGCGGCGGAGGATGGTCGCGGCTGGTGGGCGGACTTGCTGATGTATGATGCCGGAGCCCATGCCTGGATCGACGCGGGCGGTCTGCGGTTTCCCGAGTCCGCTGACAGTCTGGCGACCTCGGTCGTGAGTTTCGTTGAACTCTATGGCGCGATACCGACGCGAGATTTTCCAAATGACTATTCGCCGCAACCAATGATTGTGCGTTTTGGATCGCCAGAACTAGCTGTGGGCGGTGCCCTGCCGATCAAGGCGACCGCGCATACCGGCGCGGGTATACCACATTGGGCGTCGTACCGCTGGACCGGTGACGGGGTTGCGGTGACTGTGGAGCGGCCGGAACCTCGGGGCCTGCCGTTACCATTGGTGGCAAAGAGCGTAAACACAGTGCTCTATGGCCCTGGCAAGCCGGCCCGCCGGGCTTGGAAAGGTTATCGTGGCGGCTGTGGCTTAAGTGTCCGCAGGAAGGCGTCCACAGCTGCGAGTTGATCTGTGAGCTGGTCGGAAAGAAGCTCAATGGCACCGTTATGGCCATCGGTCGAGCCGGTCTCGATGGTCATGCCCTTGTCGGCATGGTCGCGCAGCAGTGAATCTGGCAACTCCACGGAAAAGCTTTCATTGTGACGGCAACCGATGATGCTCAGGCTGGAGCACTCGCCAACCTTTCGGTCGATTCCGTGGAAAACCAGTTTCGCGCCGTTTGCGAGCTGGGCGGTGTTCCAGTAGTGCCATCCTGTGGAAGTCATGAATTCGGTAACATGCAATTCGTGGCGGACAAGGGCGTTCGAGGTGTCAACTAGGCTTCCCAGCCGAACCGAGGCTTCGGGCACCAGACAGCCGGGCGATGCAGTTGGTTGCTGGGGAACAACTTCCCCGACCAGCACGACTCTGCGGTCGAGTGGCTCGTCGCGGCGTGTTATGCGCCAGTCTCCAGGACGCCGGTCTCCAGGACGCCGGTCCCCAGAAAGCCAGTCTTGGGGCGATGCCGCTGCCGGAGCGACGGCTTCCGGTCGGCCAATACTCATGGGCAGGACTCGGTCACATGGGACCGAACAGGCGGCTAGGCTCATAGCCAGCCCGGCCAAGGGCGGGAGGGCAATTCTGGATATCGAGCGCATGGTTGGGTTCCGATTTGGAAGGGTCACGGTACAGCTACCGGCTCGGCGGCCTTTTCGGCAAGTTCGAAACCACCGCCAAGCGCCTTGAAAAGGTCAACGGAGGCGATGAGGCGAGCCTGTTTGGCTAGGACGTCCTTGTCCTCCTCGGTGAATCTGGTCCGGTCACTTTCCAGCACAGACAGATAGTCGGTGGTGCCGACCTTGAAGGCCTTGGCACTGAGTTCGTGAGATTGACGCGAATAGCTGACCGCTTGAGCCTGCGCCTGCTTTTGGATGGTCGTCCAGTGGACGGAGGCCAAGGCGTTGTCCACATCCTGGAGCGCCTGCAGGACCGCCTTTTGGTAAATCTGCACCATTTCGCGGTAATGGGCTTCGGCAAAAGCGATTTCGTTGGCGATCTTGCCCCCGTCAAATAGCGTTTCGGTCAGGCTGGCTGCAGCTTGGTAAATAAAACCGGCCGGGGATATCGCCAGTTTGAGAATGGTGCTGCCTATTCCCATTTGAGCCGTCAAGCCGAATGTCGGCAACAGTCTCGCTCGGGCGACCCCAATGTCGGCATTGGCTCCAATCAGAGTGGCCTCGGCCTTTTGGATGTCGGGGCGGCGTTGCAACAGGTCGGAAGGCAGGCCCGGCTTCACCACTGGCGTTTTTAATCCCTCCAGCGTTTTGGCGGTGATGGTGAGGTTCTCAGGGGCGCGGCCAAGCAAGATGGCGATGCGGTTGAAGGCTTGGTCCCTTTGCAGTTCTAGCACCGGTACAATCGTTTCGGCCTGAGCCAAAACGCTGCGCTGTTGGGCGCGTTCGAGTTCGGTTCCTTCGCCGAAAGTGATGCGTTTGGCGATCGTTTTTTGAACTTCCCTCATGTTCTTAATGTTGTTATTGGCGACGACGATGCGGTCGTTCAGCGACAGGTATTGGAAATAGCCGTTTGCGATATCGGCTGTTAGGGTCAGGGCTACTACTTCGCGATCGAACACGCTGGCCTCTGCGTTGGCCAGGGCCGATGCCATGGCCTCACGGTTTTTGCCCCACAGGTCAATCTCATAGCTGGCCTGAAGGCCGGCCTGATAGGTGGAATCCGAGCCACCGCTTTGTTGTCCCGCGCCCGTAACGGTGGCCATACCGCCGCCCTTGGGTGCCCGGCGTTGATTCGTCGCCACCGCCTGGACCAGTGGCATGAGGCTGCTGCCAGCAACCTCGCTTTGCGCCGACGTTGCAGCGATCCGGCTTATTGCCGCCTGGACATCTCGGTTGTTTGCGAGCGCCGTCAGTTCAAGGGCATTCAACTCATCAGACCCGAACGCCTCCCACCAGCGTGAAGGCGGCCTCGCCTCCGCAGCTTCCAATGATTCGGCGCGGAAGGCCGCCGGGATCGGCGCCTCCGGTCGCTGGAAGTCGGGTGCTACCGAGCAGGCCATCAAGCAGGTAACCGAGCAGGCAACCAGGAGCGATGCAGCCGTGCTTTTTTGAACCCTGGGCAGCCGCATTACAGGTCTGTCTCGGTCCTTATGTCCAAGCACTATATTATCCTCTGTTTGGTCCCGGGTATAATTCCGGGTTTAATTCTTATCAGTCGATGCCGGCATGACTTGGCGAAGCACCGCAGCGATCAGCGGATGGCTAATCCGGAAGTGGTCGCCCCGGCTTATTGCGCCATGGTTCCCGTGCTCCTGCGTCATTACACCAGCCTCGACAGCTCGCTTTAGCTCAGTCGCCGTCGCCTGATTCCCCTCGCCTGATATCTGGGCGACGGCCAGCGCCGTAACCGGCTGTCGCCAAGCGACGATCTTAAGCACTAGGCGATCAAGGGCCAAGCAATCGAGACGTGATACTACCAAACAAACCAATGGTAGTGGAAGAAGGTTTTGTTTACCAACTGCGTCACATTTTGATCCGAACCGGGCTTCCCAGGCTAGCTCATAGGCAAATAGCGGTACTCCGGCAGCGAGTTCAACAGCGTCGGCCAGCGCAGGCGCCGAGAGGTGCCCTTCGGAGTCCCTTTCGATCAGAGTGCGGACTTCTCCCGTTGTCATTCGTCCCAGGTGAAGTCGCGTTCCTGGCGCAGCTGCCAATGCTGCCGGTTCCAATCGCCGGCCTATACCAAGCAGCAGTAGTGGCATGGTTGACGAAATTGCACATAACTCCAACAGAATCCGGATTTCCGCCTCGTCTGCGGCATGAACATCGTCAATTATTAGCGCCAAGCACTGATGCCGCAGCAAACGGGCCAGCGCCGGGATGATGTCGGCCGCGACTGGCGGGGTGGTGAGCTGCCGCGCCAGTACAGCCAGCGGTGAAGGCCCGATTGGGCCGCAACAGCATTGCAGCCAGCTAACGGAGGCCGCAGTTTCATTAGCAACTATTCTTGCCAGGGTAGTTTTACCCATGCCTATTTCGCCTTCGATCCAGACCACGCCGCCTTGCCCGTTGCGTAGGGCATTGATTTGGGCGGCGAGGGCGGCGCGTTCGGTCGCGCGGCCGATCGGGGGAGGCTTTAGGAGAATATGTAGGTTTTCGGGCGTGGCTGCGTTATCAGTTAGCAGTGGGCTGATAACTGGTCTGCTCGGCAGCGGCGGATGGCGCGGTTCCACAGCGCGTCGAGCGAAGGCCAGCAGGCGCTGCGTCCCTGTATCGGTGCTGAGGCAATCGGCCGGGGTGTGGTCAAGGATGGCTCGGGCATGGGCAATCAAGCGACCGGCGACGGTCTCGCCAGTCCAGCCCCCGAGTCGGCCAATCGAGGCCAGTAGATAGTCGCTGACCAGGGCCGCGCGGATACGGGGCCTGACGCTCGGACCTAAGTTGTATCCTGCAGCTAAGCGTGTGAATACGTCGCGGGCCATCATCTCAGCCTGAACGGCGTCGCGGTCATTGACGCAGTGCAGGCCGAAAATAATGTCGACACCGCGTCCAGGACGGCCGATCAGTACTGAATCAACGGATTGGATTGCGTTAGTTGCCGCACTTTGGAGATCTTGCCAGGCCGTCGTGCCAGCTTTGGCCCCGTTTTCCACGTGACAGCCTAGGCTGAGCAATGTCACTGGCCGCAATTCGATGTTGTCGCTTGCGGCTCCGGCCTTGCCCCCGGCTGTCCGTAAAACATCGGTGGCTGATGCGCGCGCGATCTCGAGTCCTCGTGATACGGCCATCGCGCGATTGGTCACGCTCAGCTTGCGAAACAGCGCCACGACATGCTGTTTGACGGTGCCAAGACCGATGCCGAGTTGGTTGGCGATTTCCTTGTTGGCTTTGCCGGCGGTGAGCAGCGACAGTATCTCTAACTGGCGCGGCGTGAGCCCCTGCGCGGCCAGCTCGTCATCGGGAGCTGTCGAGGCATCTGATATGGTATTCTCCATGGCCCCGGCATTAGCGTTGGCGTAGTTTCACCATCGTGCGGGGTGCGGGAAAAGTCAAGCGAGGCGGAATGTCAACTTGGCCGCTTGTTTTCTTACTGCAAACGCTGGATTTTCCGACCATAATTCGGAAAAGAGTTGCAGGTCAGAGTCGAAAATGAAAAATGACGAAGAACCGGCTGCGGAGAGGCAGGCGGTAGCGGATCGGCAGGCGGTAGCGTCGGGTATGGAACGGGGTGGCGAGGCGGTGGCTTGCTCTCGTCTTGAGGAGCCTATGGAGTCTATGGAGCCCATAGTTGTCACCGTGTTCAATCAAAAGGGGGGCATCGGCAAGACCACCACCAGCGTCAACCTAGCGACCTGCCTAGCCGCTGGCGGTTGGCGTGTCGCCTTGATTGATATCGACTCACAAAGCAATGCCACCACCAGTCTAGGCTTGGTGGCAATGACGGCACCCGGTGCCTATGAACTATTTAAGGGCAGCGTTACGGTAGCACAGACGCTTTTGCCTACCCGGTTTCCTGGCCTTTCGGTATGTCGGGCCGCCGATGAACTGGCTGGCATCGCCATTGATTTGGCCCTTCAGGCCGATCCTCATGCCTTGTTACGGCGTAGGTTGGCGGCAGGTGGCGTGGCAGCGGATATCGTCATTATTGATTGTCCGCCGGCGTTGGGGCCGCTGCCGATCAACGCGCTGGTCGCCAGTCATCTGGTGCTGGTGCCGGTTACTCCGGAGCCCATGGCAAGGGACGGGCTGCACCGGGCCTGGAGGCACATTCAGCGCATACGCAGCAAGATCAACCCGCGCCTGGAGATGGCGGGCATCGTGCTGACGATGGCTCGCGATGATATTATCCATACCGCCTTGGTGGCCACCCTGCACGCCGAACTCGGGTCCAGCATGATGGCGATTGAGATTCCCTTTGACCCCCAGGTACCAGCGGCGTCTCAGCATGACATTCCGGTATGCGTTTACGACCCGTATTGTTCAGCTACTCGAGCGTACCTGGCCCTGACCGAGGCGCTGGCTCGTACAGTGCGGCGTGTCGCTGGGGTGGGGGCTATAGGAAACGTAGCGACCGGCTTTGATGTCCTCAAGGCGCGGGCGACACTTCAGGAGTGGAATCTGGCGATGTCGCCACCGTTGCGGTTCTTGGCCGATGCGCCTGCTTCACCGTCCGGCTGGCTGAGCGATCTGGGCGACGAATTGGCGCAGGTGTCCCCACCGGTGCCGGAGCGGCGAAGCCCGGCCGCCGGGTCCGCCGCCGTGCTAGGCTTTGGAGTCGGGGGGATGATCGGTATCGGCTTGGCCGCTCTCGGGCGCCAGCTCGGGTGGTTGCCATGAGTGAGGCGAACGAGGCGAACACGGCGAACGAGGCGAACACGGCGAACGAGGCGAACACGGTGAACACGGCCGATTCCGTAATTTGGGCGCCGCCTCCTTGCAGTGCCGCCGAGACGACTGTGATTACGGTTTTTAACCAAAAGGGGGGCATCGGAAAGACAACCACCAGCGTAAATCTGGCGACCTGCTTGGCGGCAAGTGGCTTTACCGTTACTTTATTCGACGTTGACTCCCAAAGCAACGCGGCGACTAGCCTGGGTGTGCTGCCGACAGGGGCTAAGGGTAGCTATCATGTGCTCAAGGGGGAGGCTACACTTGCCGAAGCCGCTGAGGCGACCATCTTCCCCGGTCTCTCGATATGTTCCGCCATAGACGAATTGGCGGCAATTGATCTTGAGTTGGCGCAGGAAAATGAACCGCATTTGGCGCTGCGGCGTGGACTGGCTAGGGGGGGCATGGCTACGGACGTGGTGATCATTGATTGTCCTCCCGCCCTGGGGATGCTTCCGGTTAACGCTTTGATCGCCAGCCATCTGGTGCTGATGCCGGTTACGCCCGAACCGCTGGCTCATGACGGCCTGCAAATGGCCTGGCGTCACATTAATCGCATTCAG
>JBAXKX010000106.1:0-9383 GCA_037135115.1 Rhodospirillaceae bacterium
TTCGTTACGAATGTAGTTTTGATTGACTAGGGTGACAATCCATTCGCGGTCGGTGGGAGCGCGGCGAACACTCAATATAAGAAGACGGTTGTGACCACCGGCAAGATGAACCTCCAACTCAGCCCGTATCGCCTCGACTTCTCTTTGTTGATTGCTGGCGGCCGATTCCTGGTCCAGTATCTGCTTGGCTAAGGCCTTTTCCTCCGCAAGCATATTGCCGATCAGAAGACCGAGCTTGCGCTCCTTTTCCTGTGCGGCCCGTCCGCGATTGCGCGCCTTTGAAACCTCCCGCCGCAACTGGGCCACCAAACCGCACAGCCAAGCGATTAGCACCATCGCGATTATGGCGGCCAGGAGCGCAATCAATACAACCCGCCAGGACTAGCCAACCGATTGCTCTCGATAAATGATTTTTGATACCCTAGCTTATCGGAATAGGCAAGCTCAGCCAAATGGCGGGCTTCTTCCCGTGAGCCAGCCCAAACCTCAATCAGATTGGTATGATGCCACATCGGGTTATACAGCTCTGATGTAGTTCGAATCAGCGCCGATGTGGACTCAACCGAAAGACGCACCAAGTACTTATTGTTCCCGGAGCGAGGTTCCCCGACTTCATGGATGAGGTCGGGTACCCTGGAATTGGCGTGCGCAATCTGTCGTCGGAGTCGGCGCAAAACGGTCTCCTGGGAGGAAAGGCGGTCGGCGAACGCATCGCTCTCATTGCGCAACGAGCGAACCCGTTCGCGAAGTGTGTATCCATCCTTAAGAAGGGCAAGATATTTTTGCTCAGCCTCAACGGTTCGAAACAGGCGCGCCATTATCTGCGGCACGGTGCGGCAGAAAGTCGCAGTCGCGGCAATACCAAGCAATAGGGACACCACCAAAACCATGAGCAATTGAGTGAATTGATCTATCTGGGCGACTTGCATGTTATCAGCTGGAAGTGGGGCTGGCATTGGGGCTGGCAGTGGGGCTGGCAGTTGGTCTGATAAGAACCTTCGAAGCATGGCGTGCCGCAATTGATTTGTCCATGCCGTTTGAGTCGAAAATCGTCGCATGTCGCAAATGCCTGAGCCTTGCTGTTGCCAAAGTCGCCTCCGCACCGCTACCTTGGTTCTGGTCCCGGAGCTTGGACCCCGACCCACGGGGCCACCTCACGGTTAGCCTTCGGGAAGGAGGGGGGCATCATGTGCTTCAAAACTATACTGCTTCACATAGGCAACGATGAGTGCCATCCGGTACGCCTCCATGTCGCAGTGGAACTGGCGCGGCGCTTTGATTCCTTTCTCGACGTGGTCTATTTCAGGGGAACGGCCGGCTCAGTCGACCCTGAACGCGCGGTCCGGATCGAAGAAGAGGTTCACCACGCCTGCCTTGACCGTTCCTACTCCTGGACCGAGATTGAGGGTGATCCCTTGAAAACCTTAGCCCTGCGCGCAGGATTCGCCGATTTGGCGATAGTCAGCCAGGCCAATCCGGCAAACCTTGAGGACGAGGCGCTACCGCAACTGGCCGATCATTTGGCGGGACAGACGGCGTGTCCTGTGCTGGTGCTGCCCTGGGGCACGTCGGTTGAAGCACCAGGCCGGCACATACTGCTGGCCTGGAAAAATTGTCCGGAGGCCGGCCGCGCCCTACGCGATGCCATTCCGCTGCTTCTTGCCGCCGATCGGGTTACGGTGCTAACCGTTGGTTTCGACAGCGCCGATGATTCGGAGCCGACCGACATATCGGTCTATTTAGAGCGCCATGGCGTCGAAGCCGATTTCCATCCTGACTCCAATTCGGACAGCGACGCTGGCGATGTCATATTGGCGGTGGCAGATGAGCTTGAGTGCGATGCCATCGTCATGGGCTGTTTCAGTCACTCCCGCCTGCGCGACATGGTTATGGGCAGCGCCACCGATTCCGTCCTAACCAAGATGCGGGTGCCGGTGCTGCTGTCAGGTTGATCAGTTGAGGACCAAGGTGGCGGCCGTGACGCTGGCCGCAGGTCGGTCGCAACGGATGGGGCAAGTAAACAAGCTGCTGGCCGATTGCGGCGGAAAATCGATGATCGCCAGGGTAGTTGACAACATTCTCTCGAGTCGCGCCCGACCGGTGCTGGTAGTGACCGGATCCGACACAACCAAAATCGAGTCGGCGCTGGCGGCACGGCAAGTGGTCTTCGTTCATAACCCCGATTTCGCCAGCGGCTTGGCCGGTTCGCTCCGGGCCGGGATATTGGCGCTGCCGGAAAGCACCAATGCCGCGCTAATCTGCCTTGGCGATATGCCATTGGTTGAGCCAATGGTGCTTAATCGCCTTATTGAGGCTTACAACCAAAACTATGGACAGACCATCTTCGTGCCGACGGCCCAGGGGCGGCGCGGCAATCCAGTATTGTGGGACCGCTGCCATTTCGCCGCAATGGCTGGACTAACTGGCGACCAAGGTGCCCGCCCACTGCTAGAACACCATGCCGGGGCGATCACGGAGATTTCTTTTGACGACCTATCAGTGATCACTGACTTTGATACGCCGGAAAGTTTCGAACACGAATCATGGGCGGGGACATTCGCGGACTAATCTTTCAGGCGCGACACTGGGATCGTTGCCCCGGTCCGCAAAATTAATGTATATTTAAGATTGGCGGAGGGTTCGCTATGAATGTTCTCGAAGTTGCAGTGTACGCAATGGTAATCGGTAATCCGACTCAACCAATTAAATGTGTTGAGAGTGGCTTGGGTACCGTAAATTGCACAAACGGCCTAGCTGCTAAAGCTATTGAGCGAGACGGCATAAAGTTTAGCAATGGCGTGGCTATTATCAAGTCACCGGGGCTGACTTTATCGAACGGCATCGTCGCACATCTGGATAGCGCCGGCTGGCTGGAGTTCTCCAATGGCATCTCGGTTCACCGCGACTCGCAGTACCGCTTCCGCCTCAACAACGGCTACACATGCTTGTTGGTTGAGCGAACAATGGCAGAGTGCCAGGACGGCCGCTGAGCATTATGATATAGTTCCCTGACCCAACTCCTATCTAGCTACAATCGTGAGAGTAATAGCCTGATGTAAAATACAAGATAACTAAACAAATATGGCTCCCAACCGTTCAAATAACGGGAAATAGCGGGGCCAAAGGGGGAGGGGAGGCAATCCGATGTCAGGGGCAATCCTAATCGCGGGGGCAACAGGAAATACAGGACGTGCATTGATTCGGGAGCTTAATAAAACTGGGGAAGCCATCCGGGCGGCTGCGCTGGAGCGTGCGGATTTGCGAAGTTTAGCTGGATGTCAAACAGTCGAGATCGATTACTCCAACTCCCAGTCGCTGGCCCGGGCGCTACGCGGAGTTGACAGGGTATACATGGCGGCACCACTCGTTACCGACATGGTAACGCTGACCAAGCTGTTAGTTGAGGCGTCAGTCAAGGCTGGGGTGCGGCACTTCGTCAAGCTGTCCTGCCTGGGGGCGAGCTATATCGATGACCTGAAGCTAGGGCGCTGGCACCGGATGGCCGAGCAGGTGGTCGAGAGTTCCGGCATGGGATGGACCCACATCCGCCCCCACGCCTTCATGCAAAATTTTATCAACACCCACCTCAGCTCAATGAAGACGAAGGGGCTGTTCCACGATCCGGTCGGGACCGGACGGGTTAGCTATATCGATGTCGAGGACATCGCCGCTGTGGCGGCGGCGGTCCTGACCAAAGAAGGACACGAGCAGAAGGTCTATGATTTGACTGGGTCGGAGGCACTGTCCAGCCATGAGGCGGCGTCACATCTGTCACGGGCTGCGGGTCGGCCAATCCGCTGCATTGAAGTCAGCGTTGAGTCGGCGCGTGACGCCATGTTTGGCTTCGGGATGCCGATGCCGGTGGTCGACGCCATCGCCGAAATGTTCACGTTCATGAAGGCCGGGCGGATGGCTGCGATTACGCCAACGGTCGAGAACATACTTCAGCGCCCACCCCGCAGTTTCGCCCAATTCGCCGACGAACAGATCCCGCTATTCCTTACGCCCCCCCACCAACTGCACCGGAGCCGGTTTCAACCCAGGGAATGCCAGCCGTCGTAACCAAGGGATTCCAGCGGCCTGAACCTAGCCTTGTATGACATCTTGCGGCTGCCCTCGATCCAATAGCCGAGATAGAGGTGAGGCAGCTCCTGTAGCTGACATTGCTCAATAAGTTTAAGAATCAAGTAACTGCCAAGGCTGCGGCGTTCAAGGGTTGCATCGAAGAAGCTATAGATCGCCGAATATCCGTCGGCCAAACGGTCGCATAGGATGCAGGCAATCAGGCGGTCGCTGACATCCCGGGCCTCAAACAAGCTGGTGTCGGTGCTGCCCTCACCGATCATCGCCACAAAATCAAGAATGGACATGCCCGCCATATCGCTATCGCCGTGGCGTGCCTGCTGATAGGCGGTAAACAGGTCGAATTGCTCAATAGTAGCTTCGGCCACGACCTCCACCACAGCAAGATCGGCGTTGGCACGCAACACGCGGCGCAACGAGCGGTTGGGCACGAATTCGGCCACCGGCACCCGTACCGGCACGCAAGCCGAACAGTTCGGGCAGACCGGACGGTAGACAATGTCATGACTGCGGCGAAATCCAGCCCGCGACAAAGTCGAATTGACCTCAGCCGCATAAGGTCCGTTAAGCCGCGTGAACAACTTTCTTTCTATCCGCCCCGACAGATAGGGGCATGGCATTGGTCCGGACCGGAAAAACTGCTGGATCGGCCGTATCTGCGGCGGGATGATCGACATCACGCCTCCTGTTACTAAGTTGACTTCGTTGATCGGCATTCGAAAAACGAAAGAAAGGTTTCAAACACGCACGGATTATCGGCAACGTATCCCTATCACCGCGCAAGCAAAGCCACCGGGGGCGCGCCGTTTCCGATTGTACAGGATAATTCCGCAGATGGCAGCAAGAGTTGTGCCGCATCGGAATATCCGCAAAGTTCAAGCTCATACCCCCTATTAAGGCGACGATCAAAAATAAACGCCTCACCCTAGCCGCCGCCCGGCGGTTTAGCCTCACGCAAGAGAACGATGCCGATTCGCCGGTTCTTCGGCGATCCCGGATCGGAGGGGACCAGCAAATCGCGATCGGCCCTACCGACCACGTTATCTATCCGGGACTCACTGATCCCAGAAGCGACCAGTGCGCGCCGACTGGCGTTGGCTCGCTCAGCCGACAGGTCCCAATTATCACGGCCGCCACCACGGGCGAAAGGCTTGCCATCGGTGTGCCCGCTGATTGACAACTTGTTGGGAAGCTTACCTATCGCCCTGCCCAAAAGCGCCATCAGGTCACGGGCCTGGGACGACATTTGATTACTGCCGGCCTGGAACATCACTGTCTGCTCCTGATCGATAATTTGAATGCGAAGGCCATCAGGGGTAGTATCGATGACTAGGTTTTTTGCAAGTTCCTTAAGTTCTGGAATCGACTGGATCGCCTGACGGATTTCCCCGGCCGTCTGCTGGAACTGCTGTGCCTCCTCCTGGCCCTTGCGCATCTCGCTTACTGCGTTCGCAACCCGCTGAGAGAAATCCGCGAGGGCCTCGCCAGGCTTTTGCCCCGGCAGCTTGAGATCCTGAGCCGCCTGATCCATTCGCTTTTGATAATTTAGGCGATTTTCATCGGGTTTCTGGCGCAAGTAATTAGGTGACGCCTCATAAAGACGCCGCAAAAAATCCTCGAGCCGCTCGGCGACGGACTTACCGGGTTGACCAAGTTTTTCAGCGGCCTGATTGAGCCTATCAACATATTGTTTATCTGATTCACCCAGCATTTTATTCATATTGGGTTGAGCCGCATCATTGTTTTTTGCTATTTTGTCTTGCTTCTTGCCGCCTTCATCGCCAGCATCGGCAGGATTTTCGCTTTCCTCGGAAGCAAAGCCGGGAGCACCGGTGCCGGGAACGTCGGCCTCCAATGGTGAACTCGCCGATATAAGCGCACCCTTCACGGTCAGCGACAGACCGCCCAACACGCCACCACTGCCGCTGCTCTCGCGGGACACGCTTGACGGAGCGAAATAATCAGATACACCCCGTTTCTGATCGCTGGTTGTGACATTCAACAGCCACAGCAACAAGAAAAAAGCCATCATGGCTGTCACAAAATCTGCATAGGCAACCTTCCACGCGCCGCCATGGGCAGCAGCGTGACCAGCTTTTCTCTTTTTGACAATAATCGGGGCTTTATCGCCATCACCCGCTTTGGCCACTAAAGATCCTCCGTTCAGGCCAAAGGCAAGGCCGCCGCAGCGTTCTAAGTCTCATATTTAGGTTTCATATTTCAATCTCGTTTATTATTTTCACTTCGGAGGAGCCAGGTGGGGCTACATCCCCACAGACTTGCGTAGTATATCATTAGCGCGGGACTGCCAGCCAACGCCCGTCGACCGCATACGCTCCACGAGGTCGGCATCAAGCCGTAGGCTCACCAGTTTTTTTGGCGCAATGGACCTGGGACGTCCGCGCGGCTTAAGCATCTCCGTGACTATATCGGCCGAAAGAATGCTCGGCAAAAATTCGGAAGCCAGCCGAGCCTTGACGAACCATTCGTCGTCAGCCTCCGGAGCATCGTCGTCAATTAGGGAGTGATTCATAGCGGGCAACCTCTCGTTCATTGGCCTTCCGCAAGCTGATGACGCGAATACCGCCATCACGCGGAGTAAAAACCAGCATGTGCAATCGACCTTCGATCAGCCCGAGAGCCTGATAGCGATATTCGCCAAAGTCGGCTCGATCATCCTTCACCACCAACGCCTTGTCCCATTTGAACCGCTCAGCCATCTCGAAAGGAATGCCACGGGCAGCGATATTTTGGGCATTCTTGGCAGCGTCGAAGGTGATACTCATGAAGAGAGTGTAGATACAAAAAACAGAAGCGTCAAGGGGTATTCGTAGTTACAATATTTTTGATGGGAGCGCCCCAAACCCACCACCCATAACCCGCCTCCTCCATATATGAGCGCGGACCATGCCGCCACTAAGTAGATGTTAGGGGCTTAAGCATTGTAGAAATGCACGTAAGATCATCGCCCCCCTTTTGGCGGGCTGGTATAATGACGGCTCCATTGGCCCTACCTGGGTTAACCCGTAAGGAGCCTACGCGCGCCGAGATCCGGGTATTTCACTCGACGAGGGAGCGAATCCTAAATAGAATTCGGACTCTCCTGCCCCGAAAGTCCAAGGGGATGAAACGTCTTCAGCCCTAATTTCAATAATTTTAATACTGGCACTTGCGCGCGGGCACTCCATGGTCTAATTCGAATTTATCCTGGGACCGCCCCGGATGATAGGGAAACCTGGGCAGCCATGAGCATTGATGTCAAGACTTTCAGACGCGCCATGGGGTGCTTCGCCACCGGCGTGGTAGTCGTGACCGCGACTATGCCGGCCGATGGCGCGGCGTTCGGCATTACTATCAATTCCGTTACCTCGGTTTCGCTCAAGCCGCCGCTGTTGCTATTCTGCCTGCAACGAACCTCGCGCTTCCTGCCGGCACTTACGAGGGGGCGCGAGTTCGCGGTAAACGTGCTGTCCGCCGAACAAGAGTCACTGTCCCAGAATTTTTCAACGGCAGCAAGCCAGCGCCGATGGGATGGCTTATCGATAAGCCATGGCCCAGACGGCGAGACGCTGCTCGACGGGTGCCTCGTGCATCTTCTTTGCACCATGGAAGCGGCCTATGACGGCGGCGACCATGAAATACTGGTTGGCCGGGTCCGTTCAATCGAAATGCGGGCGGACGGCAACCCGCTTATCTATTTTCGCGGACGTTACGGTCGGCTCGGTAGCGGAACCGAAACGAACTGACGATCGGGTGCTTACTGCGCTGCGCCGCAGTCGTGATCGGGGAGGCTTAGCTTGAACAGGGCGCGTTGGTGCATCGGGGCTACGGTGGGGCTGTGCCTAGCTTCGGGACTAGCGGCGGCTGGCCCCAAAGGCTCGGCCGATGTGCAGTGGGTGCAACAGGTCCTGCTTGAAAAGGGATTTGACGTTGGCAAGCCTACCGGCGAGTTAACCGCCAAAACCAGGGCGGCTTTATCCCAATTCCAGCGCGGGGCCGGGCTGGCTTCAACCGGTGAATTGACCGAGGCGACTATTGAGGCGCTGATGGCTGGACGGCCTTCATCGGCGACCGTCGGTAGCCTGGGCACCCCGCAACCACACAATTCGTCACAGCCACAACCGCACCGGGAGGGAGGGACACAGCCACCGCGTGCCGCACCGCCACCGCGTGCCGCACCAAGCGTGCGCGTGGAGTCATCGAGCAATCCGACCGGCAACACGGTACTTGGCGGAGTCGGCGCTTTGACCGGGTACCAGACGACCCAGACGACTAAGACGGTGCCAAGCTCGGCACCTGGCAGCACGGCATCAAGTGTCGGCGATAAAGGCGGCGCGATGATGGTGGAGGTTCCGGGCTGGGTGCGATCACTGGTAATTTGCGGCATAGCAACGTTATTTGCCGGCTTCGGCGTGCTCTGGTGGCGTTCAGGCCGTCATTCGGGCCAACATTCAGGCCAGCATTTTTCCCGCGACCATCCCAGGACCGATGGCAGAATTGGCAGAATTGGCGCAAGTGGCGATCATGCAAAAATGTACCCGAGTTTTGACTCGCCCGGTGGGGCACGGCGCAGCGATGACCTGCGCGGCACTCGGCTGCCTTGACCCGAGGCAATGAAAAATGCCTAGCTCCTTCAAGGGCTGGCGATAAGACTGGCCACAATCATTACTGGAGATATCATGATGTCCGGCATTCGCCGCCTTGTCCTTGCCGCTCTGGGGCTTCTCATCTTTTACTCGGCTGCGCCCACACGGGCCGAGTCGTCTGCGCTGAGTGATGCCCAAAATTCCGCAATCGAAAAGCTCATTCATAGCTACCTTGTTGCCCACCCCGAGGTTCTGGTAGAATCGATGGCCGTATTGCGCGAGCGTCAGCAGCGAACGGAAAATGACGATCGCCGTTCGGCGCTGAAAAGCAACCAAGCGGCACTATTCGAGGACAAAGCATCGCCTATAGCGGGCAATCCCGACGGTGATGTAACGCTTGTCGAGTTCTTTGACTATGCCTGCCCGTACTGCAAGACAGTCGGGGAGGATGTCAAGAGCCTACTCAAGGCCGACGGCAAAATCAAACTTGTACTGAAAGAATTCCCGGTACTCGGTGCCAATTCCACACTAGCGGCCAAGGCGGCACTGGCGGCGCGTTCTCAGAACCTTTACCTCGTGTATCACTATGCACTGATGGCAACACGCGGTCAGTTCAACGAGGAAACCCTGATGCGGGTCGCCCGCTCGGTTGGAATTGACACCGACCGGCTCAAGAATGACATGCGTTCGCCGGAGATTGAGGCGGCGCTCCAG
>JBAXKX010000107.1:0-9330 GCA_037135115.1 Rhodospirillaceae bacterium
CACCAAACAGCCGGCTGAAATCGGCGGGCGGATCAACGAAGCGGACGCCGCTCAACCCTTCGGCAGCTGCGCGCACCGCCCCGGCATCTCGGACACCGTCGAGCTTGACGACATGGGAGACCTCGCCGCCAGCGCCGTAAAGCACCAGATCGTCAAGCACCAGATCGGCGAGCAGCGGCAGCGCGCCATCCGCTAACGCCGCAGCTAAGGTTAGAACCGGGGCCTCATCCCCGGTCGGCGTGGGCTCGGGCGGGTCCGATAGCCCCAGACGCGCGACATGGTCGGCGAGCAACGGCGTCTCCAGCCGATCATGGACCAGACGGCGATTGTCCCGTTGCCGAGCCGCCGAGGGCACGAAGCCGGCGGGAGACTGAAAGCCTACCAGCGCTCCGTCCCGAACCGAACCGGCCAGACGTTCGGCCAGCGCCTCCTCTGTCTGTAATGCCGTCTCGTCGTCGGTAGACCGAACCAATAGGTACTGTCCGGTCCAGCCGGTCCCGGTCAAAGCCTCAATCCGATGCTGCTCAGCCAGCAATCCGGCATCGGGCGATTGAAGCCGACGGACGTCGTCATCCACCTTAAGGCGCAAGCCACCGATCAGGCCCAAAACCAGTAGCGCCAAGCCGAGGGCGAGACGGAGACGCCCAAGGTCGGGCCGCTCCCAGAATCGCCACAGCGCGGCGACCCGGGCAACCAACGGCGCTCCGTGCGGCAAGTCCGCTCCCCGATCCAGCAGCGGCACCCACAGCACCACCGAGGTAAACGCCGCCGACAGCCCGATACCGGAGAACACCGCGATTTGATGAAGACCAGGAAACGGTGCTAGCAGCAAAGCGCCGTAGCCGACCAGGGTAGTCAGCACGCCAAGCGCTAGGCCGGGCATGACCCGGTGCAACCTCACTGCGGGCGATGCGCCATCGCAAACGAACCGGTCGGTGAAATAGTAAAGGCTATAGTCGACCGCGATGCCGATCAGGCTTATGCCGAACAGCAGCGACACCACATGCAAATTACCGAACCACCACAAGCTGAATGCCGCTCCGCACACCATGCCGGTCGCGATCGACATCAGGCTTTGCCACAGCGGCCCGAACCGACGGAACACCAGCAACACCAGCAGCACGGCCCCGACGATCGAAACTGTACCCAGATACGAAGCCTCGTCCATTGCCTGCCGGGCCCCGGCCCGGGCGAAAAACACTGCGCCCAATTTGAGCACTTGGACCTCCGGCGCCAACATCGTGACCGCGCGCTCAAAGCTGCCGATGAACCGCTGTTGCACGTCCAATTCGAACGCCGCGCCGTTTAGTCGCGTCGAAACCAGGATCCAGGTTACGCCGCCGTCTCGTACCGTGAGCAGGCCGTCATCGGGAATGAGCCGCGACGACGGTATCGAAAGACCGGCGAAGAAAGACGGCATCAGCAAGAACGGATCGCGATGCAGCAATCGAGCATCAGCCATGCCGATAAAGCCGAATACCCGAGATAGCGCCCGCGCAGCCAGTGCTTCGCCATGTCCGGCCAGTAGCATCCGGCGGTCGGCATTAGCTAGCAATCCGGCGCGGAAGGGAAACATGAGCGCGCCGATCCGGCGCAACCGGTCACCGGCCGGGACGGCGTCTACGGCGGACACCACTTTGGACTCTAGCAGAGCGGCGGTCATTCGGGTGGCTGCGGTGCGCGCCTGCTCGCGGTCGGGATGGCCGACCAGGAACACGACCCGCCGTCCGAGCGCGCGCGTAAATACATCGTGAGCTTGTTGAAGCACCGGATCGCCCCGGTCCTCAGGTAACAGTGCCAGCAGGTCGGTATGAAAATTGAGGCCCTTTGCGACCCGCATACCGAGATAGCCAGCGGCCAGCGCCACCAGCACCAGGAACACCGCAGCGCACCACCGTCGCAAATGGCCATCCGTCATCGGTCGGCACCAGCGAGTAACGCGGCCTCTTCGGGAGTCGGCAGGGCATCGCTCAGAGTCTGGTCGGTGAAGGTCAGCACGTCGGCGTCACCGCCGTCCTTTACGATCTCCACTCGGTCCACGAAGCGTCCGCCTACGATCCGGATCGCCTGGATCGGCATGGCGACCGGGTCCGCTGCGACCTGCGGCTGAAGATCGACTTGCCAAGCCGTGTCGTCACCCTGACGGGCTACCGTAAAATCCCGCTCCAGCGCGTGCCAATCGCCGGCCAGCGCTCCGCCCAGCATGTCATAAAGCTTTGCCAGGAACGGCAGCCGGGCCGCAGGCAGCCGCAAGGTTTCGCTCCCACCGGACTCCTGGACCAGCCCCGTTGCGGTGATGATCGTGGTTACGGCGAACGGCTTCTCGGACCGCCAGATCAGGCCGCGTCCGGGCGCCAGCATGAACCGTCCCTCGGACCGCAGCGGCGCTCGGAAGCCTTGTAGTCGCCGTTCCTGAATGAAGGCACCGTGCAGGGTGTGGCTCGCAGAGATGGTGCGCGACGGACCGGAGACGCCGTCCGCAGCGGTCACCGAGCCGGCCGGCGTCAGCGCCACGGCAAGAGCCAGAAACAGGATGATCAGGCGCATGACAGGCACTCCCGGACCCGGTCGGTCAGCGCCGCCGGAGATTCGAAGCATAGTTCGCCAGTTTCGGCGATGACCGCGACCTGGATGGTGTGAGCCTTGGTCAGGACTTCGCCCGTTCCGCAATCGCGGATGCGATAGTCGATCTTCAGGCGGTTTTCGTATTCGGACAGGGTTGCCGAGACTACGGCTTCCTGGCCGAAGCGCATCGGGCGCACGTATTTGATGCGCAGATCGACGATTGGCCATATATAGCCAGATCGCCCCATCTCCGGATAATTGAAGCCGATGCGATCAAGCAGGGCGCAACGCGCTTGTTCGAAATAGCGGGCGTAATTGCCGTGCCAGACAACCTGGAGCGGGTCCATGTCGTAGAATTGCACCTTAATGACCGTATCGACCGTCAACATGGTTCCGTCCAGAAGTCAAAGAAGTTGAACCACTGAAGGGGTGCCTTCAGGCAGTAATGTTCCAGTCGCGCGGCATAGGCCCCGGCCAAGGAATTGAGGACACCGGTGCGGTCGTGTCGCGGTAGCTCAATGCGGTCGGCGAATTTTTCCGCGTAAAGCCGGTAAGTTCCGTCCTCGCGCAGGCAGAACAGCAAGTAGACCGGGCATTCCAGCAGCGCTGCCAGTATGTACGGTCCCTGGGATAAACCCGCCTCAGCGCCAAGGAAAGGAACGCGCGACACCCGCTGCCTGCCGAAGCCGACTGGTGTTCGGTCGCCAGCGATCACCACCCATTCGCCGCGCTCGACCCGTTCCTTCAGGGCAATCGCAGTCTCTGGACCGATCTCAGTGACCTGGAACGTGTTGAAGGCCGCCTCGGGCCGGAACTCGCGCAAGACGCGGTTGTAGTGTTCGGCGTGCCTAGTGTGGACCAGCAGAGTAAGCCGGCCGCGAGTCTCCGGATCGAGTAACGCCCGGCATAGCTCCGCGTTACCGAGATGGCAAACAATGAACAATGCACCGCGTCGGTCCGCCGCCGCGATGTCGAGCACCTTGTTATCGGCACGAATTAGCGATTTCGATGGCATGCCGCCGACCCAGGCGATAAAGGTGTCGAGAGCACATGCGGCGAAATTGAGGAAATGGCGATAGCCGTCAAACAGGCCAAGCTGTCGCTCCGTTTCCGAGAAATTGGCTACCCGTTGCCGGAAAACGGTGGAGGCCCGCCGTTGCTCGGCCCCGGTCAGAAAGAAATATAGAACAACCGGAGCCATCACCATCAGGCAGCCCCTTCGACCGAGCAAGCGGTAGGCTCCGGCGCAGTAACGCAGGCCCTGATAGAGTCCCCGTTCCGTCAAGGCAGACCAATGGCGGGCGGGTGCGAGCGGGGGTGGTCGGTGGCGCAGAATTCTGGGCAGCCGTAGCGCCATGGTCAGCACTAGCCGGGTGTGCATGCAGGTGATGCGCCAGTTATCGCGCAATATGTCGAAGTTTGAGGTATTGCCAAGCGGGTAGGTCACTCGAACCGGAACCATGGCTACGGGTGTGCCTCGCCAGAACAGGCGAACCATGATTTCGGTGTCAAAGTCCATGCGCTGCCCGACCCGCTCCTCGGCAAGCAGGGCCATGACCGCCGCCAAAGGATAGACCCGGAAACCGCACATGCTGTCCGAAATCGCCAGCGACAGCGTTTCAACCCAGACCCAGACATGAGTGATCCAGCGGCCGATCATGCGACCCTTGGGGATGCTGTCGTCGTAGACTGGCTGGCCGCTAACCAGCGCCTCGGGATGCCGCGCCGCAGTTGCCATCAGTTGCGGCAGCGCCTCCAGGTCGTGCTGACCGTCGGCATCTACTTGGATTGCATGGGTAAAGCCAACTCCGGCGGCCAGCCCGAAGCCGACCATGACGGCGGCACCCTTGCCCCGGTTAACGTCCAACCGCAACACCGTCACCCCTCGGTCGGGATCATGGAGCGCGGCGATAACCGAGCGCGCTGGCTCGGCGCTACCGTCGTCGACCACGAAAACCGGCAGGCAAGCGGCGCGCAACCGGGCGACCACCGCACCGGCCACACTCCAATGATTGTGGCTGGGTACGATGGCGCAAGGCCGGAAGCTCATCATGGATCTAATAACATCAAGTTACCTCCAACATCACGTTGCCCGATGACATGACCTCGTCGCCCGCCCGGTACTCGAATAATAGCCGCCCCTTGACCCAATCCCGGCGCAGAACCAGCGTGACTGCGGAGTCCGGCCTGATAATCTGCCTGAACTTAACCTGGAACGTAGGGGCGGTGCCATCGGTCATAGACAGATACCGGCGCGCGAATTTCACCGCCCAATCGATTTGAGCCACCCCGGGCAGGATTCCAAATCCTGGAAAATGCCCCTGGAACACCAGCAGGTATGCAGGCAGGAACAGGTCCAGCGCCATGCCGTCTTCGAGTGGACGTACGGTACGGATCTCGGGATCGCGCATCGGAGCGATGGTCATGACGCCTCCGGCTTCGCCACGGGGTTGAACAGAGCGATGATGTCGGCATTCCGCTGTTTGCCCATAGCGTCGGACGGCAAACGATCAGGGAAGCGCCAGCGCCGAGGCATGGCGGTCACATCCCCGACCGACGACAGCGCCCGGCGTAGCACGCGGCCCAGACGAAAGGCCCCTAGCCGGCTCAGTTCCGCGCGCCCCGCTTCGGTGAGGACGACGACTGCCCCCGGCACAGACGGCTCGCCCGGCAGCATGGTAACTAACGCAGCCTGGATCAGTGGCATTGCTCTCAGGAGCCGTTCAATGTCTGCCAGATTGATGCGCTTACCTTCTATCTTGACGATCCGATCTGCCCGGCCAAGCAGTCGAAAGCTGTCCGCAGTCGGCTCGGCAA
Organism: Rhodospirillaceae bacterium; assembly: GCA_037135115.1. Taxonomy (GTDB): domain Bacteria; phylum Pseudomonadota; class Alphaproteobacteria; order Azospirillales; family Azospirillaceae; genus BOG-933. The sequence goes on from JBAXKX010000107.1 coordinate 5,383, forward strand.
CATCGCCGGTGACATACCAACCATCCTCGGCCAGAAAAGGCGAACGCACGCACAAGCTTCTGTCATCCGCGATTGTCACTTCAACGCCTGGGAAGTTACGCCAGGGCCTTTCCGTGCCATCGCAGCGGCGGCTAGCTATGACACCGGTCTCGGAACTGCCGAAGATCTCGGTGATCGGGACGCCCAGCACGGTCGCCGCCTCGCAGGCTGCTCCAGTCGGCAACGGTGCGCCGGCCGATAGCACCAATCGCGGGCGCCGGCTTGCGGGGAATGGCGCCATCCCAGCGATGCGGGTCAGATGAGACGGACTTGTTACCAAAACGGCGCCTGCTGGCAGCTCGGCCGCGACTGCTTCCCAGTGCTCGCAGGTCTGCCGGACAAAGGGGCGTCCTGCACACAGCGGCCAAAGAACCTTAAATGTCAAGCCATAGACATGATGGTGCGGCACAGTCGCCAGAATCCAGGCATCGCCCAGGCCGCACCCGAACTCTGTTTCCAGAACGGCAACTTCCCGCTCCAGCATTAACAGCGGCTTGTTCACCGGCTTCGGCTCGCCCGTAGAACCGGATGTGAAGAACTCGATCCCGACCGCTCGGGCATCCAGCGGCGGCAGCAGTTCGGCGCACCCCACTGCCGGTTCGAGCCTGAAGGTCGCGTCGTCCCCATCGCCGACAATGCAGTCGACTATAACCGCTAGACCCTTTAGTGACCCAAGCTGGAGATTCGACGGCATGACCGGACGGACGCCCGCGTGCAGCAAGGCGAACAGGCCGACCGCCAGCCAATAGCTGTCGCGACACACCAGCGCGCCCCGTCGGCAGCCACTGGCGGCAAGCCGAGCAGTATTAGTTGCAACATCTGCTCTGAAGCGCTCAAACGAAACCTCTCCCGCTTGATCCAAGGCGACAACCCGTCCGGGGTGAGGCGGCAAAGACAGCAGACGAGACAGCGGGACCATGGTCATGCCGCTTTCCGCCGACGTTGCACCAATTGCCGCACGGCATATTCACCAGCGAACAGCATCCCCATCAGTATATAGGCGACAAGACCGGTCCACAGCGCCCACACCTCCGGCGTGCTCCACAGCGCCAGTCCTGCGGCCACCGCCGCGTTAGCCATCAGGAACAGAGTCCAGACCACGGTCACCATTCGGCAGTAAGACACGCCTTCCGGTGGGAACGTGGGATCGGTCAGCCGGGCAAAGCGCTCGATCAAGCTAGGCGGCCGGAGCAGAGACTGGCCAAACAGCACGGCCATGCCGGAGCTAAGAAGTACCGGATAGGCCAGCACCGCCAGTGTCCGGTCTAGTGCCGCCAGGATTGCAAGACCGCCTGCAGCCGCCAATAGCGGCACACGCCACAAGCGGGCCATCTCATGGTGCAGGGTCAGTAGGCGCACGCCGATCACCGCAAATGCGAAGGCGACTAAGGCCAACGGCGGCACCTGTTGACGCAAGAGATATACGATGAGCGGATAGAGCAAGCTGGTGCCCAGCGCCACTGTGGCGATGACGCGGCCGAGCTTACCCAACCATCCCCACCTACCCAACCTACCCGACAAGAAGTTCATGAACGCGCTCGACAACATCGCCGACGGTGCGGACGGTCTTGAACTGCTCGGGCTTGATCTTCTTCCCCGATATCTCCTGCATCTTGGTGATAAGATCTACCGCATCAATGCTGTCAAGGTCCAGGTCTTCGAACAGCCTAGCCTCAAGGACTATCTTTTCCGGTGAGACCTCGAACATCTCCTCAAGATAGCCACGTAGTTTCTCATAAATCTCATCTTTTGAAAGCATTGCTCTATTCCATTCTACGGGCGGTAATGAACGCCGCCAAACTACGTACGCTTAAAAAGTGTGTCTTAATCTCGTCCGTTACCGATTCGATCTTGATGCCGTAGGCTTTGCGGATGGCCACGCCCAATTCCAGCGCATCGATCGAATCGAGGCCCAAACCAAGATCGCCGAATAGCGGCTCTTCAGACCCGATTTCTTCAGGCGTGATATCCTCGAGCTTTAGAGCCTCAATAATTAGCCGCTTCAGGCCGAGTTCAATATTATCCATTTTTGCAGGCATGCCTTTCCGAAAAGCGTTGTTCAACGTGCGCCGCAAGCCGGCGGGCGCCGATCGCGCGATACTGATAGTCCAAGTATTCATTGACGTTTAGAGCGCCTAACCCCGTGACCGTGAACTGCGGACGGCAAAGCGGAATTCGCCACCACGGCACCCCCCTGATCAGCGTGGCCGGCCGGCAGGTAATGAGAACCAGTCGGACATCCGTTGCCGTCAGGATGGCGATGTTGGCGAAGCCGCGCTGGAAATGCCCCATTTGGTCAGGGGCCGATCGCGTGCCCTCGGGAAACACCAGAAGATTGCTGCCATCGGCGAGGGCGTCCGCGCACGCACGGATCATCAGATCTGACGGCAGGTCATTGCGGATGTATCCGGCGGCCCGGACCACGCCGCCCAGAAAGGGGTTGCTCCATATCTGGTGTTTGACAATGCAGCGGATGCGGGGATTGAGCGACATGAGCAGTACGACGTCAAGCAGGGTCGGATGATTGGCGATTATCAGGCGGCTGCGGCAGGCTGCGAGATCACCGACGCCTGTGAGATCAAGATCAATGATTCTCGTTCGCCAGATAAGGAGAATATAAAGCCGGAAACTCAGGTGAACGACGTATTGGATGCGTCTGACCCGCACCGTCGGATCACGGGTAACCAGCGCGATCAAGGGAAAGATCGTGGCAGCAAGTAGCGCTCCACCTAGCCCAAGCGAGGCAAACGCTAAGCCAGTACCGACTACTCGCCAGGGTCGATCATCAGGCCACCTCATGGAGCCGTTCCCATCGCCAAATTAGCCGCTTGCCGACCGCCTGCCCGGTTGTGGCATCGCTCAGGAGAAAAGACAGAAAGCTCAGGGCAAGGCTGTCGCAAACGGTGGCCCCGGACGGGGCAGGTTCCAGGCCGAGCCTCAGCGCGGAAGTCCCGGTTGGCGGACTTTCCAGACTCAGGGCCAAGACAATGGCAGGTTCCTGCGGCTCGTCAATGTCACGATACACCAGCGGCAGTGGTTCATCGAAATGCATTAGCACCACCGGACAACCGGGGCGTTCCGCCGCCACCGCTACTATAAGTACATTCGTGGAGCAGATTTCTATTGCAATCGGGTTACTCAGACGGCTAATGTTTTATAGTAAACACGCCTGGGACCATGGATTTAATTTCTAACCTTTAGTGGTCATGATATGACGCGCATCGTTAATATTCTCCATTTAAGCGATATCCACTTTTATCTAAAATCGTCGTCTTATGATCAGGCGGTTATATTTAATGCATTGAAAAGCGACCTTACAAAAATTTGTGATGGGGTTCTTAAGCCAGATATGATTGTCATGTCCGGCGACCTCGTTAACGTTGCTGACGACGAGGATATCTATCTTCATTTTTATGATAAGGTTATCGACCCGCTCTGCAAGATAACACAATGCGGATTGAATTTGTGGAGACATTGCCCTCTAACCTGATATACAGGTAGACTGCCACGGCGGATTGGTCAGACTAAAAACTTGCATTGCTTCAATTCTGGTTGATGATGGTCGAGTTGCCGGGCTCGGTCTCGCCAATGGAGAGCGGCACCATGCGCCGCTCGTCCTTGCCAATGGCGACGTTGTCACCATGCTCACGGAGTTGTTGGCGCCCGAGCATTTGCCGACGACCTATGCCGACCGGGTTCGGGCGATCCGGCGCGGCCCCTCTGCCGTTCTCGTTAGTCTGGGCCTGGACACCATTCCGGCTCAACCGGCACGCATGTTCATACGCGAAGGCGGGTTAGAATTCGGGATCGGAAACCCCAGCGTCATTGATCAAACCCTCGCGCCTCCCGGTCATGCCGCGCTGACCATCTTGTGTTTACTCTCGGAAGAGGTCGCATCGACTTGGCGGC
>JBAXKX010000108.1:0-9304 GCA_037135115.1 Rhodospirillaceae bacterium
CCCAACACCAGCCAACCCCGCCGGTCGATTCCCTGTCCACGGGCAAAGGCGGCCATATGGTCCGGCGTGTCGAATCGGGTATCAAAGCCGAGGGTAACCACACCGAAACGATCGGCCCCAAGTTTGCTGTCGGCCTCCGCCACCGCCCGAACAAGATTGACAGTGGTCAGCGGGCACGTCTGGTAGCAAGCCGTGTAGACCAGACTTACCACCAGCGGCCGCCCCTTTAGTTCCGCTAGTCGAACCGTGCGCCCCCGATGATCGACAAAGCGGTAGTCGCCGATGGTACCACCGATCGCGTTCCGGCTAATCTCCAGCGCAGCACGATCATCAAAGGCAAGTTTTAACTCCGATGCCGGAGCAATTACGGCGGGAGCAATGATGGCGGGGCCAGCCAAAACAACGGCCAAAAGAAAGGCCCCAACCTTCTTCACACTGCCCCTGATCATTTGAACCACCTCAGCCGAGCCAGAATGCCGAGTACGCACCGAGCAACAAAAGACTTAATTGCAACAAGGATGCCCGGAAATTATTGATCGCGTTTTGGCGGCTGGGCTGACGGACCAAACAATGGCTCCGCCACAGGAAACAGGCACCACCGACGACGGCACAAGCCAGATAGAATAAATTCATGCCATAGGCCGCAGGCACCAGAGAGACCGCAACCAGCGCCGCCGTATGCCCAAAAATGACCCAGCTGGCCTTGCGCTCACTCATCACTACCGGCAACATTGGCACTCCGGCCGCCGCATACTCCTCCTTAATGGCCATCGCCAAGCTCCAGAAATGGGGCGGCGTCCACAGGAACAAAATGACCGCGAACAGGGCCGGAACCATTGCAGGCCACGGATCAACCGTTGCCGCACCGGCCAAGACGGCAAAACTGCCAGCAAGCCCACCAATCACGATATTCAACCAAGTCCGGCGCTTAAGCCAAACTGTATAAACAACTCCGTATGTAAATGCACCTAGGAAAACGTGCAGAGCAGCCATCGCCCCAAGGGCCGAGAGCGCCAGCACTACCGCCGCAGCAAGCATCGCACCGATGGCGACAAACCACAGCCAGCTCTCGGGCAGGACCCCGCTGGCGAATAATCGTTTGCTAGTGCGCGGCATCAGGCGGTCATCGTACCGCTCGACATATTGGTTAAAGGCACCTGCAGCCGCAGAAGCCATCATCACGCTAAGCACTAAGGCTGCCGCCGTCCAGCCGTGAACCGCAGGGCCAGGTGTGACCGCAAGCCCGGCAAGCGCACTGAAGGCGATGGCCACCCCGATTCGCAATTTCGTGACGTCGCAAAACTGCCTGAAAATCACAAGCATCGTTCAATTCCCGCTGCGTCTTATTTCCGAAAAAGGGTTAGCGACGGGCACCCCAAGTCGAGGGCACCCGTCGTCCAGCCGCGATATTTAGTGGAGCGGCCAAACCGAGACCAAATACTTCCAGTTAACGTAGTAGTAGAGGACGAAGGAGAGGAAGAACACTGTTACCAAGGCGATGGTTCCCGGCAACTTGACGTGCATTTCACTGCCGTATTGAGAGATAACCGGCGGCAGAATCGGGTTGATCTTTTCACCCTTGGCCGGGATCGGAATGCGCTTGCCGTAGAGTATTGATCCGACAATTACCACAACGAAGCTGATACCACCGAGAGTGGCAACAATTGCACTAAGGCCATTGAGACCCATCATCAGAAAAGCGCTGGCCGAGTACTGGAAGCCAAGCACGGAGTCGGTGAAGGTGATGTCCCAGTGACGACGGGCGACGCCCAGCGTGCCGGCACCCATCATGAACAGCGAGATACCGGTAACACCGGCTGCAAACAGGAAGGGTTGAATCTGAGCCAGCTTGGGCAGGATCAACTCGCGTCGGAAGATCACCGGCACCAGCAGGTAGGTCAGCGCCATGAACGCGAGAGTAGTTCCCGCCACCACCGTGCCATGGAAGTGTCCGGTGACGTAAATAGTGTTGTGCATCAAAATGTTAAGCTGCTCGGTGCCGAGAATGACACCGGTGATGCCACCTAGGAAGCCAAACAACACCAGCGACAGGAACATGCCGGAAAACGCCGGATTGCCCCAAGGAGCCTTGCGCAGCCACTCGAACATGCCGTTGTTGAAACCGCGCTTACGCTGCGCCGCCTCGATCGCGCCCGGAACGGTCATGCCATGGATCATGCTGCCCAACACCGCCAGATACATGGCGTAGCTGGTGTTAAACACCTTCCAAGACGAGCTGATGCCGGGATCAGTAAGCAAGTGATGAGCTGAAGCAAGCTGAAGAAACAAAATGTAGAGGAGGAAGGCACCACGGCTAACCTTCTCCGACAGTGGCTTGGAACCGAGTAACAAAGCCGGAACTGCGTACCAGATAGCAATCTGACATGTAACGTTGATTTGCTGCGAGGAATGACCCATCGCCCACCAGACGACTCGGTACATCAATGGGTCGATATTACTAATTATGCCGACGGAGTACAACAGGGTCGGAACCAGGATGATAGCACCGGTCGCAATGGTAAAGATCGCGATGATCGCTGCAACCACCGCGCCAAATGTCACCAATGGCACCGAACCGACATAGGTTCGCTCATTCTTGGCCACAACCAGGGTACCAAGGAAGACAAAACATCCGATCAAAGCACCAACCGCGAACAGGATAATGCCGAGATAGAAATGCGGTGCCGCCTTCATCGGTACGTAGGACGTGAACATCACGCTCGATTCGCCTTGAAGCACAGCCACATTGGCGGCCAATGCCCCGACCAACATCAGAATGAAGCCAAGCCAAGCCCATCGTGGCGCCGCCAGTCGGCAACCAAGAATCACCGATGAAGCGAAGTAAAGAATCGCCATTTCGAAGAAGACGATCCAGAAAAGCAGAACGTCAGCACCATGCGCCGTCAACGCCAGATAGAACAACTCAGCAGGAAGAAGATGAACCGCCGGCCACCTCGTCAACGCGACGAGCAACCCGAACAGCCCGCCGATAGCCAAGAACAGTATGGCCACCACCGCATTGGCCTTGATCAGCGCCTCGGCATTCGCGAATATTTTTAGACCAGTTATCGGGCAAAAACGAAAGGCGTATCCGCCTGCCATTTCGCCAACCGTACTGGAGTCTTTTACAGCAATCGCAGTCATTGATAGCCCCCTAGCGTTTATCGACGACGTGGATCTTGCCAACCATCGTATGGTGACCGATTCCACAGAACTCATTGCAGACAACCGTAAACTCGCCGGATTCAGGCGGGGTTGTCGTAATCACCATTTCATACCCAGGAAGAACCTGGATATTAATGTTGGTCGGCTGAAGGGAGAAACCATGCATGTAGTCAATCGAGGAAAGATGCAGCCGATAGCTCTTGCCTTTCTCCAATTCAAGAACCGGATACCACTGCCACAACCGGGCTAACAAATAAACGTCGCTCCCTGCCGGGGGATGGACCACGGGGATGCCGGTAGTACCTTCATCACGAACCTTATACTTCTTAACCATCTCCTCGGTCTTCGCAGCATAAGCATCGGGAGTTATGCGGTAAGCTTCGTTCGATAGATTCTGTTTGCCAGTGAAATGCCATACGACCATGGTGCCGAACATCACCAGGCCCCAAAGGAAAGCGATCGCGACCCAAGCCACCTCGACCTTCTCGATCGGTTCCTTCCACCAATTTATTTGTCCGGGCGGAGCAATTGCCATGATTATCTCCTAATTACTTGGCTAGAGGAATTGAGACAGCTTCCATGATGCCCCAAATTAAATAGAAAACTGTCGGGACTGTGATGCCCAGGAACAACAGCATGGACGGATCGTCCAATAACTGCTGCATGGCAGGAATCCGCTCTTCAACCGCCTTGTCGTCGCTCGCCATTTTCCCCTCCGTCTCGCCGGCCCGCATTGGCCACCTTCATCAAGGATCCTAGATTTAGGATACTCGAATAGAACATACGATACATTTTCAAATTGCGATAGCGCTAATTTTGCAAAACGGTAATTTCTGATAACGGCGCGCGTTCCATTTAGTAATAAAACATTAAGGAATCAGAACATCTGGGGATTGAGAGTAGCACTTTAGGAACGTTACACACGTTAATATTTAGTTGTGGCGATTATTACGCTTTGAAACCGATGCCAAAGCAAGTCTAGTCCAGGAGTGGGATAGTTAGCGTCTTATTAAAACGGAGCCAAGCGGAAAAGGAACCCGCAAACAACTGCGGGTTCCCAACGTGACGCTAGTGCCAACAAAGCCCAGGGGAATATCGAATAGTGACCGGATGCTACTTGGCGCCGAGTTCAGCGAGTATTCCGACCATTTTCTTCATGCGCTCGGACTGAACGCTTGCGGAAAGTGCCTTGGCCTCGGCAATTTTGCCAGAGGTGATCAAAGGAATCAGCTCACCGTCGCGTGTCGTCTTGAAAGCAGCCCAGACCTCCTTGAACGCCGCATATTCTGCGGCACCCTCGATAGCGGCATCAACCGACTTGGTTGCTTCACCAATCGCTGCGATACGAGTGGCCGCCGGCGTCTTGTCACCAACGTCGAGCATGGCGACGAGGTTTTCGCGAGCAGTCATCAACTGCGCCTTGACCGCGTTTGCGTCTGCGGCATGAGCGCTTTGGCCAGACATCACAGCCATCGTCAGAAACAAAAGCCCAAGTAGTAATTTCTTAAGCATCATGACTCTCCATGCAGGGGGCAACAACATGCTATGTTTTGGCCCTTGCAGCAAAAGAGTCAACAGCCAAATCCGCTACCGAATAAATTCACGCTATGTCGGCATTTTGATCTGGGTCGGCATTTTGATCTGGTATCGAGCGGTGCCACAAGGTCGGCCTAGCTAGTCGGCAGTGATCAAGTCATGAAGGAATTATTCAGAAACTATCGGCAAGCTCACCAAGTAGAACATCATGAGCCAAAAGGAATTCGATGGCTATGGGCCGTGTCTTAAAGTCGAGAAGTCTTCTAAATTCACCGAAGGTAAGCCGGCCGCTCCTGAATTCCTCGACAACGAGCGATTGCAATATTTGCTTGGTTGAATATTCGTTATCTGTGCCAATACGGCGAAAAGTGCTTTCAGGAATATTTATCGCAAACTTAATCTCAACATGAAGGGCCGATTCCCCACCAGGACCTTGACCGACAACAAGGTTAGTGGCTGCCCTCAGTTCATTCACTGGACCCCTACGATTGATTATCGAAAGGATAAGCGGTAGCAAACTTTCGGGTACTGGTTGTGCCTTCGCAACATTACTGTCAGATAAAGAAGACACCTGGGATTTAGGTTCGGTATCCGGATCTGTACTAGGGACATCGCAAGGCGGAACGCCAAGTTTGGCTTCGAGTATTCCTATTTGATGCTCGCGACTAACGATGGCAGCAAGCAAACCATCGATTACCCAGGCCGCCGCTTCCGGCAGGACGACTTTATCATATGTCGGGACTGCTTCGGCCGAAGCTGCAGTAGCCGTTTGGCGGGGAATATTTATCGCGACCGGCCGGCCAAATGGAAAATGGGGATCGTGGCGGTCATAACCAATGGCGGGAACGGCATCCCCCTTAGCCGCAAGAGGCGAGTTGGTACGAACGGTCCCCGCCATGGCTGCGTCTGATTCAGACGATACGACCGGGAATCGGCCATACCGAACCGCTGGCGACCCAGAAGAGTCCTCGCTGGCCGGTATCACAGCCGCTGCCATGAGATGCGAGCCGCGAATCAACTTCAAGGGTATTTGCGACGTAATCACCGACAAGAAAACCTCCAGCCCCGTCCACAGTAGGATGCAAAAAAAAACCGCCCCGAACAGCATTTTGAAAAGATTATGCCTACTCAATCATTAATGCAAGGACTGGCTAACTTGGTTGTATCTCAAAATTAAATTGCACATTAACTGACTTTCTCTACTCATAGTAAATATACATCAATTGCGATCCCAACAACGGCACAAAATTCATTCAATTTCGCGTAAATAGTTCTAATGTACTCATTAAACTCTCGATATCTGCCGTGCATTTTATGGCTACGCAAATCGACGGTTGTCCATCGATCTATGCCTGCCGCACATCATTTTCTAATTTGTGCGGTGCGACATTTTAGCAGGTCAGCAGGCCGGCCGGTGGGCAGGGCGGGTGAGATTATTGCCATTGAATTTCGTCGCTTCCAGTGTATGATAATTCAATAGTGGATCAAAATTGGCAATCATGCATACCCGTCGCGTCAATAAATGGAAACGATGTCATGGCCAGTCTTTCACAAAATGAAGTAACCAAGTTACGCACCGAGAACGTGGCCATCGCGCCAAGTATCGAACAGTATATTATCTTTACCATCAACGAGCAGGAATACGGCATCAGCATCATGGCGGTGCGGGAGATTCGCGGCTGGACTCAGGAGAACCGACTGCCCAACCTGCCGCACTATATTCGCGGTGTAATCAACCTGCGCGGAGTCGTTATCCCGATCATTGACCTGCGTACCCGATTCGGCGGCAGCCTTACCGATGCCACCAAGATCCACGTCGTCATCGTGATGCAGGTCGGTGAAAACTTTAAGGGTGTCCTGGTTGACGCAATTTCTGATATTGTGTCGATCCCCTGCGATCAGATCAAACCTGCACCGGGTATAGAGTGGGACACAGCGGAAGCCCATTACGTTAGCGGGCTATACACTCCAGAAGGGCGCATCATTGCCCTTCTGAGCGTTACGGACATTTGCTCGACGGTGCATCACCACCTTACAGCGATCGAGTCCCATGGCAGCCACTCCTCCCCCGAAACAATCCTCACAGGGACGCTCGAACAGTTGGCAATCAGTAAGCCAAATTAGGGCAACACGCAGCAATAAGCGCGTTAACTTACGTATGTCACCTAGGCTGCGAGGTGGATAAGCTCGGTATGGTTAGTGGTCGTGGTGCCATTACTGATGGCAACACTGAAATGGTCGGTCTCGCCAATATCAAAGTGAGTGGGTGCCGTGTAGACAAAGGTGTTTCCGCTCATTGTAACCGAACCTGCGGTCGGTGCTTGGCTGATGGTATAGGCCAGGGGGAGGTCATGGGGATCAGTGCCCAGCACCATGCTCTTGAAGACCGCGCCAGCAGCCAGTGTTTGCTGGTCAAGAGCCTGATATGTGGGGGCCTGGTAAGTGGGGGCTTGGTATGGGGCGGACCCGATCACGCCGTCATGTCCCATGCCACTATTTACACTGGCCGAATCGTGGGCGACATTGCCCGTCCCCTCGTTTAATTGCCAATTCCCCATCAGGCCATCTTCGCCGCCATGGGCATGTTGTTGCGCGTCTTGGGTCAGGGATGCGCTTCGGTCGGTGCTCCAAACCTGAAGATCGGTGACAAGTCCGGCGTAGTAACTGGCGCCATGCGGTTGGCCGCTATTTCCTATGGTCATGGTGTCTGACAAGGCAACCGCCCCGCCGGAAGTCTGAGCGGACCAAGGGCCAAGATTATCCACCACGATTTTAGCCGTTCCCGCCGTTCCGTCATAGATGGCGGCGATGTGGTGCCAAATGCCATCGGCGATCGACCCGCCGCTGACTGCGGTTTCGCCTGCTGCGTTGCCAACGTCAAAACGCAAGGCGCCATTCTCCAACGACAATGCATAGCCGTTGTGGCTGGCGTCCATCTGATCAATGATGGTTCCCGAGCCATCGGAAGTCTTAACCCAGGCCTCGATGGTAAAATGGTCGAGGGGGGAACCCTGATTGCCGACGCCTTGAACCACCACCTCGCTGTGTAGGCCGTCAAAAGCCAGGGCGAATTGATGATCAACAATCGGGTCCGAAGTGACCGAGGTAGTAAGCGCAACCGTCGCTTCACTGATATGGCTGGTTCCACCAACCGAATTGGGCGAACTCAGGTTGATAATGTCCCCGCTGATCGTCTCCGAGCCGCCGGTTTCAATCAGATGAGTGGTCAAGGTGCCAGGGGTACCCAAAAAGTCGTGGGTAGGCACAAATCGGATATCGTCGGTTGCCTCCAGCGTCAAAGCTGCGGAGTCCGACACGCCGGTTCCGATAGAATTCCAGGTCAAGCCATGATCATGAGAGTACTGCCACGCCCCTTGCTCTGCGCTGGCGTCGTTGCCAATGATAGCGATTCCAGCCAGAGTATTGGCCGAACTGCCACCGGCCACGGCATCGGCGGCGTCGCTGAAATTGGCAGAAAACAGGTCGGACACTGCCGCGCCCAGAGGGTGATGGGCATTCTCACCAATAGCTGTTAGCGCGGATGTTCCAGATGCGACCGGCGCATCATTGACGGCAGTGACTGTGGTCGTGATCAACTCAAGAACAGGCAATCCCTCGACTTCGGTCAGCAGGCCACCGGGTGAGCCATTCCAGTTAGCCGTGGGAGTGAACCTCACAAGATCGTCAGCCACGAGCGCCAATGATGCTACATTTGAAAGATTACCGCCGACGCTGATCCAATCAACGCCTTGGTCCGGGCTGTATTCCCAAATCCCTTGGCTGATAGTCGAAGCATTATTGATCACATGCACGCCGCCAGCAACATCAATGCCAGCGTATAAAGCGCTTATGGATTGACCATGTGAGTTAATTGTGTCCTCAGAAACCGGGGCTAGCGGTGGGTCATTGATAGCTGTGTCATATTCGATCACATAGCCAATCCCGCACGCCGCACCATTAAGGTCATTCCACATCCCATTCGTGAACATCTCTGCATAGTTTTCACCGCTGCCCGCGTTGTTCGGTTCACCGGTGTTCCAATTCGAGTACACGATCGTAGTGCCGCCAACGCCCCATTTGAATGTACCCTCTTGATTAACGTCAGTAGCACCGATCCAGGCGGCGCCCCCTTTGATAAGTTTAGCAACGAATGTGTTCTCCGCAGCAGATTCAATACTTGCCAGATGGCCATGAAATGTCTTGTACATGCTGTTGGAAGCTAACGCTGCGGCGGCGTCCCACGACAGAGAATCATTGGAATATATATAGTAATGCCCTGAAGTTGAATCCACGCCGCTTCCAACTATGCCTTTAATGGCGGTGAAATTGACGATCTGTCCAAGTTCAGTTGTGGACAATCCGGTCAGTGCGGTGGCAGGCAGAGTTACAAGAGTCTCAGCAGCGGTTTGCGCGATCGTCCGGTTCAGGGCCATGGTGGCAAAGTGAAGAATGCTTTGGCTCTCACCGGCGGCCAAACTCATCGTATAGGAATAGGACAGGTTATCGCTGGACAAGGTAAAAATGGACGGCGCATGGCCCGATCCCGATACCACATGAGCAAGCGAAGGATCTCCGTCCCCATCAAGCGAATCATCAGTAACCA
>JBAXKX010000109.1:0-9259 GCA_037135115.1 Rhodospirillaceae bacterium
GCGCGCCGCCCATGCTCGACAGCAGCCCCATAAAGCCCTGAAAAAGCGGCTCTCTCTTCACGACCCGCGTCCCGGCCGGTGCCCGCATGCCCCTAGGGTGCCCTCGCCGATCCCACCCGCCATCCCTGGCGACGCTCACCTGCAAGTAACGAAGAGCAACCTGTCGCCTAGCCTCTTCCCATTGACGTGATATAATCATGTCAATGCGATGGGGGCTCACTTCGAGCCCTTTGGCTTGGAAATCAGCCTGGATCCTCTGACCCAGGTCAGCCACGCCGTTCGATTCCACGAAATCCACGGTCAGGCCTTGAGCGTATTTCGCTGCTTCATCGCCGCCCAACCCTAGGATGCCTGCCGCCCACAGCCCGACTTGCTTGATTGTCAGGCAACACGTCAGAAACTGGCCCTCAAAACAACACAATGACCGGCTTCCGACCAGAATTCTGCGGTTCAAGAAAGCCATTGCCGCTCTCCCCGATCAGAGACAAACACCCTTTCTATCTAGTCCTGCGTGGCCGTTGCGGCAATAGGACGCCAAGGAATTGACAACATTGTTTCGATTGTTAGGCATGTCGCTAATGCTGCGACAAAACATCGCGGCAGGCGAAATCTCGGGCAATCCAATTCAGGCAATCCAATATGGATGCCGGTTCCGGGAAGCCGCTGTGTCAAGTCAGCTATGAAATTTTCGGAATCCGAAAGATTTTAGATAAATCTTGAAATGAAATGGTTTACAGTCTTACCTAGGTCCGTGGTTGGGAGTTTTGTTTCAAGCTGAGCTGTCGCCAATCATCAGTACCAGTTTGCAAGGGAGGTGGCGCGATGACCCACACCAGCGCGGAGATTGTCGAATTAATCGCAGACCCAATTTGCCGCCAATTAATGACGAGGGATGGTATCAAGCCGACTGACGTGTTCAATATGTTGCGTACAGTCCATCCGATCATCGGTGGCAAGCAGGCTGTGGACCCGCCGCCGCCCGAGTCGGACGTTTGGTCCGGATCACCTGATCGCCGCGATATGCTTCGTTAAGGCGAAGTGCCGGGGTAATGTGATCGGTGTTTAGTGTGATCGGGGGCTGGGGCCATAATGGGGCGCTGGCTCCCGCCACGTAAATATCCCTACGAAAAATCACGTATATTGCCTTGAAATTCTGGTATTTATAACAATATACCCAGCGTTGTGGCGTGCTGGCCAATTCCCTGTTTGGCATGAGCGTGGTGTGGTGGAGGGTGCCATGGGTATCATGACGCATTTGTTCTCGGACAGGATATTTTCGGTGATGAATGAGGATGACGCCGCTTTGTTTAAGTCGGTTGATGTGTTGCGCGCTGCTACAAAATATAGCACTAAAACTGATGATGACGTAAAGTTTGCAAAACACAATCAACTCAAGCTGATTGAAGGGTTCATTTCTGATTTAACTGCTCACTTTGGGCGTGAGGAAGGATTGATGAGGCATTATGATTATCCATTTGTTAAAGCGCATATATCTGAGCACCGTGTACTACTTGTTACCGTTGAATGTGTCCATCTCAGGCTTCGCAATGATGGATTAGCTTTTTCTTCAGATGTAGTTGACTACATCAATGGTTGGTTGGTTCGCCACATTGGGTGTGCTGACAGAGACTTGGCGACATTTCTCATGGGATGCTGCGACAAGCGGCAGAATAAGCGCAGTGATCTTTCGAAGAGGTGCTTTCATTCGCTGGCAGTTTTGTTTTCTGTCCACGACAATATTCCTGACAATGTGGTTACAAATAACCGCAATCAATGGAGCGAACACGCCACCATAGTTGAAGATCGGCATTTACGCAAGGCAACGAATGAGGAATATGCTAGATTTCTTGAAGACCAGAAGCGGCTTCAGGATGCTGTGTGGTACGAGTAGTTGGTTGCCAAGATTGTTGTGCTTTTGCTTGGTTGGGCGGCCGTTTCATTTGAACTAATTGGTCCGGGTTGGTGTGCTAGATTTTTTGCCAAGATGCCCCCCGTTTTTTTATCTAGATGTCATTGACATCCACGGCGGTGAGACTCACATGAAGTAATGGGTGGTGACCCTAGGGGGGCTTGGAGCGTCCTTGCGGGGTCAGCGTTGCAGGGCACCCCTTCGGCCGGTGCTCCGCTGTCGGGTGTTTTCGCTGCGTGCGGGCTGCCTCTCGCGTTTGGGCGCAGTCGGCGGACGTAGCGGCGTAAGCGGGGTGGAACCGGTTCCCGCCTGTGGATGGCAACGAGGTCTGCGGGCTCGTGGGATGCCAGAGACGTGGTACTCAGTAGGCCCGGCCGTGTTTTGTGTTTTGGCGTCGGGCGTTGAGTGGCCCGGGAGTTTTGCGCACCGTCGGGGTCTCTGGTTCTTGTCGGTGCGGGACCGTTCGACCGCTGCTTGAGGTGCGCGTGGTTGGGGGATGCGGCGGTTGCGGGCGGTCCTGCGGCGTTGGTCTATGAGCTGCGGTGTGGTCGTGGACCGGCCAGCCGGGTTGTTTGGTGCGGGCTGTTTGGTAAGAGCGTTGTTTAGTGGTTGCAACCTGGGGGGCTGTGGGATTATGGGAGTTTTTGGAGGTTTTCGTCGGCTTCTCGGCATTGAGGGCGGGGTTTTGTGTGGTCACCTGCTCCGGCTCGATGCCGACTCGAGGGCTGCGCGCTTTTCCGCGATTACCTCCGACGCGACCATCAGGCGCTATGTTGATGAGATTGATTGGAACTGGTGCAGGATGATTGGGTACTTCCGTGAGGGGGTGCTTCGCGGGGTGGCCGAAATCCACTATGAGCGAAAGTTCTTTCCCGGCGAGGCCGAACTCGCTTTCAGCATCGAAAAGCCTTACCAGAGTTCCGGCGTTGGAACGGGCCTCATGACTAGGGCGCTGACGGTGCTCGGCAATCGGGGCGTGGGGACCGCCAGCGTGGTGAGCCTCCTGTCTAACAAGTCGATGCAGCGGCTCGCCCTTCGTAACAGGGCCAACGTCGTCGCTTCTAGCGGCGTCGTCTTCATGACGATCACGGTCCCTCCTTGGACTTTGGGTTCACTCATGGCCGAAGCGGCCGATGGGTACGTCGGCTGGGTGTGCCGCAACCTCGAGGCGGCGCGCGCAGCCGCGCCCTGTCCCGCCTCCCCGGTCCTGTCCAGCTGCCCAGGCGGAGCCCAGGACACCTCAGGCCGGTAAACCTAGCCGGTAAAGCCCCCAAAGTCCTTGGGGGCCGTCCCGTCCCGATCCTCCCCGCTTTTGCAGCTGCCCGCGACTTAACCTGCCCGCGAATCATGCCGCCACGCCGATCTGATGCTGCGTGTTGGAAGCAGTCTGACCAACCGCAGATGTCACGATCTCGACCCGACGCGCCTTCAGCTCCTCTGGAACTCGGCGGGCAAGATCAATCCGGAGCATGCCATTTTCAAGCCGCGCGCCACTGACTTCGACATAGTCGGCAAGCTGGAAACGCCGTTCAAATGCACGCGCCGCAATGCCATGATACAGGTACGCGGCACCACCTTCTTCAGCCTTAGCTTTGCCCCGCACCGTCAGCACACCCTCATTGGTGATCGCCTCAATGTCGTCGGCGGTAAAGCCAGCGACGGCCAAGCTGATGCGGTAGCTATCCTCGGCGGTCTTTTCGATGTTATAGGGGGGGTAGCCGGAGTCGGTCTGCGAAATTGCGGTATCGATAGCACGGCTCAAGGCGTCAAACCCGACGGTTGAGCGAAACAGTGGGGACATGTCGAACGTCATCATATGTTCCTCCATCCTGCCTTTGCCCCGGAGCGCCCCGCACCCTGGCCAGCCCCAGGGCAAGAACCCTCTGGCAAACTCTCCCAATCACGCGCTAATGCCAGCTCGGTTTCCGCACCGTGACGAAGCGCGGAGTCCAAGCGCTTCCAGAATTTGATACGCATCCATCCCTCCATTGAACTGCCGAGTTTGACTTGGGCATGCCGGGGATGTTCTTCAATGTATCGGTATGTATAGTGTTATGCTCTGCTGTTGGCAAACGGATGCGGCTATGACTTGATGTCGGGGAGTTACTCGGGGAGTTACTCGGGGGGGGGGGGGCTACCGTTCCGAGTACATTCTTTGCGGGCGTCCGTTGCCTTCGCATCAAACTATACCAATATTCAATTGCGAGGTTGTATACAAAGAGGAGGATGTCATGGCCCACGCCACGCACCCGCACCTGCCAAAGATGCAGGCCTGGACATGGTCTGAACTGGAACTCACTGGCCTGCTGCTTTACATGCTGGTTCTTGCCGTCATGCTTTTTCTAACCTGACCTTGTCGGGTTCGCGTGGGTTGAAGTTTGTCTGCCCGCTCTGTGGTTAGGTCGCGGTTTGTTTTGCCAAATGAACGCGCCGCCGGGCTTTGCAATGGCGGGGAAGTCGGGTATGCTGCCACAGGTTTCGAAATTGATGGGATCAAGTCCATGCTTCGTTTGATGCGTCTTATCGTGGCAACATTGCTGGGCATTCTTTTATGTGGCGGGGAGGCCCTGGCAATGGATCCGGAAAATACTCTATATCTCGATCTCAAGGATGGTCGAGTGGTCATTGAGTTGCGGCCTGACTTGGCGCCGCATCACGTGGCGCGAATTAAGGCCCTGACGAGACAGGGTTTCTATGACGGCCTGAAATTTCACCGGGTAATCGATGGTTTCATGGCACAGACCGGCGACCCGCGCGGCGATGGCACCGGCGGCTCGGGCCAACAGCTGCGGGCAGAGTTCACTTCCGAGCTTCATGTGCGCGGCACTGCCTCAATGGCGAGGTCGCAGAATCCGGACAGCGCTGATAGTCAGTTTTTCATCTGTTTTGCCCCGGCATCGTCCCTCAACGGCCAGTATACAGTATGGGGCAAGGTGACGTCCGGCATGGAGTTCGTGGACAAGATAAAGAAGGGTCCTTCGTCCCGAAACGGATCGGTCACAGATCCTGACAAGATCATTCGTATGCAGGTTGCGGCCGACGAGAAGAAGTGATCTGGCGTTGATTGAATGGTTTCGGTACCTCTTCCAAGTTAGTTTAACGCCGGCGGGTTTCCGGCGTTAACTCTTGTGCTGAGGTACCCTTTCAGCCTCAGATTCCTGAATCCCTAAATCAGGAAGCTGTGGGATGGTGCCGCAATGATGGGAATGGCGGCGGCGCTACGGTAGGAACTCAATGCCGATTGCCAAGACTCGATGTGCAGCCCCGCGCCGAGCGTTTCCTGCGACAGACTTTGGACAACGAAGCCAGTGTTAGGCAGGGCCGATGCGGCGAGTGGGCCGGAACGCGGGCGCTTGTCTAGGCCCAGGTCGTCACCTTGCTCGCCGGCTTGCTTGCCAACGCGGCGACGGATTCGGGACGGGTCATCTTGGTTGGCGGTTGTTGCTGCAGTGCCTTGGCTTCCGTCCTCGGGCTGGGTTCTGCGGCGTCCAACCGGTGGAACTAGTGGAACCGGCGGTAGCTTGTGCTTATCTGGGGAGTTGGGGTCGGGGACGTTGGGATCGAGAGCGTTGGGGGCAACAACAGAAGCTCCCGCTATGGCCGCACGGTTGCCGCTCGGTGCCGGAAGAGCCAAGTATCTCAGGGCGGGCAAGGCCGCAGAACTCACCATGGCGCAACGCCTTTCCGAACGCCACTGCGATTGTTCACCATACTACATGGACGGGCCAAACTGAAGGGTAAGTTTTGGTCATGATGTACCCGCCTGCCGTCTGAGGGGGTATATGATGGCTTAGCATTAAAGGCCACTGGTATTACTGATATTGCAAAGGAAGTGAGATGTATCCCACCTATATCCTGGTAATTCTCTTGGTCCCTGCATTGGTGGCGGCGGGGCTTGCTGCCGGCCTGATTGCCGGACTGCTCGGGGTCGGTGGCGGTATCGTCATTGTCCCGGTGTTGTTTGAGCTGTTTACTCGACTCGGATATGAGCCGGCTGTGACTATGCACCTTGCGGTTGGGACGTCACTCGCCTCGATCAT
The DNA here is from genome assembly GCA_037135115.1 of Rhodospirillaceae bacterium. Taxonomy (GTDB): domain Bacteria; phylum Pseudomonadota; class Alphaproteobacteria; order Azospirillales; family Azospirillaceae; genus BOG-933. Next base: position 5,950 of record JBAXKX010000109.1, read on the forward strand.
CCCTACCTCAATAGCTGCGGTGCGAACCCACATCAAGCGCGATGCTGTCGATCGGGACTTGCTGCATCGCTGGGCACCAGCAGTTGTGCTGGGCGTGGCGGGTGGAACCATTTTGGCAGGTTCGGTGCGGGGTGTCGTGTTGACCAGCGTGTTCGGGACGGTGGCGCTGCTCGTCGCGCTTTACATGTCGGTGGTCAAGGATGATACCCGTCTCCGGGATGGGCTGCCCGGCCGGGTAACGCAGTCGGCAATCGCTGCGCTGATCGGTGGCTTTTCAGCGATGATGGGCATAGGCGGCGGCACACTGACCGTGCCGTCGCTCGTTTTGTGCAGCTATCCGATTCGCCGAGCCGTCGCCACCTCTTCGGCCATCGGCATGGTCATCGCTATCCCCGGCGCCTTTGGCTTTATGGCTACCGGCTGGGACGTGCCGGGTCGGCCACCGCTATCAATCGGATTCGTCAGTCTTCTCGGACTTGTCCTGACCGCCCCTACTGCGATGCTAACGGCTCCATACGGTGCCCGCCTAGCCCACAGCATCAGCCAGCTGACTCTTCGCCGCGTCTTCGCCGGGTTTCTGTTGCTTACTTCAGCAAGGATGCTGTCCAGCCTGCTCGGCTAGGTGTAATCAGCGCGGAAATTGCTCAATCCGTCCCAATCTGCTTGTAGTAGAGATAGGCTGGCAGCAGCAAGCCGACGGCCGCACCGTAAGCAGTGCCCTGGAGTGTGCCGAGTGCCCGTCGTCCCAGCACGCTGCCAGCAAACAGCCCGACCACAGTGGCGATAATGTAGCGGCGGGAGTTGACGCTGATACCTCCCTCGGCATATGCGACTTCAAAACTTCCATCTTCAGCTGTGGCGGAATCCGACCACGACTGGCTTAGGACGTTTCGCGTCTGGGCATCGGCGCGACCTACCGACGCAAAGGTAAATAAACACAAGGATATGACCACGATCCGCAGCATCGGCTCCCCCGATCGATTCAAACAACGCTCGCTTAATACTGGAATATTACGGCGGCGCTGTCAATGACACACTGCATGGCAGGTAGCCGAAAAGACGATTCCAGCCCGTTAGAGCATTTTTCGCCAGCCCTAGCTTGATGGGTTAAAATTTCAGCCAGTAGATAATAAGTCTGACGAGCATTCAACATGACGTAGCATCGATTCTCGTAATTTAAGCATAGCGCGTTTTTCCAACTGACGAATTCGCTCCTTACTTACCCCAAAGTCGCGGCCTAATTCTTCCAATGTTGTACGTTCTTCACAAAGCTGGCGATTTGTTATTATGGTTCGCTCTCGGGGTGTTAGGTCATTCAGCGCCTCGGCCAGCCATAGCGAACGAGATGCGCCATCGCGCATACCTATAACGACATCTTCAGGCGATGGTCGGCTGTCGGCCAAGAGTTCTTGCCTATCTTCATCACTCGAGTCGCTGATCGGAGCGTTCAGGGATTGATCTGCCGAAGACAGGCGCATTTCCATTGCCTCAACGTCGTGAATGTTGACCTGGAGTTCAGTTGCGATAAGCTGGCGCTGCTCTGGAGTTAGCGGACCGCCCGACGCCGCAAAGTCGATGCGGGCGCGAAGCCGTCGCAGATTAAAAAACAGCGACTTTTGAGCGGCCGTGGTACCGGTTCGAACGATCGACCAGTTGCGCAGAATGTAGTCCTGCATTGCAGAGCGTATCCACCACAGACCATAGGTTGAAAATCTAAACTCGCGACTTGGCTCGAACCGGGCCGCCGCCTGCATCAAGCCAACATTGCCCTCCTGGATTAGATCGGCCATCGGCAAGCCATAATTGCGGAACCTAGCGGCAGTGGAAATCACCAATCGGGTGTAGGATTGCACCAGCTCGTGCAATGCCTGCGGGTCACCGCTCTCGCGCCATTTAACAGCTAGTTCAAATTCATGGTCGCGGGTCAACAGGGGTTCCCGCATCGAGTTCCTGACGTAAGCCATATTAGCCCGCTGGGTTTCTTGATCGTCAACATAGGGCATCGCTTTCCCCTTTCATAATCACCATCTTTGGTAGCAGGGTGGCTTTCCCCTAGGCGGCCCTCCGAGGCTGGAAGTCGCCTGAAATCCGTTAGTTGCGACTGATACGCAGCGAGGTGCGACGGTGGATCACCGGCGGCTGGGGTAAACTTGGCACGCCGCAAGTCAGCGACTGAGATAATTGGCCGACTTTGAGGGTATGTTATGTCTGGCTTCAGAGGGTTGTGGCGTTCGCCCCGCGCTCTTTGCATACCAGCTCCGCATAGAACGGGCGGGTGGGCCGGTTCTAATCAAAGTTTTTTTTCAGGTGTCGGCTATGTCGCTTGCCAGTCGGGCCACTTTGCGCCGACATTGTGGGACTAGGATTTGTTCGTCAATCTTTTGGCTTTTTCGTTTCGGATGCATTTTGCACAATCCACGCTTGCCCCGCCTATTGGTCAAGGACGTCATCACCATGGACACTCTTGCAACGCGCACCTTGGGTACTCGATTAATTGATGCAGGATTGATTATGCCTGACGCAATCGATAAGGCCCTTGCGCGCCAAAAGATGTCAGGGGGAACGTTCGGGCAAAACCTGATTGCGATCGGTGCGATATCGTCAACGGTACTGGATCAATTTCTTAAGCCTGCGGCACCCACTCTTAAGTCCATTGCTGACTCCGGCCTTGCCACTAATTTTCTTATTACGCTTTTGCTTAAAATTATGTATACGCGCTCGCGTGAATTGCCAACAGAACTTGCCAATGATATTAAACTCCCGGCAATCGATGTTGCGCGTTTGCTGCATACTGCATGCGAGCGGCAGTGGGTTGATGCGTTAGGCGGCGGAGATGTTAGGCGGCAAACGGAAACTCGCTATGCATTTACTAATAAGGGGCGTGACTGGGTACGTCAGGCGCTAGAACTGTGCAATTATACAGGTCCGGCCCCCGTACCCTTGGATGCTTTCCGGCGACAAGTTGATAGACAGCGCATCGCCGACGACCGGGTCGAGCCATCAACACTGTCCTCGTGCTTGGCCGAGCTTGTACTTTCCGACGACGTGCTGCCAAGTCTGGGTCCGGCAGTTAATTCTGGAAGCGCTATTTTGCTCTATGGACCGCCAGGTAACGGCAAGTCAGCCTTGGCTGCCGCACTTGCCCGTGCGTTCCAGCAGACCATTTATATTCCCTACGCCATTGAGGTCGATAATCAAATAATCACCGTGTTCGATCCGGCCATCCATAACCCGGTACCCCCTTCCACAGCCAAGGCCGCGCCGCCCGAAAAGTTGGTAAGCTCTTTGCTTAAGACAAATATTGCAGATG
>JBAXKX010000110.1:0-9162 GCA_037135115.1 Rhodospirillaceae bacterium
ATAAAGATGCCGATAAAGAGAACAGTGATAAGCATTAGTCCCGCATAACTGGCAGACAGTCGGCTACCCCGCTCCAGCAACTGAAATGAAGAGCTGCTATCGAGTTGGATCGCCACAACATAAGCTTGATCAACAATTAGTAAAGGCCAAAAAACAACAGTATGGTGCGTCGATATCTGTTCCGTATAAATTGGTATCTTCCGCTCAAATGCCGAGTCAATGGCCTTTTGGTCAAGATTTGCGGCTAGGGCCGCGCTTGTGTTGATCACGCCACCAGATCGCGTCAGCAATGCCACATCGGCTCGAACATCCCGACTTAATGACTTGATAAAATCATCATTGATGAGCACACCTGCGGACAGGGATCCGACGATCTTGCCTGACACCCGAAGCGGCTCGATGGCACGGATCGCGATGTTACGGGCATCAACCGAGGTTACCAACTGGCTGCTGCCAGCCAATGCCTCAAAAACACCCCATGTTTTCGCACGATCACCACGGCGAGCGGGTTGATTGGCCCGGTATAAAATTATTTCTTTGTCGTCGGTAATTTCAAGAATATCTATACCAGCGTCACGGGCGACACCATCGAGAAATGGGGCTAAATCGGTCGGGTGATTAGTATTTAGTATAAATTGACTTAATATGTTACCCTTATCAACTGCAAGCAATCGCGCTATTTGGACGACACGCTGAGAATGTTGCATGATAAGACTTTGGACTACATTGCCGATAGTCATTATTTTGTCAATTTCACGTTCATGCAACGTATTTTTAATTAAATCGTGAGCGCTCCAATATGATATGCCTTGCGACGCAGCTGTCAATACGAGCAACAAACCAGCTACGGTTCCCCTTATGCCGCAAAAATATTTTTTGAAGTTTGTCATTGGGTTAAACTTGGTGGAACGACACCGTGTTCACGCAAGATACGTGCGCCGACTGGCGACCGAATAAACGCGATAAAGTCACGGGCAGCTGGTGTCAGTATATTGGGGCGGTGAATCAGCCCAAACTCAACAAACAGCGGATAGCTGCCCGAGATTAGATTCTCCGGTGTCGGGGCAACCCCGTCCAGCGCTAAAAGCGTGACCTTGGTTTTGCACGCAAAAAGGGCCGAGCGATTAAGAAAACCGAAGCTGGTTGGAAATCTATCAAGCAACTCGATCATTTGGGGATCAAGATGTACGACCTTAACGTCATCACCGAAAACGATATTTTCAAAGTCCTTGATATAGCGTTTAATCGCAACGCGAGAAGCATCAGTGAATTCGCGTCCAATCGCCCGGACGGGACCATAAGCACCGCCCAAATCCCGCCAGTCAGAAACCGCGCCTCGATATATACCCAATACCTGTGACGAAGTTATCGACGCCACATTAACAGCAGCACCGGCTACGAACACAACCGGATCGCGTCCGAAGGCAACGAATTCAATTCCTCTGTCACGTTCATCATCACGCAGCAGCCGTCCAACCCGCGCAAGACTGGCCGCACCAGATACGATATCGCGCAAGGCACCTGCGGTTCCCGTCGATATTGGCACCGTTACCTTGTGCTGGCTCTGCTGACTGTTGAACGCCAGGGCAAGCCGGGCAAGAACGTATTCTGGATTGCCTGCGCCTGGGATCACCAAGTCCTCGGCGAATCCAGCGTTCGCAAACATCAGGGCGACAAACCAAAAAAGGCAAGCACCCACAAGGTGATTGATCATCGTCACCATCCACTGATTATTTAATAATGGTTCGTCAGCGTTAAAATTTAGCAATAACGACCTCAGCGCAAGTGGGACACCACATCCGGAATGTGTCAAAGACTTTAAGGCACGCATAGGCTAGAATTTAGGTTGCAAACCCGATCATGAACCTATTATGTGCGCGCCTGACAATTGCGCTGTCAAGTGGAAAGTTTGAGGCCAACCGACCGGCACCGTATATAATGCTTCATTTATACTTATAAAACCCGCACCCGCAGCATCTGGTTTGGCCTAGGCTGGTTTGGCCTAGGCTGGTTTGGCCTAGGCTGGTTTGGCCTAGGCTGGGGCCTTGCCAATTTTGAGCGGTTCTTCGACCACCTCAGCGTCGCCAACATCCTTGTAAACTTCGTCGCGAATGATGCGGTCGGTTATGCCGCCAAGGTGCTCGGTCAGCGCCGCGTCCAATTGCAGAAATTCGGGCCACAATACGCTATCCAGGAAGGATTCGGGGGCTCTTACACAAACACTAGTATAGCGCATACGACGGTAGCGGTAGGCATGCAAGCCATAACGCCGGCACAGCGCTACGAACAACCGGTGCGACCACGGATTGCGCAAGGTAAAAGTCATTTCGATGGCCTTTTCGGCACCCCCGATTTGCCTCAGGCGGTCCTTGATGCGGTCAGCCGCAGCACCAGCCGCTGCGCGCTCACCAGCGGTAGCGGCACCGGCGAACAGCGCCTCAATCTTCCTTAACTTTTCTCGAAGTTCCCTATCGTCCATCAAATCGCCTTTAGAAGCTATCGCCGGGTTTGGCCCCATCGGGACTTGGCTCTTCTTGATCCGGGGCCACCACATCAAGGGGCGTACCGGTAACGTGCGCATACAAAATCACATCATTTATGAACTCCGCCTCCTTGTCGGCGGCATCCTTATTGCGGCGGAAACCGACAATGCGTTCAACCGCCTTGACGTTGAAGCCATCGTTTTTGATTTCGCCGCGTAGATCCTTGATCGCATCCTTTAACGCGTCGACCTCATCAAGCAGACGCTCCATGCGCTCGACATATGATTTCAGTTTTTCGGTGGTAGTTCCGGTCGTCGTAGATTGGGTTTCCATCATGTCCTCGTTCCGCTTACCTGACCTCGGGATACCTCGTCAGACCATTCAAGGCAAGCCGATTGATTGACTAACAGAAACCTAGCCGTCAGGTTTTGGCTAACACGCAACGAAGGGCTTCCACGCGCTGTGATTTGCATTTAATATCCGATACGACCGTCACGAAGATAAACGGCATAATTTGCCTTCAATGGGCACCGATATGTCACCAGGCCCAGATTCCGTAAAGAGAGGGTATGACGTGGGAAATGGCCGAGCAATTGGCACCGATTATCAGGAAAACAACCCATTGGATCATGACATGGCGTCATGAGGTTCCTCTCTATGCTGAGTATGATGAAATAGAATTGATGGTCAACTATCGTTTAGCCGATGACTATGATAAAGAATTTAATCGGCGATATTTAGACAGAGCAATTAAGTTGCGGACTGCTTTGTCTCAGCCCTCCCCCCCTCAATCCAAATTCTCGGCATCCAATAAGGACGCGAAATGAGCACAACAACCTTCGACAAGCTGCTATACTTCGAAACTCTCAAGTCTTCTGGCGTCTCAGAGGAGCAGGCGAAAGCTCACGCCCACGCTTTGGACGAGGCGCTGAGGGATTCGGTTGCGACCAAATCAGACATTAAGGATGTGATGGCAGCAATTGAAATCGCGCAGCGCGATCTGAAGCTATGGACAGCCGGGTTGGCTGGGCTGGTGATTGCCGCAATGTCGGCAATTAAGTTTGTTGGACACTGAGGTCCGCCACAAAGGGTGGCTAGGTACATGAGCAACCAATTCCGGTACTTAACTGAAGTACAAAAAGCGCCTTTAACATCCATCGGTACAAGTGGGGGCGGAGTCGGGCCTGTCCATTCAATGTATTGGCAGTGCCGCGCATGACCCTTGACCACGCCGCCCTGGCGACCCGAATTCGCAACGGTGAGCGCCGTGCCCTTGCCCGCGCGATTACCCTTGTCGAGTCAACCCGGCCCGATCACCGCCGCAGCGCCGAGTCTTTACTGGAACGCCTGCTGCCCGATACCGGCCAGTCGGTCCGCATCGGCATTACCGGTGTGCCCGGAGTCGGCAAGTCAAGCTTTATCGAAGCGTTCGGCCAGTTCGTTATCGGCCAGGGCCATAAGGTTGCGGTGCTGGCGATTGATCCATCGTCTCGGCGCACCGGCGGATCGATCCTGGGCGACAAGACCCGAATGGAGATGTTGTCGCGCCACCACGAGGCTTTCATTCGGCCATCGCCGGCCGGGGCCACACTCGGAGGTGTCGCTCGTCGTACCCGCGAGGCCATGCTATTATGCGAGGCGGCCGGGTTTGATGTCATCCTGGTTGAAACCGTTGGGGTAGGTCAATCGGAAACTGCGGTTGCCGACATGGTCGACCTCTTTATGCTGCTGCTGCTACCCAGCGGCGGCGACGAATTACAGGGCATCAAAAAGGGCATCGTGGAACTGGCTGATTTGGTGGTTGTCAATAAGGCTGATGGCGAGTTGGTCAACGCCGCAAGCCTAGCCGTCGCCGAATATCGTCATGCGCTTTCCCTGTTGCGCTGCGCCACCGGCGACTGGCGAACCCCGGTCCTAAGCTGTTCCGCCCACACCGGCTGCGGCATCGCGGAGGTCTGGGCCACCATCGGTCGTTACCGTGACAGCCAAGGCACCAGTGGTGTGCTACTCTCCCGCCGCAGCGATCAGGCCGCCGCTTGGCTATGGAGCGAAATTCGCGAAACGCTGATCGAGTCCTTTCAGGCCCACCCCGACGTTCATTCGGCTTTGCCAGAACTTGAAGGGCGGGTTCGGCGGGGAGAGATGCCACCGGCCGCCGCTGCAATGGCGCTGCTAAAGCCGTTCCTGGCCCCGATTTCCAACGGGCACGGTTTTAATTCTCCACGTTGAAGTTAAGCCGTTCGGTAGGGAACAGGAGGGATACAGTGGTGCCGGAGCCTTCGCCCTGACGGCTTTCAATGCAAAGGCTGCCGCCATGGAGTTCAATCAGACAGCGAGTTAGATAAAGCCCGATCCCGGTTCCGGTGTGACGGCGGTTCATGGAGGTATCGACCTGAACGAAGGGCTGGGCCAGATCCTTGATCCGCTCGGCCGGGATGCCGACGCCGGTATCACTTACCGACAGACGCAGCCCTTCTACACCCCAGGTCGCGCTCATGATAACCTGCCCACCCGCCGGGCTGAACTTGACGGCGTTGGACAACAGATTAAGCAGCATTTGGCGCAACGCCCGACGGTCTGCGCGTAATTCCGGAGCAAAACGCACCGAATTGGCGATAGTAGTGCCCTTCTCGGTGGCCTTTGGCCCCACCTGTCGCACCGCATCCTCGAAGGCTTCCGCAACCTCCAGTAATTCCTCGGTTAGTTCATAGTGGCCGGCCTCAATCTTTGACAAATCGAGAACCTCATTGATCAAATCGAGCAAGTGACTTCCGCTAGACAGGATCGACTCGGCGTAGTCGCGATAGCGATCGTTGCCCAGCGATCCCAGCACCTCGCTAGCCATCATCTCGCTGAAGCCGATGATGGCATTGAGCGGCGTCCGTAGTTCATGGCTCATGTTGGCCAGGAAATGTGACTTAGAGTTATTGGCCTGCTCCGCCGCATCTCTGGCCTGGATCAACGCTAGTTCATCCAGCTTGCGCGCAGTAACGTCCTGGCAGACCCCGAAGCGAGCCACCACTTCGCCATGTCGGTCGATTTCGCACTGGCTCTCTGCCCAGAGCACACGCTCCTCGCCGCTCGGGCGCATAATGCGAAACTCCCATTCCCGCACCGTATTGCGCCGACTGCGCCCGATCAACTGGCGCCGCACCCGCTCGCGGTCCTCGGGATGGATGCAACCAAACACCAACTCAGGCGAAAGCGAAAAGGCGCCGGATTCGACCCCAAACAGCCGATACATCTCGTGAGACCAGGAAATATTGCCGGTCTTGACGTCGACTCGCCAGCTACCAAGCCGGGCAATGCGCTGTGCGGTTGACAGCTGGATCTCGCGATCGCGAAGCTGTTGTTCTCGGATGTGACGCTCGGTAATGTCATCATAGATAGTGAGACTGGCACCCTCGGCAGTTGCAAGCTCGCGAACATCAATGCGACGACCGCCACAAACATTCATTTCAAATTGGCAGGGCAGACGACGATGCCGGGCCACCCGCTCGGCCACCCAGTCATCGACACTAATTTCTCCAAGTTCATAAAGTCCGCGTGCGGCACAGGCGCGCACCAGCAGTTCAAAGGACCGGCCGAGCACGATCAGATCGGCTATTTCTGGAAACAGCGTCCGCATCCGGGCATTGGCCAGAACGATGCGGTCACGAGCGTCGCACAGCAGGAAACCTTCCTTGAGCGCCCCAAGCGCGGCGTAAAGCCGAGCACTGGTTTGCTCCAGACTGGAACGGTTCATCTCGTGGTCGCCGTCGTGCAACAGCACGGCGGTATAACCGGGGCTGGCATCTGCCGGGCGTTCGTTCAGCAGCAGCAGCAAGGGAAAGCCGGCCCCATCCTTCCGCCGTCCGATCAACTGGCGCTGACGTTCACCACCGCGTTTGCCCCGGCCGGTGCGTGCCTCCGCCATATAGTGATCATGTTTTCCGGAGTTGGCCTCGGGCATCAGGATCGAGACATTGCTGCCGATCACCTCAAAGGCGGCATAGCCAAACAGGCGCTCGGCCCCGGCATCAAAGCTATCAATGATACCGTTAAGGTCGGAACCGATGATGCCATCGCCGATTGCAGCAAGGATAGCCAAGCCGGGGTCGCCGCCAATAAAATCACCAGGACATTCAGGCCGATGCAGTTCGCCAACCGTCACGGTGGTCGCAGTAAAGACACCCCCCGCCATGCCGGTAAGGCTGCGCGCCGTCGCCACCATCTGGAACCCCGGATTGGTGGGCGCGGGAAAGCGCAGCTCGGCCCGTTCGCCCAATACGCCCCGCAGCAAATCTAAGTAACCAGCACCGAAAATCAACGTGCCGCCTAGGTCAGACGACGGCGCCGTTGCAAGCACCGATACGGGATAGCCGACCAGTTCGCTCTCGGTCCGACCATGCAGCCAACAGAAAACTTCATTGACACGCAGGAAGGTTCCTGCTGAATCCGTGACGCACTGCCCCGCCTCCGTGGCTGGGAACAAAGGCGACACCGGGTGACTGGAGGGGAGGACATCAGGCATGTGAAGGCGTTTTCGCGACCTCAGTTATACGGGAGCCGGTAATATGGGAGCCGGGAAATCTGGCACAGCTCACTTACTTGATCTTTACACAGCGTAGTATAGTATCCGCCGTAACGAAAGAAAAGGCTTTTCACCAACCGCGCTCGGACTATCATTCGCTCGGATGCGGAGCGAACCACAGCTCCTTCACTTGTTGACTAAATCACTAAGCACGCTTGCGCGCTGTAATCTCAATCTCGATCATGATCCGCTGATCGACCATTTGAACACCAATAGTTGTATTGGCCGTGCGGCTAATACCAAGAAAGCGGCCAATAACCGGCGAGGAAGCTGCTGCAATGATCTGGAAGGGCTTATTCTCACGCAAATCCGCGAAAGGCGATCGTTCGCTTGTAAATAAGGACGGGGATAGGAGCGATGGCGGTGTCGATGCCGAAGATCTTTCATACTTGTTTGATCCACCGCCCCCAACCACGTCCCCAGTCGAGTCTCAACCGCAAGTCGACTTGTCGTCGATGACCCTCGACGAAACCGATTTTAGCAGCCTCAACGGACCAGTGGCGGCACGGACTTCTCTTGCGGCCAAGCTCGGGCGCATATTGCCTAGGCTCAGCCGAGAGCGCCGCGACCAGGTTTTCGACCTAACTTGCATGGCCCTGGAGCGGCTTGCCCTTGACGAGGCGCTGGTCGTGCGGGTGGCGGTCGCGACGGCGATCAAGGACGTTGCCTGCGCACCACCGGACATTTGCATGAGACTAGCGCGTGACATTGAGGCGGCGGTGGCCGAACCGATCCTGCGCTGCTGCGTCGGCATCAACGACAGCGACTTGATGAATATCCTGCAAAGTAAACCGCCACCCTGGGCACTGGCCGCAATTGCCAAACGCCAAGTTGTCTCGGCCCCGATTTCGACCGCGCTCTATCAGACCGGCGATAACAACGCGACCTCTCTCATGCTGGACAACCAAGGCGCGGTCATCGCCGATGATACGATGGACAACATAGTAGAAGACGCCAAGCTACGAACCGAATGGCAGGGCAAGTTAGTACGCAGACAGATGCTGCCGCAGCGGATAGCATTGCGACTGGCCGGGTATGTAGACCAAGCGGCACTCGAATTACTGCGAGGCCGCAAGGATTTGGATAGATCAACCGCCCGCGAAATCGTCAAGGTAGCGCGGCGGCGCATCGACTGGCTGCGCGCCACAGACCCCAAGGAAAGCCCCGATCTCCGCGCCGCCCGCCTGTTCCGCAAGGACGCCCTGAACGAAGCGGCAATTGAGGACGCTATGTCTTGGAAGCAGTACGATTTCGTTCGAGCCGCCCTGTCGGTAATGTCCGGCGTGCCGCCTTTGATGGTCGAAAAACTGCTGCAATCGCGTAGTGGCCGCGCCGTCACCGCCCTGGCTTGGCGCGCGGAATTATCAATGCGTACTGCCTTCATGCTGCAAAAAGACCTCGCCGGTATTCCACCCAGCCAATACGTGTACCCTCGGGACGGTGCTAACTATCCCATGACAACTGATGAGTTGAGCTGGCAGCTCGAATTCTTCGGTGTGCCCCAGCGCCCGAGCCGTTAAGGCTCACATCAAGGCACGCCGTTAAGGCACGCCGCATTACCAACCAGCGGGCGGGCCGATAAAAAATGCGGGAGGATGCGATAAACAAAACAACCTCCCGCTCCAGATAAACTTAGGACTTGAGGTAATTAAGCATGGTGTCGGCGTTGGAAACTTCGTAAGGATCAGTGGGGCAGACGTCCTGGAAGCCGGGTTCTACGAACATTTTCTGAATTTCGCCGTCTACCACATACATTGAATAGCGCCAAGTCCGGTGCCCAAAGCCAAGATTCGTCTTGTCGACCAACATACCCATCTTGCGCGTGAATTCGCCATTGCCATCAGGCAGTAAGAACACCTTTTCCACACCCTGGCTCTTGCCCCACTGATACATGACGAAGGCATCATTGACCGACAGGCAGACAACCGCATCGACTCCAAGAGCCTTGAACTCGCCATACAGCTCCTCATAGCGAGGCAGCTGGCGGGTCGAGCAAGTCGGAGTGAAAGCCCCGGGAAGGGCGAATAGAATAACCTTCTTGCCCTTAAAAACGTCATCAGTAGTTACACTCTTCCACTCAAACGGGTTAGGACCGCCGAGAGCCTC
>JBAXKX010000111.1:0-9158 GCA_037135115.1 Rhodospirillaceae bacterium
GGCCGGCCTGCCGGTCCACGCCGGCCCCGGCGGCGGAGTTACTCTCGAACTGTACCTGGATGCCTTGCGCTTTGGCCTGCCTCGAGTCCCGGCGTTGGCCCATCGGCTTGACCGCGACACCAGTGGCTGCCTGGTGCTCGGGCGTCACCGCAAGGCGCTGGCCCGGCTAGGCAAGCTTTTCGCCGCCGGGCGAATCGAAAAGACCTATTGGGCGGTGGTGCTCGGCGCTCCCCCCAACGAGTTGGGCCGGATTGATGTTGCGCTGGCTAAGCGATCGACTTGCCAGCGCGGTTGGTGGATGAAAGCCGACCCAGCCGGTCAGCAAGCCATCACCGACTACCGGATTCTGGGCCGGGGCGACGGTATTGCTTGGTTGGAACTGCACCCACGCACCGGCCGCACTCACCAGATTCGGGTTCACTGTGCCGAACTGGGTTGCCCCTTGCTCGGCGACTCGATCTACGGTCACGGCGAGGCGGCGGCGCCAAAACTGCGGATACCACAGACCGTGCCGCTGCACCTTCATGCAAGAGCAATCACGGTACCACTTGACCCGGCACAACCGCCGGTTACCGCCATGGCCCCCGTCCCACCGCACCTCCGCCCCGCCCTCACCGCTTGCGGCTGGAAGGGGGAGGGTTCGTGATCGTCGGCCATGGTGGCATTGCGTCACCTTACGTCTGCCCCCTTATTTGACTCCGGCTGCCGCGCCATAGTAGGTTGGCAAACTATGCTGGCGGGAGTGGTTTACGAGGATAAAAGGGTGCTGACGATGAGTTTAAAAGTGACCCGTCGCCGGGCTATTGTAGTGGTTGCGGCTGCTGTGGGTCTGCCGCTATTGCTCCAGGCGGGAACGGCGCGGCCCCGGATGATCAAGTGGCAGGGCACCACACTGGGCGCTCCATCCTCGATCCAGCTTTACCACGATAACGAGGCGCAGGCCAATGCGGCCATCGCGGCGGCGCTAGCCGAGTCGACGCGATTGGAGGCGATATTCAGTGTTTATCGGGCCGATTCGGCTATATCCGCCCTGAACCGCGACGGCTTCCTTGAGCCTGCCCCCGCCGATTTCATCGAACTGCTGAGCCATGCGCTAAACCTCGCCGAAATCAGCGACGGGGTTTACGATCCAACCATTCAACCGCTATGGCAGCTCTATTTCCGCCATTTCACCGCAACCGCCCCCGACCCCGCCGGCCCATCCCAGCTGGACATGGCGCGCGCCCTTGCCGCCGTCGGCTGGCACGGTGTCGAAATCGACAAGAGCCGCGCCCGCGTGGCTTTCGGCCGCCCCGGCATGGGATTGACCCTCAACAGCGGGGCTCAGGGCTATATTACCGATCACGTCACCGCAGTGCTGGCCAGCCACGGCTTTGTTCATATGCTGGTGGACATGGGCGAGCCGCGAGCGCTGGCGGCCAAGCCTGATGGCTCACCCTGGCGCATCGGCATCGCCAATCCCGCCGATCCCTCGCGCTCCGTCGCTGAATTGGATGTGATCGGCAAATGCGTTTCAACCTCGGGAGGATACGGCACGGTGTTTGACACTGCCAGCGCCTTTACACATATATTTAACCCCCATACTGGGCAAACCGCGCCATTGCTGCTCGGGGTGTCGGTAGTTGCCGCCACCGCTACTCGCGCGGACGGACTGTCCACCGCCATGCTTCTGGCCCCACCTGAGCGCCGTCAGGCCATCTTGCGCGCGGCCGGCGGAGAAAAGGCACTCTACGTTACCCCAGAAGGCGTTATCGCCACCGTAGAAGCATAAGTGGCGAGGCCTGAGGGGCGAGGTATCAGAGACGTGGACGAAGAATGCAGTTTGGTCGAACGCCCGTTACGTGTAGCCGCAATCGGTGGCAGCCGCGCTTGGCTGGAACCTGAACCGGGTGGCGGCTGTGGTGGATGCGGTGCTATGGCAATGTGCGGCAAGGGAAAACCAGTCGGACGCGGCGCCGCAGGCCAGCTCGAGATCGCCGCTCCACCCGGTATGCGTGTGGGCGACCGGGCAGTTGTCGGCATCGCGGAATCATCGCTACTTCGGGCCGCTGCCGTCGCCTACGCCGTCCCGCTTGCCGTCATGCTAGGAGCTGGCATCGCTGCCTCGCTGCTGGGGGGGGGCGATGGCGAAGCTGCGGCTGCCTCGGTAACAGGTCTTGCCTGCGGCCTGCTGTTAGCCCGCCACTGGGCCGGGCGGATGTCCAGTCGAGGCGAGTTGACCCCGGTATTGCTGCGCTGGGATGGTGATCAGGCTCAAGCCAATTGGAGAGGGCGTCAAGATGCATGACATGTTGCTGTTGATGGTTGGGTCGGCCTTAGTCAACAACGTTGTGCTAGCACGATTTCTTGGTCTTTGCTCGTTCATGGGCGTGACAACGAAGGTAGATACCGCTATCGGCATGAGCATGGCCACAACTTTCGTCATCACGGTCTCGTCGATGGGTGACTGGGCCCTCGAAAAATTCCTACTGATGCCATATGATCTTGGCTACCTGCGCACGGTTACATTCATCCTGGTGATCGCCGCCGCCGTGCAGTTCACCGAGATGGTAATCCGCAAGGTCTCGCCAGTACTGTTTCAGACGCTTGGCATTTATCTGCCACTTATTACCACTAACTGTGCCGTGCTTGGCATCGCTTTGCTTTTGGTCGACGCCAGGTACGGCTTCATTCAGAGCGTCCTGTTCGCGTTCTCGTCTTCACTTGGTTACAGTTTGGTCATGGTGGTGTTCGCCGGCCTGCGAGAGCGTCTTGCCTTGGCAGCGGTGCCTAGGCTTTTCGCCGGGCCACCGATCGGCTTCATCACTGCCGGGCTGCTTGCACTCGCGTTTATGGGATTCTCCGGAATCAACACCAATTAATGTATCGGGACAAAATAACCTAGCGGGGGAGACCTTGTCATGCTGCTGGCTATCGGAAGCCTCGCTGCTATCGGTGCCACTCTGGGAGCTATCCTCGGAGTCGCCTCCCGCTACCTTGCGGTTGAGGGCAATCCGCTCGAAGCCGAGCTGCTGGAACTGCTGCCCGGCTCGCAGTGCGGTCAGTGCGGCTATGTCGGTTGCGGCCAAGCGGCAGTAGCGCTGGCCAAGGGTGAGGCCGCAGTCACCTCATGCCGCCCAGGCGGCAAGGCGGTGGCCGAAAAGCTGGCCAAAAAACTGGGCGTTACCATCGATTTGTCACAACATCAAGACGCAGTACAGCAAGTGGCCTTCATCAACGAGGATTTGTGCATCGGCTGCCTGCGCTGCGCCAATGAATGCTCGTCCGATGCCATCGTCGGCGGGCCAAAGCAACTGCACACCGTAATTGCCGATCACTGCCATGGCTGCCGCCATTGCTTTGAAATCTGCCCGACCGAAGCCATCACCATGCACCTAGTGCCAATCACGGTGCATGACTGGCACTGGCACAAGCCGAAAACCACCCGCCGCCATTGAAAGAACGGGTCATGAAGATTTTTCCCGTCGCCGGGGGTGTCCATCTGGATTACCGCAAGGAGCTGACCCGCGATCTTGAAATCGTGGTCATGCCGCTGCCGCGTATGCTTTGCGTGCCGCTGCACCAGCACGTCGGCACCCCGGCCGAACCGGTGGTCGTCTCGGGCCAGCCTGTGAAAAAGGGGCAATTGCTGGCGGCTGCGGGACCTGGTGCGGTGTCGGCCCCGATTCACTCCCCAACCTCGGGACATATCGTCGACATTGTCAACTACCTAGCGCCGCATCCCTCGGGCCTGACCCAAAAGACCATCCTGCTCCGTACTGATGGCAAGGATCAGTGGGGGGAGCTGCCAGCGCCTATTGCCGATCCCTTTACCGCCACCCCCCGCGAGATCGCCGCCCGCGTAGCCTCTGCTGGCATCGTTGGGCTGGGAGGTGCCGCCTTTCCCTCGGCGCTCAAACTTAACTTGCGTACCGGCCATACGCTGGACATGCTGCTGCTCAACGGGGCCGAGTGCGAGCCTTATCTGACCTGCGACGACCGAGTGATGCAGGAATGCGCTGCCGAAGTGGTTAACGGTGCCCGCATCATGGCGCACGCCTTGAGCACCTCTTGCATCAAGCTCGCCATCGAGGAGAATAAGCCGCAGGCAATTAAAATCATGACTGAAGCCGGCAAGCCCTTTGGCATTCAGGTTATTGGGGTGCCGGTACGCTATCCGATGGGCTCGGCCCACCATTTGGTCAAGGCGGTCACTGGCCGCGAGACCCCGGCCCACGGTCGCACCGCCTCGGTCGGCGTGCTTGTTCACAATGTCGGCACCGCGCGCGCGGTTGACCACGCGATCCGACTCGGCCGCCCCCTAATTTCGCGCGTGATCACCGTCAGCGGCGGCGCAATGAACCGGGGCGTCAACATCGACGTGCCGCTAGGGACCCTGGTCTCGGACCTTGTCGCCTTTTGCGGCGGTTTTAAAAACGGCACGATGCCTTACCGCATAATCTCCGGCGGGCCAATGATGGGCCACATGCTGCCGGGGCTCGACGTGCCAGTGGTCAAGGGCACCTGCGGCATCCTGGCGCTAACCGCCGAAGAAACCAACGAACAGCCGGCCGGCCCCTGCATCCGCTGTGGTGCCTGCGTCACCGCCTGCCCTAGCGGTCTGTTGCCGCTTTCGATGGCGGCGTACATCATCCACGAGGACATGGCAGGGGCCGCCCGCGAGGGCGTCGAGGACTGTATTTCGTGCGGCAGTTGCTCCTATATCTGCCCGTCCCACATTCCCCTGATGCATTATTTCGAATACGCCAACGGCCGACTGCGCGCACTCGACCGCGAGCGCCGCAAGCATGAAAAAATTAAGACTTTAACAGAAGCCCGCCAAGCCCGGCTGGAAAGAATCGCGGCAGCTAGGCGCGAACCACGCCACACCGTCACTCCTTCTGCCGTGATGGTGACTCCGCCCGCCACTCCGCCCGCCACTCCGCCCACCGGCGAAATCAAGGCCAGCGCATGAACGTTTCCCAAAGCGACCGCAGAGGGCCGTTCACTCACGCGCCCAATAGCGTCCGGCAGACCATGCTATTGGTCGTGCTGGCGCTGGTTCCGGCCACAGTCTTCAATGGCTGGCTGTTTGGCTGGCCCGCGATTTTTCTGTTTGCGCTAACCGTCGGCGCCTGTCTTGCAGTTGAGGCCGGTTGCCTGAAGCTACAGGGCAAGCCGGTGATTGCGACGCTCAACGACGGCTCGGCCTTGCTCACCGGCTGGCTTTTGGCCATGAGCCTGCCGCCATGGGCACCGTGGTGGATCGCGGCGCTTGGTGCAGTATTTGCGATCTGCCTTACCAAGCACCTCTATGGCGGGCTGGGCCAGAACGTCTTCAACCCGGCGATGGTCGCCCGCGTCGCCTTGCTGGTGTCGTTTCCGGTGGTGATGACCGCTTTCGTACCGCCGCACCCGCTGTTCACATCCGGGGCACCGGGCTTCCTTGAAAGCCTACGCATTACCTTCGCCGGCGGCTTTAACCTCGACACCATGAGTGCCGCCTCGGCACTAGGCTTTATTAAAACCGAACTCTCGCGCGGCATCCCGGTTTCCCAGTCGATGACCCAAGCGCCTAGCTTCCTGAACATGGTGAGTGGATTTCATACCGGTAGTTTCGGTGAAACCAGCGCTTGGCTGATCTTGCCGGGTGGCCTGTACTTGCTATGGCGACGGGTCATTTCCTGGCACATTCCGGTTGCACTTATGGGTACTTTGTTTGCAGCCGGAACACTATTCCACGCCATTGCTCCCGATCGCTTCATCAGTGGCCCGTATCACCTAATCTCGGGCGCGACCATGCTCGGCGCCTTCTTCATCGCCACCGATTACGTCACCTCGCCGGTGTCCAAGTCGGGACAATTGGTGTTTGGCGTCGGCTGCGGCCTGCTGA
Source organism: Rhodospirillaceae bacterium (assembly GCA_037135115.1). Classification (GTDB taxonomy): domain Bacteria; phylum Pseudomonadota; class Alphaproteobacteria; order Azospirillales; family Azospirillaceae; genus BOG-933. Next base: position 5,873 of record JBAXKX010000111.1, read on the forward strand.
CCTGGATTATCCGAACGTTTGCTGGCTATCCCGAAGGCATGGCCTTCGCCATCCTGCTGATGAATGCGATGGCCCCGCTGATCGACCATCATTTCCGCCCGCGCACCTTCGGCCGCACCCGTAAAGGTGAGCCGCTGCCTCTTAAGCCCTTGGCCGGGAGGAGGTCGCTATGAGCGCTCGCCGCCGCCCCGCCCTCATCCATGCAGTGATTCTAAGCAGTTTTTGTACCGGGTTCGGGCTGCTGTTGGCGCTCACTCATCAGATCACCGCCGCCGATATCCGCCTGCGTGCGGCCGAAGACTTGCAAAATTCACTGACCCAGGTTATTCCGCCGGGGCTTCACGACAAAAACCCGGCGGCCAACATCGTCACCATCCCCATTTCCGAAGCCTCCCGGCAAGTAACCGTGTTCCGCGCGACCAAGGCAGGCAAGGTTACCGCCGTCGCCTTCGAGCTTAGGGGCAGCGGCTATGGTGGCGAAATACGGCTAATGCTGGGACTTGACGCAGAAGGCCGCATCCTTGGCGTACGTACACTCCAGCACAAGGAAACGCCCGGCTTGGGCGACAAAATCGACTTGATCAAGAGCGACTGGATCACCCGCTTCACCGGACTGTCACTGAACTCGCCGCCTCCGGATAAATGGAAGGTCAAGAAGGACGGCGGCCAATTCGATCAGTTTTCCGGGGCTACCATCACCCCGCGCGGGGTTATCGGTGCCATCCGTGGCGGCCTGGAATTCTTTAAAGTCCACAAGGCCCGGTTGATGGAGGCGAATTGATGGCAAGCGACTATAAGCGGATCATGCAGGACGGCCTGTGGAACAATAACGGCGTTTTTGCCATGATGCTAGGCATGTGCCCAACCATGGCCATGACCACCAGCGCCACTAACGGCCTGGGTATGGGACTGGCAACTGCCGTGGTCATGACGGCATCCAGCCTTTTGGTCGCCTCCTTTCGCGGCTGGATTAGCCAGGAGGTTCGCATCCCGGTCTTTATTCTGATCGTAGCGGCGATGGTCACCTTGGTTGATCTAGCCATGAACGCCTGGATGCATGAGCTTTACAAGGTGCTGGGATTGTTTATCGCACTGATCGTTGCCAACTGCCTGCCATTGGCCCGGCTCGAGGCCTTCGCAGCCAAGGAGCCGATTTTTCCCTCGCTGGTAGACGGCCTGTTCATGGGCATCGGCTTTGCCTTAGCACTCACCATCATCGGCGCAGTTCGCGAAATCGTGGGCTCAGGCACACTTTTCGCCGACGCCTCACTGTTGCTTGGACCCGGCTTTAAGTTCATGGAAATGCGCATCCTGCCGCCCGACACCGGCATTTTGATAGCGATCCTGCCGCCCGGCGGCTTTTTGGCCACCGGCTTGCTGCTGGCCGGTAAGCGCCTGCTCGATATTCGGGCCGGCAAGGCGATCGTCATGACCGGCGCCCATAGCGTGGGATGACGGCGGGTAATAATTTATGAAAGTCGCCAGTTTATGAAAGTAGCCGTCGTCTATGCCAAACCCGAGCGCCACATCTGGTTAACCATCGAGGTGCCGGAAGGAACCACTGTGGGCGAAGCGATCTACCGATCCGGCATCAGGGACCAAGTTACCGATACCGGCTTCGCTACGCTAAAGGTTGGTATTTTTGGCAAGCTGGTGTCGCTCGACGCCCTGGTTGAGGACGGTTCCCGCATCGAGTTCTACCGGCCCATTACCGTCGATGCCTCAAAGGTACGTCGTCGCCCGGCACCGCCTAAGGCCAAGGCCAAATAACACCAACCGCCCGGATCAGATCCGGATCAAGTCGAGCAGGTCGTTGTCGGTCAAGCGGGCGCTGATCTCGCTGCCTTCCAGGAGATCGTCGGCTAGGTCGCGCTTGGCGCGGTGCATCGCAAGGATTTTCTCCTCAATGCTGTCGCGCACGATCAAACGATAGACGGTGACCGGACGTTGTTGGCCGATGCGGTGGGCGCGGCTGCTGGCCTGATCCTCGACTGCGGGATTCCACCAGGGATCAAGGTGAATCACATAGTCGGCGGCGGTCAGGTTCAGCCCGGTGCCGCCTGCCTTGAGGCTAATCAGGAACAGATCGCCCTCACCGGCCTGAAACGCCGTCACCCGCCTTTCCCGATCCTTGGCCGGGGTACCGCCGTCAAGATACTGGTGGGCGATGTTGCGCGCGGTGAGCGCCTCGCGCACCCGTTCCAGTTGGCCGACAAACTGACTGAACACCAGCGCCTTGTGGCGATTGCGGACCAGATCATCAACCAATTCCAAAAAGGCCTCCAGCTTGGCGCCGGGCAAGTGGGTATTGGGATCGACCAAGCCGGGATGGCAGCAGGCACGGCGCAATCTGGTGATCTCGGCCAGGATGTGAATGCGATTTTGACCCCCGGTCCCACCATCGCTCAGCTGGGCCAAAGCCTCCAGCGCCCGGCGGCGTACCGCCTCATAAAAGGCGCGCTCGTCGTCGGGTAGGTCGATTTCCAGGGTAAGCTCGGTACGCGGCGGCAACTCGGCCAGCACCGCGCTCTTGGTCCGCCGCAAAATGAAGGGACGAATCAGGGCGCGCAACGAGTGCAGTGCGCCGTCATTGTGGTTGCGCTCAATCGGGGTGGAAAAACGTCGGCCAAAGCTCTCACGCGAGCCAAGCAGCCCAGGATTGATGAAGGCAAAGAGGCTCCACAATTCGCCCAGATAGTTTTCAATCGGTGTGCCGGTGAGGGCAAGGCGAAAATAGGCCTTGAGCCGCTGCCCGGCTTGAGCCCGCCTAGTTTCGGCGTTTTTGATCGCCTGAGCCTCGTCGAACACCACCATGCGCCAATCGATTTCGGCCAGCCGATCGATCTCTTGGTAAAGCAGGCCATAGCTGGTGACCAGCACGTCCATCGGCTGTAGCGCCGCGATCTGGTCCGCCCGGCTGGCGGTGGCACCAAGGCCATACACTGTCAATGTCGGGGCGAAGCGTTCCAGTTCACGTTCCCAGTTATGGCATACCGACGTTGGCGCGATTACCAAACAGGGGCCGTGCGGTGCCTGCTCCAGCATCACGGCGATTGCCTGTATCGTCTTGCCCAACCCCATATCGTCGGCCAAACAGGCACCGGCCTGCCAATGGGCAAGCCGCGATAGCCACAGGAAACCCTCGACTTGATAGTCGCGCAGCTCGGCCTGGAGGGTGGAAGGCACGGTGGGCTGATGCTTGCCAGCGGAGGCAAGGCGCTTGACGAACGCCTTCCACTCCTTGTCGGCATTGACCGTGCCAGCCTCGTCCACCAAGTCGCACACC
>JBAXKX010000112.1:0-9149 GCA_037135115.1 Rhodospirillaceae bacterium
TGGTCCTGATGCTACTAATGCAACAGAACAACTGTATGACTTGGTAGGTGACGATGAATTGTTTGATCGCTTGCATGCTCTTGCTGATCAAGATCCCAGAGCCAACTGCTGGAACGACACCGAAGTCATGAACCGCTTGGCCGAACTGGGTGTTGAGTTGCCCGAGCCTGTTGCTCCAACCACAAGAACCAACCCACGGGCTTCAAGAGCAAAATCCCCGACAATTTTTGGAAGACCTAGTTCGGCAAATGATGGAATTTTGGTCGGAATGCGCCGTATCACCATACCAGTGTGGTGGCGCTGCTGAAAAATATTGACCCGAAATCGTGCCCCAGCTCCTCTGTCCAACGCAAGGTTAAGCTCGCGGCGCCGCTTGAATTCCAAGCGCTGCTCAGCATCCGTTAAATCATCCAACATGCATTCAATCGCGGCATCGTCTAATGAAGCCTTGTCAAGCGCTTTGAAGCCTGAATTGCCACGGGCTATGGGCGGACTTCCAACTGTAAGGTACAAATCGGAAGCGTCGGACGCGATAATGGTTTCTAGATAACGCGTTAGGGGTGATTGTGTCAAAATGAATATCCTTTTCCTTTGCCACCAGTCTCCTTCACCGGCTCCTTGACGGACCTATTGAACAGGCCACCCTTAGAGCTTTGTCCTGAGGACATCGACTCAGTTTCCTCGGCCGTCGCTGCACGCGTCACCGCCACAGCGTCAGCTTGACTGATCGTGCCCGCCTGAACAAGAGCACCCACAGCATCCGCCATAGTCTGCATGCCATAGCGCTGACCAATTTGGATCATGGACTGAATCTGCGCAACTCCATTCTCGCGGATCAGATTACGAATCGCGGGAGTACCAACAAGTATTTCGTGTGCCGCCACACGTCCGCCGGCGCAGGTGCGAATCAAAGCCTGGGAGACGACAGCCTCAAGTGAGCCAGACAGCATCGCCCGGACCATCTCTTTATCACCGGCCGGGAAAACATCTATGATTCTGTCGATTGTCTTTGCAGCTGAGCTAGTGTGTAGAGTTCCAAGCACAAGATGTCCCGTTTCAGCCGCCGTGAGCGCCAAGGATATCGTTTCGTGATCACGCATTTCACCAACGAGAATTACATCGGGATCTTCTCTAAGAGCACTCTTCAGTGCTCTAGCGAAAGAACGCGTGTGCGATCCAACTTCCCTGTGATTAATGACGCTCATCTTGGGAGTATGGACAAACTCAACAGGGTCCTCGATTGTCAAAATATGATTAGCTGAAGTCGCGTTGATGTGATCCAACATTGCGGCCAATGTTGTTGATTTACCGCTGCCTGTCGGCCCCGTAACTAACACGAGCCCTCTAGGCAATTCAGCAAGGCGCGTCAGAATTGACGGAGATTTCAGTTCAGCCAGTGTGGGTATCCGGGTTGGAATGCGTCGGAATACAGCCGCCGCGCCCCGGGCATTGGTAAATGCATTAACACGAAAGCGTGCATCATTACCAAACGAAATAGCGAAATCAATCTCCCAATCCCGATCAAACATTGCGCGTTGCTGATCGGTCATTACACCAACGATCATTCGGCGTACAATTTCTCCGGTTAAACTGGCGTCGGAAGTGGGCTTAAGTTCACCAGCAACGCGAAGTACGGGCGGATGCCCCCCAGATAAATGCAAATCAGAGGCATCATTCTTGATCGCAAAGGCCAGTAATTTTGTCAAATCCATCCCGCGCTCTCCTTCCCCAATATGAAGCCGACTCCAACATAAATCCACAACATCTACTGTTCGACAAGGCGTCAGCCACGCCACGCTCACGATGAATGCCACGAGACATACTGAACCTATCATCACGGGATCAGAAGTTTCAAGTATTTTCATCAGCGATTCTCTAGTGCGAGTGAATCGCGGTCGCAGATCGGCAAGTGAGGCGAAGTGCGACACGTTGACGCAGGGGATTATTGGCGCTTCCAATTAAAGGTGATATATGTTTCTAAATAGAGATGTAATGTCCTTAAAGACCTACTCCTGGATCAGCTACTTGTAAAGCGAGTTATGATCGCGCTTGACGGGACTGAACTTTTTTGCTCGCGCAAGATTGGCTGTCCCAAGCGCTCGCACAGGCTGCGCTTTTATGGCAAGTTGGAATATTTTCATACCTTCCTAGGCGCGAGTCTGGTGGCACCCGTCCGCGTCCGTGTCCTGCCGCTCGCGCCGTGGTTCATTATGCCGCATGACTGTGCCAAGAAATACAACTGGATAGCAATGGTTTAGCGAACAGTTTTCGGAAGCGTGCCCCAGATGTGTCAGTTTATGTTTTAATCACACTTCTCTCGTTATGGTGGCGCATTCGGCTTGTCATTTTCTGACGGATGTGAAGTAGAGTGTCGAAGCGTGGTTCGCTCCGAACCATGAGGACCACATGAAACTCACGCCATGATTCTGCCCAGCATCCGTGACTTCACAGCCACTAGCCATGATCCCACAGCCTATATACAGTTACCGGACGACTGGTGGTTGGCGGTGGCTGACGTGACTGGCAGCACTAAGCTCGCGGCGTTGGGGCGAGATCGTGATGTCAACTTTGTCGCGGGCGCCATCGTCGCCGGGGTATCCCACATTTTGAACGGTCAGGAGGGCATGGGAGGCGCCGCATCATGCCAGTTCGGTGGCGATGGCGCCATGGCCGCCGTGCCGCCCCAATGCGAAGCGGCGGTCAAACAGACGCTGGCGGCTCTGGCCCACTGGGCGCTTCACGAATTGGACGTGCCCTTGCGGGTTGGCATGGTGCCAGTGGCGGCGCTGTCAAAAATTGATCTACCGGTTCTTGTGGCGCTTCAGGCTTTCGGAAATGGTGATAGTTTTGGCCATTTCCTTGGTGCTGGAGCGGCTATGGCGGAACGTTGGGTGAAGGATGACGCTCACTGGCGGCTTTCGCCCAAGGCGGGACCGATTCCCGGGTTAGAGCAATTGTCTTGTCGCTGGCGACCCGTTCCCTCGCAATATGGCACGATATTGTGCGTGATCGCTGATCCCGTGGCGCTGGGAAGCGCGGGATTCGCGGCGATTGCCAGACTCCAAAACGCGATTGAGGCGATCACCGCAACCGACGACGCCGGACCACTCGGCAATGGTGGTCGTCTCGAACCGAAGCTATTTCCAACTTGGCACACATTTCAACTGGAGTTACGCACTGAGGCTCCGGGCTGGCGACGACTGGTTCGCGCGTTCAAAATCATCATCGGCAGCCTGATGATCCTTTGCGTTCATCGCCTGGGCGGTCGGCTTGGCCCGGTGGATACCAATCGTTATCGGAGTGGCACCGCCGAACGTTCGGACTATCGTAAACAGGCCGGTGGGCCACGCTTGGTGCTTGACATCAGTAACGAGCAAGCCGAACAGATAGAAGCGGTATTGGCCCAGGCTGAGGCAGCGGGAGAAATCATCCACGGCACCAGCCGTTCGGACGCTGCTACCATCACCTGTCTGGTCGGCGATTTCGCGGCTGATCGGCACGTTCATTTCGTCGATGGCGTTGGGCTTGGCTTTTGGCGCGCTTCGGTGACGCTCAAGAACAAGCGACGTGATAGTTGAACGAGCTAAGCTTGGTTATTCAGCCCGAAAACCCTCATCGCCGGTTGGTACGCCGTCGGCTTCATCATCCACCACTGCGTTCAAGACCCGCCGAAGCTCGGCCATCGCTCTCGAGCCGTGGCCTGGGGACAGGTCGAGATAGCGAGGATCGCCCGCTTCAAGCGGCCTCACCCCCACCACCCGCCGAACCTGTTTCAACGTAGTGGCTAGTGTGATCACCGAACTTGTCATAAATTCCCCCTAGGAAAGACCAAACAAACATCAGTATTAAACCGAATGCCGTCCCAACATCGCGCACATTCAACAGTGATCGGTTCTCATGCGGTTTGTCCACGCCGAAACAAGTTCCTCAACCATGAAAGCCACTTTCGCGGATCATCATCATGGTCAGCGACTTGGACGGGTTGGCGGCTAGCATCAAGGGCCTGATACAATGCTTGGCGCTCGACGTGAACAAGCCGAAGCCTTTCCAAAAGCGCAGGATTTTCGCCCGTTACCTCGGCGACGATCGCCGCAGAAAGCTCGAATACAGTCACCGCGCTGGACGCCATGAGGGTGTTGGGCTGGGCCTCGGCAAACAATGCCGCCTCACCCACAGCATCGCCAGGGCCGAAACGGCCAACTTCATGCTCACCATCAGCCGTTACAGTGTAGGCCGAGACCACGCCATCGGCGATCAAAAACAGTGACGCGCCAGCAGTGGGAGCATCGCGGCGGACGAGGATGTCGTTAGCACCGAATTGACGCCGTAGCAACGAAGCGGACAGTCGTTGATGCACGGATGAATCTAGATCGGCGAAACCATCTACGGCCGCCAGCAGGGCCTCACCCGGCAACGCTTCCGTCTTATCCGCCGCATCCGCGTGAAGTCCACGTCCGGCGCGCTTGAACACGCTCACTATATTCGCGTCGCTCTGGCTGCCCAGACTGATCCCAGCATGTTTTAGCACGCGGGCGACGCTGGTGAACACCACATGTTCTTGAGAGTTCATCAAAGAGCGGTCGTACACGTCAAAAGCGATCAGGAACTTCAACCCCTGGTCAGTCACCCCGTTGAACTTGACCCACATCAGATCAAGCCGCCGCCGGCCATCCACGCTCTCGGCCAGCCTCAGAGCATCATAAAGAAGCGCGGTAAGCCGGATCGGGTCAATTCCTGTATCGAAGTAAAGCGTCTGGAAAATGAAATAGCGAGCGTTTGGATAAGAGCAGTTTTCAATACGACTGGTCGCCGCCAGGGAATTGGGAATACTTATCACCGAGTTGGAGAAAGTTTGAACCTTAACCGCGCGCCACGAGATGTCGATTACCTTTCCCATTGGCGCATCCCCAACCCGCACCCAATCACCGGGCCGGAAGGGTCGCGCCAGATTTATTATAACCCCCGAAATGATATTTGATAGATTGCTTTGTAAAGCCAAGCCGATGATCATGGCCAGCACCCCGGAGGTGGCGATCAGGCTGGTCACGTCTCGCTGAAAGACGTTGGCGAATATGCCGAACAGAGCGACAAAATAAATCGGTCCCGCAATGAATGTTTTAATAACTCGCGGTATCACCCGCTTGTTAAGTTTTTCCATAGGCTCCCAGGCGAAACGGTTGATCACCTGATTAATGACTACCGCCGGCACCAGCCACCATAGCGCGTCAAAGAAGCCGATCACCGATAATTCCGCCCACTCCAGTCCAGCACTGACGATCATGTCGAACACTGCCGCTTCTGAAGTGAATAAAAACAGAACCGCCGCGAACGCGATGGCCATAAGCTTAGGCCGCCGCCAAGGCCGTTTGGTCCCGCCCGCGTCGATGATCAGGCCGACGATCAAAGCCAGGGATGCAGCAACGAACGACCACAGCGCGAATTCCCCGCCAAATTGACGGCGTAGGCTCGGATCGCGCGGCCCCAATTCTAGCCAATAAACGAAGTTTGAGAAAGGGCGGCTTTCCTGACCGAATACGCTTTGTAGCGGATTGCCTTTGGTGGGGCGATCGACAATATCGGCGGTGGCGTTGCCAGCTATGATCCGCCATTCGGTTCCCTTCATGATGGACTTGGAGAGTGCGGTCATTTCGGCGGTGACGCCTGCGGGGTCTACCACGTAGATCAACTGATCACGCGAAAGTGTGCGGTGGGTAAACTGCACACCCGAGATCAAGCCACCGGACTTGGCGCGTCGTTCGTCGAAGTTGATCTTGAAGCGGGCGGAAATCCGGTAAAGGCGATATTCGATGCCATTGGCGCTGACACTTTCAATCGGCTCGCCAAGAATGATGGGGTCAACGGCGTTGGTGAAAATTATATCCCCGACGGGAGGCGTTCCTTGAAAACGAAACCACAGGTCAAAGGTGATCTTGGCACTGTTGGTCGCGAGGTCGATGGCGTCGATGCGGCTCGGGGCAATGCCAGTATAGACCACCGGGGTTTTGCGCAGTTTCCCCCGAACACCCTTGTCATCACCATCACCACTAAAGGTTAACTGTACCAATGACGAGATCAATCGACCACTGAACTGACCGATCACCAGGGGTTTGCTTGGGGTGTTATCGGTGCCGAATTGAAGGGTTCCAGTAGTGCCCACCAGCGCGCTTGCCAGGGAGTGCATCGCGTCCAGTTGATCGCGCACCGCCGCGCGCGCCTTTGCGTCAATGGGTTGGTCCGGCTTTAACCCGGTCCGGCGCGCAGCCGTGACAATCAGTTTCGCGGCGTCATAGGCGAATGGCGCACCCCAAGTGCTGAGCACTCCGCCCTTGGCTTCAAGCCGCTCGATTAGGCGACGCGCTTCCTTGTTGCCCGTGTCGGTTAGAAACGGAACCGAAACAAATAGGCCATCGGTGTAGAATCCCGGCTGTGCTTGTTCCTTGGGAAAGGCCGCGAAGGCGTAGGCAAACCGGGTCGAGCCCAAGGCGTCGGGGCCGAGTACCCGGTTGTTCAAGCCCGCGTCGCGCATCCGGCGCACCATGACCACGGCCGGGTCGATGTGTGCGGCCATCAACACTATGGTTTCTTTCGGCAGCGCCCGCAGTCCGGTGATGAACTTATCGACCGCCGCCTCGAAACCTGCGTCCTTGGGATCAACAGAATACTGGCCACGAATTTCAAGGCCGACAGGTCCCGCTGCGGCCGCGAACGAGGTACCAATTTGGCGGGCGTAAGGGTCGCTGGAGGCCACCACCACCACCGGCTTTGCCCCCAGTGCTTCAAAGGCATAACGTGCCAAAAACTCGCCCTGGCTGGTGTCAGAGAATATCGACCGAAAATACCAGGGGTTGTTTCGGGTTACATCCGGATGGGTGGATGCGGGGGTCACGGCTGGAACCCCGACTCGGGCATAAACTGGTGCCGCCGCGAGGGAAACCGAGCTGTAATTATGGCCGATCACCGCGAGTATAGAAGTGTCGGCGGCGATCAGCTCGGCGACGGCTCGGCCCCGTTCCGGATCATTGCCGTCGTCGAACGGCACGATATCAACACGCAACCCATTGACGCCCCCGGTCGAATTGGCGTCGGTGGCGTAAGCCTCGGCGGCTCGCAGCATTTCAAGCGCGCCAACTTGTCCAGGACCGGTCATCGACGAGGCAAACGCGATTTTTATCGAACCGCTGAAAGTTGGCTTCGTCACAAAAAGCAAAGCCGCGTAATGACCGACAATGGTTCCGATCAAGGCGACAAAGAGTGTCAGAACCAGAACCCGCCTCATAGCGCCCCCCAAAGTCAGCATCCACACTGTCTGACTGCCATGACAGCCCCCCTAACTCAAGGGTAATTTATATTTTCCGCCACTGTCTTATCATCATTGGCCCAGGGAAGAGGTGGCGCCATCAATGCCTAGCCAAGCCACACTTTGCTGGCTCCTTGGTAGCAGGAGGATGCCGCTGGGATAGCGCCAGTGTGTTCCGATGTGTTCCGATAGCGCCGCGCTCTTGATTATGCTGCAGCTTTATGTTGCTCCGAGTCTAGAGATATCAGAAGGGCGCAAATCTGGTCTAGGCACTGTAGAACTTCTCGTGAGGCTTCGTTCATGAGTGCGACCTCACGCAAGGCCTCGGCCTGCTTGCCTTCAGCTGCAAGCTGGACGGCATCGCGGCCGTGCTTGTGGACCCGCTCGTGAGGGGCGGCGATGCCTTGATAGGGCGCGCTGCTGCAAATACGGGGATTCTGAACGGAATCATACCATTTGCCGAACCGGCACTTATGATGGTCGGCAATTTCTTTGACCTCCAACTTCTTGCGGCCGAGCACTGCCGAAATAATGTTGTTCTTGAAAACGCCGTGATCCTTTTTGGCCATCTCGGCGATGGCGAGATCGGTGCCTAGGACTGCGAACTTTTCAACCCGTTCGGTGATGATCTGAACCGAACCATCCATAGTGTCGAGCACCAGCTTGAGGGTGAGGGCGTTGTGCTCGGTGCGTTGGGCCATCTGGGAAATAGTTTCTGCGATCGAGGCGGACGAGGAGGTCTGTTGACAGAGAACCGCCGAGATTTCGGCCATGCACTTGGTCACCTCCCCGGTGATCTCCTTAATTTCCCGCATACGGGTGCCAAGATGGCCCATAGTCGTGCCGCCCTCGCGCACCGCGACCGAACTGCCGTTGATCACATTGATGATCTTCACCATTCCGTCCTGAAGGCTTTTTATGCGGTGACGGATGTCGTCGGTGACCCGGGCGGTCTGGTTGGCCAGTTGTTTGACCTCGTGGGCGACCACGGCAAAGCCCTTGCCTGACTCGCCGGCCCTGGCCGCCTCGATAGTGGCGTTGAGCGCGAGCAGGTTGGTCTGCTTGGCGATGCCCTCGATTGACCCGACCATATCGCTGATCTGGCTGGAAGTTTGACTGAGCGTCTGAACCGTGGCGACCGCTTCTTCCATCGCCCGCGAAATGCGGGTCATGGCCTCAATCGCATCGCCGCTGGCGCTGATCCCGTCGCTCGACGCCGAGGCTGCGACTTGGCTCTTTTGTTCGATTGAATTGCTGTTGTCGGAGATACAGCGGACCGAGGAGACCATTTCTTCTGCAGCTGCCGCGATGGCCTGGGTTTCTCCGGCGAGATGCTGTATTTCATTGACCAGTCCGGCCAAGCCAAAGAAAACATCGTTAGATTTTACCGCAATGCCGACGATGCCCTGGAGATGGCCGAGGGAATCGGCCTTGAGCTTGTGGCTGAGCGCCAGTTCCTGCTCTTGTCGGGCGGCGCGCTCGGCCTGGGCCTGCTGTTGCTCGATCATCGCCTGCTTGAACACCAGGACAGTCCCAGCCATTTCGCCAATTTCATCGCCCCTGTTCAAGCCGGGAATTTGGGCGCTGAGGTCCCCGCGCGCGAGCCGGCTCATGGCAAAGGTCAGGCGCGTCACCGGACGGGTCATCCCCACCACTGCGATGAAAAGGGAAAGCGCCAGGCCAAAACAGATGCCGAGGCCTGAGAGACCAAGCATTTCAAATCGTGATTGGTCATAGATTTGTTTCAGGCGAACGACTGCAGCCTCGCTTCGTTTGATCACGCGATCCTGGATGGCGCGCATGGTATCTTGCATGACTTCGACTTGATCGAAACCGCCAAGCACAATGGCCC
>JBAXKX010000113.1:0-9141 GCA_037135115.1 Rhodospirillaceae bacterium
ATTAGGGCACGCCTTGACCTCCCCCTTAAGGGGGAGGTTTCGCGTGAAGATTCGATCAAACCATGGCGCGTTACCGTATCGATGGTCTCTTGCATACTGGCCGAGTCTGGCCTATGCACACCTAAACTTTATCGCTACAACCAATATTACCGGCGGCGGCGGCGGCGGCCGAACGAGTATCCACAATATCGGGAGATGGCTGGCATGGCGGGCAAGATCATCACCGTAGCACAGCAGAAGGGCGGTGCCGGCAAAACCACGCTGACCGCACACCTTGCCGTTGCTTGGCGCCAAGCCGGTATGCGAGTGGGGCTGGTCGATATCGACCCCCAAGGCAGCCTCACTCGTTGGTACGAGACCAGGACCAAGGCGCTTGGCGTCGACACTGGCTTTACCCACAGCCAGATCAACGGCTGGCGAACCCAAAAGGAAGTTGAGCGGCTGGCTCGCGATAACGACGTGGTGGTGATCGACAGCCCCCCCCACGCCGAGACCGAAGCTCGAATTGCGGTCAGAGTCGCCTCCATGGTGATTGTGCCGGTGCAGCCTAGTCCCATGGACCTATGGGCGACCCAGCCGACCATCGAACTTGGACGGCTGGAAAAGGTCCGGATACTGCTTGTACTCAACCGCATGCCGCCCCGCAGCAAGCTTACCGAAGCCATGGTCGTCGAAATCAACGGAATGGTATCGGCGCCTACTGGAGCGCTGGCCGCTGTGGCGCTGGCCGATGCCAGGATCGGCAACCGAATCAGCTATGCCGGTGCCCTGCTTTCCGGTCGCGCCGTCACCGAAACCGATGGCAACTCCAAGGCGGCCGTAGAAATGTCGGCACTGGCGGCCGAAATCATGCGCCGGATTGGTTAATGCCGGATTATTTTACCCGGATTATTTCATAAAGAACAAATTGCGCAGGAATCCGGGTGCCAGGGCGGCCAGGGGATTGACGCTGATCACGGGTTCATCGGTGGAACCGCTGAGCGAATAAGTTGCGGCAAAGATGCCTTGACCAGCGCCGCCAGAAAGCAAGTCGCCCAATATTGGAATCAGCCCAAGAATGCGATTAAGGGTATAGACTGGCACAATGGTGCCCTCAATTGCCAGCGAGCCGGTCGCCAGATCGACCCTGCCGCCCATGGTTAACCCCAGCGCCCCGCCCGAAGTCCGCAAGTTGTTGATGGTAAGCATATCCTCGCCCCAGATGATATCCCCCGCCGCCTGGGAGAAGGTCAAGCCCTCGCCACGGAGCAACTCCAGGAGTCCTGTCACCGAAAGCGCGTTCAAAATCCGGGCCAGCAACGGCGCACCGACCACCCTTGCCTCACCCATTTCGAGCTGCAAGGCGAGCGGCTGGCGCGGAATTCCGGGTGCGCCCAATCCAGTCAGGCGGAGCGAGCCGCCAAGCATGGTTTCGGTCACGTCAAACGCGCGTAGCAGAGCCCCGGCATCCTCACAGGCCAGCGCCAGCCTTCGTTGCGAGCCATCGGGCAAATAGCTTACCGTCAGCGGTACACCTGTTCCTCCCCCCCCTCCCGCACCCGTAGGCGCGACCGAAGGTTTAAGTTCCGCTTTCAAGTCCAAGGTGTCCCAGCCAAGCCCGTTGTTTTCTAGTTTGCCTACCACATTGGTCAGGGCACGGTTGCCACTGCCGATGATCAAGCGCCCAAGCTGGAGCGTGAGATTATAGGGCGGTCCGGGGGGCGCTGGGTGCTCGCGCCGGGTCAGGCGCTCCTGCCGCAGCTTACTCATGCCCTCCGCAGTTTCAGGAGTATCGAACAAGGGGCTGGCATCAAGGCTGGCTCCGCGCACGTCGATACCCCAACCGCCGTCGGAACGCCGCTTGATCTCAACCTTAGCATCGCTGGCCCCGGCGCGAAACTCGGTCAAGGTCAGGCGTTCGATGGCATGGCTGACCGGATTGAGATCGGCGGTGCCGGCGGCCTTCATGCCAGGAGCCTCGGCGACGAAGTGCGAAAGCCGGACCGGCCTGCCCTTGTCGAACTCGACGGCAAAGCGTGCCGTGCCGGGCTTATCCATCGGCTTGATCAAATCAAGCACGGGCAAGCTCACACGAGCGCCGGTGAGGTTCAGGTTGGCGGCCAAGGCGATACGCTTATGACGATCGATTGCAAGATCAAGGTCGGTGTCGAATGTCCCGTTGAAGAACGGCGCCAGATGCAGACCATGATCAGCCAGTAGGGCCTCGCCGATTTTGCCCTTGATCGAGACACGGGTTCCGGGATCGGCGTCGTCGGTGAAGTTCTCCCGCCAATAAACTGTGGACGGCATGCCCTCGAGGCGAACCCTGCCGGTCACGTCCATGCCGTTACGATCAAGCACCAGCTTGAGTTCACCCTGGTCGGCATTCAACCCTCCGGCAATGCCCTGGACCGCCGCACCATGCAGGTCGGCATCGGCGAATATGCCCACGTCATCCAGCTCGAGATCCCGCCTCAGCGGAAAGACGAAATGCAGGCGGCCGAGCTGATTCCCCTCGGCCAACTGCGGGTTGATATCGACCTTGTGGGCATAAAGAAGTGGCGGCGTGTTAAGCACCGTGAGTGTCGAGCGCAACGATCCTGATAGCTGGGCCTTGATGTCAATCCATTCTTGCGGGGTATCAAGCTTGCTAATCACGACCTCGGCATCGCCGACGGTCAGGTCGAGGATATGGCCGCCAGAGGTGTTTAAAATCAATTCGCTGCCGGCCCTAAATATGCCTCGGCCGGCGATACCCGTAATGGGTGCCAATGTCTTGAAGTAATTTATAGTGAGGTTGCTGGCCTCAATTTTACCGTTCAGGCTTGCCGCCTTGATCGCCCAAGGATCAGCGACCGGGGTCGAGCCGTCGATGGTGAGCGATGCCTGATCAATCATGCCAGCGGTGATATTTTGCACCACCCAGTCATGGGCGGTTTTACTGATATTGGGCGGCCACAGGCGAGAAAGACTGTCGGCACGCACGTCGTGGGCTTTGATCAGGCTCTTGATCAGCAGTTGGTCCCCGGTTCTGGCCCCGATTCTGGCCACAGTGCCAGAAGCATCGATACCAAAGCCGTCGAAATCCACCACCAGCGTTTTAAGGTCAATTAGCTCTGGAACCGGAGCAAGCGGCTGCCGCAACTCCGCCCGCAACTTGATGCTATGGACGGGCAGCGGTTCGGGCAATTGCAACGCAGCCGGCGCCACCAGCTTGCCCGGACCGGCGGCAAGGTCAAGTCCGACCCGAACCGGCCGCGCCCCGGCGTCAAGGGCGATGGTCACGGTCCCCGCCACCGGCACGGCGGCCGCGGCAAGCGGCTGGAGCGCCGGCCCAAAGCCGGCAAACAGCGCTGGCTCGATATCGGCCAGCCGCAGCGTCAGGATTGAGCCGACGGCGGCTATGGGAGCGGCGGCAGGCTCCAGGCGGGCATCTATGCTGCCGGTGCGCGATCCGCGTTTGAGCGCAAGCCGTAGGGTTGCGGCAGGGGTGGTCAAAATGTTGGTGCCCTGGCCGGTAGCGATTAAGGTCAGGGCCGGGTCGGACAGTTCCAGCCGGGAATTATTGAGGGTGATCTTGCCATTTCCGGGCTCAAGAATGGCGTCAAGCGACAGGGCGGCCACCTGCACCGGTTCCGGCCGGAGAGCAGGAAGGGCCAAGCGACCAGGGCCGGTGCCGTTGACTTTGAGACGGAGCTGCACGGGTAAGAAATCGCCGTCCAAACTGGCCTCCAGGCTGCCCGATACCGGTAACTTGGTTCCGGCCAGACTTGCCAGCCGTGGCACCACCAAGGCCAAAGCGCCCAAATCTAAATTTCGCACCTTGACGGTGGCTCCGGCGGCACCGGGCCTGTAACCATCGCCGCGTCGCTCGGTGGCACCCGCCTCGATAACGGCAGTGCGCCCATTGAGTTCCAGCTCGATTCGGGCTTGGGCATCGGCACCCCCGGTTGTCCGGCTCGCAGTCAAATCGGCCCTTGGCACCAACCATGTTACCCCGGCAATACGATCTTCCAGGGTCAGGACAGCGCCAACCACCGAGACTTGATTAAACGCCCCAACCGCAGACATCGGGTCGGGCGGCATTCGCAACGAATCCAAGATTCGTGTCACCAAGGTTTGACCGTCTCCCGGCTCGGGCGTCATCACTACCGGACTAGGAGGGAGGCTAGCTCCGGGGCCATTAAGATCGAGAACCAACCGACCATCGGTCGTGCGCTCCAGATGCAATGTCGGCCGAATTACGCTGAGCCGGTCCAGCAACGGGTGCCCCCTCAGCAGTGCCCTTAGCGAGATTCCCACTCCAAGCTCAGGCACAGTGGCAACCGGGCGGCCATCGGCGGCGGCGAGCTGAACATCGTGAAGCCGCAGGTCCAGCGGGTTATCAAAGCCGCCGAAGGTGACTACGGTGCCGCCAACCTGGGTATGCAAGGACCACTCAGCCGCCGCCTCATCCAAAGCCTGAACGAGAAAGGGGGTAAGTACGGTCAGTTCAACCGGGCCACTGGCCAGTCGCCAGCTAGCCAGTCCTATCAGCACAACAAACCCGGCCAGCAAATAGCCTAGGGCGTGCAGGAAACGGCGTGCAGTGTAGGTTATCACAATAAGCCTCTTGCGTCGCCGCAGCGAGTGTGGTGACCAAGTGATGGTGCCACCGTGCCGCCGGAGTTTCCAGAAATGATTATTTCAGTGCCTTGCAATTGCCTGCCGCCCGCCGCCGACTCCGAGATGGCCGCTCGTGGCTTGGCAGACTGGTACGAGGCCGCAAATACGGCTGCGGCACCGGAACTTCGCGATTTTGCCCTGGACGTCGCCGCAAGCGTCGAAGGGCGACGGCTGATCGCTTCGGTTTGCGGCAACAGTCCGTATCTCGGCCTGAACCTTACCCGCGACCTGCCGTTTGCGCGCCGCTTGCTGACCGGTGGCCTCGAGCAAACGCTGGCGGAGTTGCTTTTTGAGTTGGAACGCGACTTTGGTGCCGAGACCAACATAGCGCAGTTGATGACTGGGCTGCGTCTGGCCAAGCGACGGGCGGCGCTCCTGATCGGTATTGCCGATATCTCCGCTGCTTGGTCGCTAGAACAGGTGACCGGCGCCCTCAGCGATGTGGCCGAAACCACGCTGGGACTGGCGGTAAACCACCTGTTGCGGCGGGAGGCAGCCACCGGCGTACTGGTCCTGCCCGATCGTGAACATCCGCTGATTGGTTCGGGTCTGATCATCCTGGCCATGGGAAAATTTGGGGCACGCGAACTGAATTATTCAAGCGATATCGACCTGATCATATTCTACGATGACTCGGTTGCAAAATCATCACAGCCGGAAAACCTTGCCCGTACCTTCGTTCGCCTTGCGCGCGATCTGGTGCGCATTATGGATGAACGCACCCACGACGGCTACGTTTTCCGCACCGACCTGCGGCTGCGACCCGACCCTGGCGCCACCCCGGCTGCGGTTTCGGTAACGGCGGCGCAAATATACTATGCCAGTGTTGGTCAGAACTGGGAACGGGCGGCGTTGATCAAGGCGCGTCCGGTGGCAAGCGATCCAGTAGCGGCAAGCGCGTTCATGACCTTCCTTGCTCCATTCATCTGGCGCCGCAATCTTGATTTTGCGGCAATCCAGGACATTCACTCGGTCAAACGGCAGATTCACGCTCACAAGGGCCATAGCCGTCCAGCGGTAAACGGTCACGACATAAAGCTTGGTCGCGGCGGCATCCGCGAGATCGAATTCTTCGTTCAGACCCAGCAACTGATCTATGGCGGCCGTGATTCCCGGCTAAGGGTGGCTCCGACCTGTGCCGCGCTGGCGGCCTTCGTTGCGCTCGACCGGCTCCTGCCAAAGGTCCATGACGAGTTGGTTGCCAGCTACGCCTTCCTACGTCGGGTTGAACACCGGCTCCAGATGGTTGACGACCAGCAAACCCACCAGTTGCCGAAAAGCGATGAGGATGTCGCCCGTATCGCCATCTTTCTCGGCTATGATGACCCATTGAGCTTTCGCGATGAGCTGCTTGCCCACCTGATGCGGGTCGAGGGCCACTATGCCGACCTTTTCGAGGGAACTCCGTCGCTGGCCGCCCCCGGCAATCTGGTATTCACCGGACCTGACGACGACCCCGGTACTGCAGAAACCTTGCGCAGTCTTGGTTTTACCAACCCGGCGGCAGTTATTATCACCGTCGCGAACTGGCATCGCGGCCGCTATCGTTGTATGCGTAGCGCTCGCGCCCGCGAGGTTCTAACCGAAATCACGCCGGCGCTTCTCGTGGCATTTGGCCAAACTCACCACCCAGACGAGGCCCTGGCTAGCCTAGACGTCCTCCTGGGCCGACTGCCGGCCGGTGTTCAGTTGTTCTCTCTGTTCTATTCCAACCCTAAGCTGCTCGAAATTCTCGCCAAGGTCATGGGCACGGCGCCAAGGCTGGCGCAACTGCTCGCTACCAATCCGGCACTACTCGAGGCGGTGGTGACTCCCGATTTCTTCGACCCTTTGCCCGACAAGGCGGCACTAACCGAAGAATACCAGCGCACCATCGTCCAAGCGGTCAATTTTGAGGACGTCCTCAACCTGTCGCGGCGCTGGGTCCACGATCAAAGTTTCCGCGCTGGCATTCACCTCCTGCAAAACATCACCGACGGCGACCACTGCGGCCCCTTTCTGTCGGCGCTGGCCGACATCGTGCTGGTTGATCTGCTGGAGCGGGTGAGCGAGGACTTCGCACGCCGATTTGGCCGGATCAAAGGGGGATCGTTGGCCATCATCGCCATGGGTAAACTGGGCAGCGGCCAGATGACCATCGCCTCCGACCTCGACTTGATCACCGTCTACGAGGTACCGCCCGACGCCGGACAATCAGATGGTGACAAGCCACTCTGGCCCTCAGAATATTACATCAAACTTACCCAGCGCCTGATCAATGTCATCACCGCGCCGACCCGCGAGGGACGGCTTTATGAGGTGGACATGAGATTGCGGCCGTCGGGCAATTCCGGGCCGGTGGCAATCAGCCTCAACGCCTTCACCCGCTATCAGCACAAGGATGCCTGGACTTGGGAGCATATGGCGTTGACTCGAGCCCGAGTGATTGGCGGCTCGACTGACCTTCAAAGGCGGCTGGGACAAGTGATCCTTACCGAACTGACCCGGCTGCGCCCCTGTTCCCAACTGGTGATAGACGTTGCCGACATGCGCCGCCGCATCGACCGCGAATTCTCGACGAAAAATCCTTGGGAGGTTAAGTACGCTCGGGGCGGTTTCATCGACATCAACTTCATCGCTCAGTACTTGATGCTGTACCACGCGCACGACCATCCCGAGGTACTCAGCACCAACACCGTCAAGGCCTTCGAGGCAATGGCGGGCAATAACTTGCTCGACCATGCCATCGCCGATGATCTGATTGCCACTCATCGCTGCTGGCGGCGCATACAGGGCTTTTTGCGTCTGACCACCGGCGGCTCATTTGATGCCGACAAGGCACCGTTGGCACTGAGATTGGCACTTACTCACTGCGTCTTTCCTGAGTCAAAGGAACCCGTTGATTTTTCACAGGCGAACCGGCAGATAATATCTATGGCGGCGCGCGCGTTCCAATGGTTCCAGGTGCTGATCGACGAACCGGCCGAACGTGAGCATCTGGAGCGCCAACGCAACCAAGTTCCCGTCGACTAGATTTAGTTCGCAGTTGAAGGGGGGTGCCCGAAAAAGGTGTCAAAATTACTCAACTTTGGTGCGGCAAGCCCACTTGCGCCCCGAGTCGCAGTAGTACATAGTGTGCGGCAGCACAACGCCATGCCTTGTTAAGCCTGTTGCGGCTGTTTATGGTGTTGCGCTGGACTGCACCCCTTGATCCTGGAGGCTGGCATGAAGGTACACGGAGGGTCAACCCTGATTGCGGCGTCCTTGCGACGCTTCATCGCAGCGATAAAACTCGATAAAGTCCTTGACCAGCTTCGTATGTTTGATGAACTGGTCAGTCATATCCAAGCCCTCCCCTGGGATCACAAGGTCTTCGCAGTCACGGATGAGCGAGGGGCGCAGTGGGCGGCTGATATCCGCAGAGAAGGCCCGACCCTGACCATTACCCCGCTCAGCCCCGAAATCGACGGTTCATATTATCTTGCGAACGGTTCCTTTTGGAAACGGTTAGCGGAGGAAATCGAGAATTCCCATCCCGGCTTCCATTTCGAGTACCGCGAAGGTTTTTTCGAACGGCTACTGAAGGACCGCGACAGCGAGGCAAGGCGCAAGCAGCTAGCCAAAACACGCCAGGAGGATGAGCCCTTGCGTGAGCAACGCCTCAAGCAACGCGAACTTCAACGCCAGAACCAGAATAATTACCGTAGCATCAAGGCCGCAGAAAATCGTACTATGTACTCCCTGTGGTTTCAGTAACGAGATAGGCTGATGACGGTTGGCGGCGGCAGCGTCGCCAATAGACGCGGAGAGCACGCGCGGTAACATGGTAAGAGTGGTGTTATGGTAAGAGTGGAGGTAACGAATGGCTGCAGTTGCGTTTGACACGCTTAAATTGGCTCGCACTCTGCGGACCGAAGCGAATATGTCGGCCGAGCAGGCTGAAGGCATCTCCAATGCGCTTGCCGAGGCTATGAGCGGGGCGGAACTGGCCACCAAGACCGACGTGTCCGCCCTAAAGACCGACATGTCCGCCCTAAGAGCCGACATGAAAGCCAGCATAGCCGCCAGCGAGAGCCGCTTGGAAGTTCGTATTGAAGCATCCAAAACGGAAATCCTCAAAGCAGTAATGGGCATGATCCTAAGCGCCGTCGCCATCAACGTTCTTGCCATTCTGGCCGGCATGATTGGCATTGCCAAGCTGCTGGGACACTGAGCCCGAAGGCGCGCCAGCGTTCTAGAGCGCCACAAGCCGGTTGTACGTCAAATCCTCTTGCCGAAAAAGTCATCCTCCGGTGAAGCCATCCCTGCGTCACATGTTCGCCAATGGCGTTTACCTGTTTGGTGGCAGCGCTGCGGCGATGGGGCTGTCGCTGATCCAGACCTTGATTCTGGCACGGACCCTGGGGCCGGCTCAGTTCGGCATTTGGAGCGGCGTGCAGGCATATGTACTGGTCGCCTATTCGCTATGCACCTTCCGCACCTCCGAACCAGTAACCCGTTATCTCGTAGAGTTTCGCG
>JBAXKX010000114.1:0-9067 GCA_037135115.1 Rhodospirillaceae bacterium
CTGGCCTGCCGATAAAGCACCGGCCCACCATCGGCCTTTATAGCCATCACGATGGCCACCAGTGCAGGTGCCAGAAGCAGCAGAGCAAGTGCAATCACGGCTGAACTCATAACATCGATCATGCGCTTAAAGGCCTGTGACACGGGATGGGTTAGATTACTGCGCCCCATCAGCATGACCATGTCGTGACTTAGCACATACACCGGGGTTAGGCCGAATACCGGAATGCCGGCGGTTGGCGGCACCAGCGCGAACGGTAGCGACTGCCTGGTCAAGGCCGTGATTAGGGCGCTGCAATGTCCCGAGTCGTGGGCATCAGGGACCATCAGCACGAAATCGGCGTCGAAGCGCCGGTAGAGAGCCTCGGTGCAATCGGCACCATCGGCGAGGGTCAACTGTGCAGGGTCGACGGTGGCCACCACACGGTAGCCAAGCGTATGCTCGGCTTTGACCATCCGCGCAGCGGCGGCGGCGTCAGCCCGAGCACCGACGATCACGGTAGCCAAATCCCAACGACGGTGGAAGCGCAGCCAGTCTTTAACCAATTGACGGCCAACAATTACCAAGACAAAGGATAATGCCCAAGTCTCGGCCAAGCATCCGCGCGAGACCTGAACCTTCATGATGTATTGCAAGAAGCCATCAAGCACCGCCGCGAGCGACAACGCAATCATTATTTGCTTAGTCTCAGTCCAGAACGGCAAACGTGTGTCATAATGACCGCGTTCATTGTGCCAGATCAGCACAAACCCGGACAAAAGCATGAACTGGAACAGTCGCGCCCGCGCCTCGGCGGTTATGGTATACTCGGATACCTTGTGAAATATCTCCTCCTCGATAAGCAACGACAGTACCACAGCGACTACAAAGGCCAAAATTAACGCGGTAAGGTCGCCGAGCATGAGGGCGGCATTGTTAGAGAGCGTGGTTAGGGGAACCCGGCTCACCCGCTCCAGGCGCGGCGATGGACCGACAAAAACCGGAAGCGACCGCTCGGAATGATGCAGGGTCATTGAAAAGCCTACAGCTCACAGGAAAGAATAACGCGGAATGGCCGCAACGTGGCTAACAC
Organism: Rhodospirillaceae bacterium; assembly: GCA_037135115.1. GTDB lineage: Bacteria > Pseudomonadota > Alphaproteobacteria > Azospirillales > Azospirillaceae > BOG-933. Next base: position 1,073 of record JBAXKX010000114.1, read on the forward strand.
CGTCACTAGCATTTTGTTCCCGATCCAAATGTAGGCACGACAAATAAATTCCGACACGCCCGCAACCAATCCGTAACCAATCTTTAACAATCACGGTGAACCCTAGCATGCTGCCCCAAGGATCGCCACTCTGCGCATGGCCTACTTGATTGCTGGGACTGGCTATTTTGTCGCAGCTTGTCGATAATTGGCACATAGTCGGACCAGCGGAAGCATATTTATGAATATTTCCCGTGAAATAGAGTGGCGCATCGACGATATCCCTGTTCCCTACCCGGATGCCTTGGACAAAATGGCGGCACGGGTTGCTGATATTTGCGCTGGCACCGCCCCCGAGCTGGTCTGGTTGCTTGAGCATCCGCCACTTTATTCCGCCGGCACCGGCGCAAAGGCAGAAGATCTTTTGCAACCGGCCCGTTTCCCCGTGTATCAGACGGGGCGGGGGGGTAAATATACTTACCATGGCCCGGGGCAGCGCGTGGCCTACGTTATGCTTGACCTGAATCGACGGCGCCCCGATATCCGAGCCTTCGTCGGCGACCTTGAAGCGTGGCTGATTGCCACTCTGGCCCGTTTCAACATCAAAGGCGAGCGACGGACTGGACGGGTCGGCATCTGGGTCGACCGTCGACTCTATGGCGGTCTGGCCGGCCAGGAGGCCAAAATAGCAGCGCTGGGAGTTCGAGTCCGCCGCTGGGTCAGCTTCCACGGCGTGGCACTAAACATCGGACCCGACCTCAGCCATTTCGCCGGCATCGTCCCTTGCGGCATCCACGAACACGGCGTTACCTCAATGCACGAACTTGGCCACTTCGCCACAATGGAGGAGGTCGACGCGGCATTGATGGCGTGCTGGGGCGAGGTATTTGGCTAGGGCTTAGCCTATTGGGCCGACGCCGGGTCGAGATTTTTAGTGGTAAGAACCTGACACGCAGTGCTTCCGCCAAAGCGAAATAAATAGACGGATCCAGGCTTCGCTTTACGTTCCGGGTCGAAGAGATTTAACCCGTGCCCAAAGGCCACACCAAGTACATCATCGGAATAGATGGCCCGGTACTGCATCGGCGACACCTCTTTGAACCGGCCGGCCGCGCAGGCGTTCGACAAGTCGCGGTCAACTTTGCCCGCTTTGCGCCATTCTGTCTTCGCCCGCAATGCTACCAGGGCTGGCCTGTACCAGCGCTGTGGCGTCTGCCGGTCATAACCGGACACGTCATCAGGAGGTGCCCGCATATGATGCGGATCGGTGCGCACCTGCTCGGCTGCAACCTTTGCCACAGGCAAAGCCACAGCCATAACTAGAGCCATAACTAACGACACAACTAAAGCGCGAAAAAAAGTTACGGTCATAACACCAACCAGCGATTGCGCCTGCCTGCCCCATGCCTTTGCTACGCTAGCCATAGCAGAGTTTACTCGAATTCTAGAATAACCTGATCCACCGCCAAGATGCTGCCTGCCTCGGCGCTGATGCAGGCGATGACGCCATCACGCTCAGCGCGAAGAACATTCTCCATCTTCATAGCTTCAACTACCACCAGGATCGCACCGGCCTTGACCTCCTGACCGACCTTGACCGCGAGATGCTGGAGCAGGCCCGGCATGGGCGACAACAGGAACTTGGAAAGATCGGGTGGAACTCGCTCCGGCATCATCTCGGACAACTCCGCCGCTCGCGCCGTTAGCACCTGACAGCGTATATCGGCACCGCCATGCAACAGTGCGTAGCCGCAACTTAGGATATCGACCTGGACCACCATCCTGCGGCCCTCAACGGTGCCGACCCACAGCGTGTCGCCGATGGTCCAACCGGTGGTGAGGGTAAAGACATGGCCGCCGACCCGGACATCGGCACCGGAACTGGTTTCATCTACGAAAACCGGGGTGTTGCAACGGTTAATGCGGACCATCCAAAAGTTCTGGCGCAGTGGCTGATACCCCGGCATCTGGCCGGAGAGGGTGCGGTTGCGTTCGGCGATCTTGTCGTGAATATAAGCAACCACCGCGATCAGCCGGTCGCTGGTATCGGAGGGAAGATCGACACCGATAAATCCGTCGGGGAATTCATCGGCGATGAAATTGGTGGTGAGTCGGCCAGCGGCGAACCTCTCCTTCCTTATCACCGCCGCGAGGAAACTGATATTGTGGCCAACACCGCGAATTTGAAAGGCATCAAGGGCCTCCTTCATATGGCCGATGGCGGTTTCACGGTCCATACCCCGAGTGATCAACTTCGAGATCATCGGGTCATAGAACATGCTGATCTCGCCGCCCTCGTAAACGCCAGCGTCGACTCGGACAAACTGGGATTCAACTGGCGGCCGATAGCGCGTAACCCGACCTGTGGAGGGCAGGAAGTTGCGGATGGGGTCCTCGGCGTAAATACGCGCCTCAATCGCCCAACCGCGCAATTTTATATCGGACTGAGTAAAGGGCAGCCTTTCACCGGCGGCAATCCGGATCATCTGTTCGACAAGATCGATTCCGGTGACCATCTCAGTTACTGGATGTTCGACCTGTAACCGGGTGTTCATTTCCAGAAAATAGAAATTACGTTCGGCGTCGACAATGAACTCCACCGTGCCGGCCGATTTATAGTTGACCATTCTGGCCAACGCCACCGCTTGTTCGCCCATGGCGCGGCGAGTTTTGCCGTCAATGAACGGCGAAGGCGCTTCCTCTATGACCTTTTGATGGCGGCGCTGAATCGAGCATTCGCGCTCACCCAGATATACGATGTTGCCATGACCATCGCCCAGCAGCTGAATTTCGATATGGCGAGGCTCGACAATGTATTTTTCGATGAAGACGCGGTCGTCGGCAAAACTGGAACGTGCCTCGTTACGGGCTGAACGATACCCCTCACGGACCTGAATATCGTTCCAGGCTACGCGCATGCCTTTACCGCCGCCACCGGCAGAGGCTTTGATCATCACCGGATAACCGATCTCGGCGGCGATCGCTACCGCCTCCTCATCATCGCCGATGACCCCAAGGTAGCCCGGGACGGTATTTACTCCGGCACTGCTCGCCAGCTTCTTCGATTCGATCTTGTCGCCCATGGCGGCGATAGCCGGCACGTCGGGACCAATGAAGACGATACCCTCGGCCTTCAACGCCTCGCAGAACGAGCCCTTCTCGGATAGGAAACCATAGCCCGGATGCACCGCCTCGGCGCCGGTCTGCTTGCAGGCGGCGATAATCCGCTCGGCGTTCAGGTAGCTCTGGGCCGACGGTGCCGCCCCGATCAGCACCTTTTCATCGGCGATCTCGACATGCAGAGCAGAGGAGTCCGCTTCGGAATAGACCGCGACAGACTTGATGTCCATGCGGCGGGCGGTTTTAATAATCCGGCAGGCGATCTCGCCCCGGTTAGCAATCAGGATTTTTGAGAACATGAGGTGCGCCGCTTCCCCCTGACAAATTGCCAAGCAGCCCGCACGGGCCAAATCAGGCACGGGCGGTTCCAAGGGCCTGATAATAACAATTCAGGCTCTCAGTGATGGCTACCCGCGTTATGACTGAACAAACCATGCAGCAACTCTGGCGCGTACCAGCCGAGCACTCCCATCAAGGTACCGGTCACGCCCAGGACAACGGCAACCGCCGCCAGCAACGGCATAGCTGTAATCACCGAAGCTGAAGCTAATACAATCCCAAGCTGAAGCGCCGCAGCTCCATATTCGAAATTGTGATAGGCGTAGCCGGCATGATCGCGCTCAAGCGTCAGGCGTTTGGCCCTCTCGCTCAGCTCCTTGCGGCCCTCATTGGATTTTGGATCGGAATCATAACGATCTGCGGTATCTTTCCACTCTGCCAATGTCTTGTCGACTTTCGCCTTCTTTTCGGGCGTAAGCCCGTCCGGCACCACCGCTTCCAGCATCGTCGCCGAGCTTCGCAGCACCGTCGAGCGAATGGTTTTGGCTTGGTAGAAGGCCCACGTGTCGGACGCCTCAATATTGCGAGTAACCTGTTCGTTTTGAGCACCCTTGCCGCCGGAATCGACAAGTGCCAACAAAGCCGCAAGCACCGCAATCAAGATGGCTATGCCCTTGTTGGAAGTACCATGTTCGCCACCATGCGCGGTGTGCTCGCTATGCTCGTGGTGTTCCTGAGCCTCATGAGCTTCCATAAAGCAACCTCACCCCATATACGAAACCGAAGACGTAACAGCTTACGCGCTTTTGTTCATACCGCGACCGGTGGTGCGCTCGATAATGCGAGCCGACTTGCCACGAAGTTCACGCAGGTAGTAAAGCTTGGCGCGGCGCACGTCACCCTTGCGTACCAGTTCGATACTCTCGATGCGTGGGCTATAAAGCGGGAACACCCGCTCGACGCCCTCACCATAGCTGATCTTGCGCACGGTGAAGGACGAGTTGATATCGGAGTTCTTGCGGCCGATGCAGACGCCCTCATAGGCCTGAACGCGCTCGCGAGTGCCTTCGATGACCTTCACATTGACCTTAATCGTATCGCCCGGGGAGAAATCGGGAATAGTGGTGTTGGCAGTCAACTTCTCTACCTGAGCCTGATTGAATTTTTGCAGCAAGTTCATGACACTTATCCCTCGACCTGATCCCCGGACCGGGCCGCGTCAGCGGTCATCCCGTCCAATTCCGTGTTGCGCCGCCGCCGACGGCATCTTTCCGCCTCGCGATCCCATTCATCCCGGTGTGCCGCTGCGTACGGGGCCCACAACTCGGGCCGTCGCGCCCGCGTGATCCGTTCCGCCTCGGCAAGCCGCCAGGCCCTAACCTTTTCGTGGTGGCCGGAGAGCAAAACCTCCGGAACCAACCGCGCACAGCCCCGCCCATCGACCCAAGACGCAGGGCGCGTGTAATGGGGATATTCGAGCAATCCCCGTTCGAAACTCTCTTCACCAGCCGTCTCGCCATTGCCCATTACACCGGGCTGCAAGCGCACGCAGGCGTCAATCAAAGCCAGGGCAGCCGGTTCGCCCCCGGAAAGGACGAAATCACCTAGGCTGACCTCTTCCAATCCATGCGCTTCGATCACCCGCTCATCTATACCCTCATAGCGCCCACAAAGCAGCACAACAAAAGGCGTCACCGCCAGTTCCCGCACCAAATACTGGTCCAACCGGCGCCCTCGCGGTGACAGGTAGATCACTCGCGTCTGCCCCGACCCACCAGGACCGGCGGTAATTTCGGTCACGGCGGTAATGGCATCCGAGAGCACGTCCGGGCGCATCACCATACCCGGCCCGCCCCCGAAAGGCGCATCGTCAACCGTACGATGTTTATCGCGCGCATAACTGCGAATGTCCACCGTTTCCAGCGCCCAGACGCCGTTTTTCAACGCCTTGCCAGCCAAGCTCAACCCCAACGGCCCGGGAAACATTTCCGGGAACAGGGTCAGCACTCGTACCGTCCACACTGCGGCCGTTGCGGCATCGTGCCGCACCGGTTGCGTCACCACTCGGTCACAACCGGCGGGTCAACCACTAGGCGCCCGCCCGCAACATCTACCACCGGTACCACCGTCTGAGTAAATGGCAGCATCATTGAGCCGCCATCGGCCAGCGCCAATTCGAGTAAAGTCCCACCGCCGTAATCATGGACCGCAGATACCGTGCCAAGCACGCCCCGGCCGTCCGCCCACTCGGCCCGCAACCCAATCAGGTCAGCATGATAGAACTCGTCCTCCGCCGCCTGCGGCAACGCCGCACGGTCAACATACAGCTTAGTGCCCCGCAGCGCCTCCGAAGCGTTACGGTCATCAACACCATTGATGCGTGCAAGCCAGCAATCACGAACGATCGATTGAAGCGCTACAGTAAAGCGGCGCTCTCCTTTTTCGTCCTCGAGTGGCCCATAAGAGACAATGGCCGCCGGATCTAAAGTAAAACTGCGCAGCTTCACAATGCCCCGGACGCCATGCGCTCCAACGATTTCACCAACACAGACACGGGAAAGCACAGCGACTGCCCGATCAGCCAGCCGCAACCTTAGCCTTCAGCTCTGCCTCCTGCTTGGCCCGCTCCTGAGCCTTGGCCTTTGGTGCCGACTTGGTGGGCGTATCCTTGACCACAGTGGCCGCGATCAATTCGGCGCGGCCGAAAAACAAGGCGACGCGATCGGTCGGCTGGGCTCCGACGCCAAGCCAGTGCTTGGCTCGCTCGGCATTGATCTGGACGCGCTGGGGGTGGTCCTTTACCAGCATTGGGTTGTATGTGCCGATCTTCTCGATGAAGCGGCCGTCACGCGGGCTGCGGGAATCGGCGATAACAATGCTGTAGAACGGGCGCTTCTTGGCACCGCCGCGAGCCAAACGTATCTTTAAAGCCATGTTTCTAAGTGCCTTCTTTGGTAAACGTTAAGGTGATCAATGTGATTATCAGGCCGCCGTCTTGCGCGAATGACGCCCCGCCAGCGCGATTTGCAGAAACTTTGACTGTTCCTCGACCCGTCCCTTTAGCTCCGCCAATTCGGTCGCCGACGCAACCCCGGAGAGCCTCTCGTCGATCCGCACGATCATGGGCACCAGCCGGGCCAGGGTTGTTTTGATGTCATCAATATCCGAACGGATGGACTTGCCAAATTCCTGAAACTGGCCCTCTAGCCGAGCTACAACTTCGGCCAGCGCGCGAATATCTTGCGAATGATCGATCATGGCCGCATCCTATCCTATCGCCGTGGCATCAGGGCTTGCATACCATGACGCATTAACCCCTTCTGCCCAAGTTTTTGTACCTTTTTCATCATTGCCTGCATCTCCTGGTACTGTTTGATCAGGCGATTAACGTCTTGAACGGAGGTGCCGGAACCGGAGGCGACGCGACGGCGCCGCGAGCCGTTGAATAGTCGGATGTCCCGTCGCTCAGTTTTGGTCATCGACGAGATGATGGCTTCTTGGCGAAGCAGCATCCTTTCGTCTATATTGGCTTCCTTGAGCTGGTTCTTGATCTTGCCCACGCCGGGCAACATACCCATGATCCCCGACATGCCTCCCATCTTGCGAATCTGGCGGAGTTGGCTTGCCATGTCGTCGAGGGTGAAGTTGCCCTTCTGGAAATTTTCAGCGAGCTTTTCAGCCTCTTCGCGGTCGATATTTTCGGCCGCTTTCTCCACCAGGCCAACCACATCGCCCATGCCGAGGATGCGACCGGCAACGCGGTTTGGATGGAAATCCTCGAGCGCATCGATCTTTTCGCCAACGCCCAGCAGCTTAATCGGTTTGCCGGTGATTTGGCGCATCGAAAGCGCCGCGCCGCCACGAGCATCACCGTCGATTCGAGTTAGCACGATGCCGGTGACCCCGACTCCGCGCTCAAAGTTGGTGGCGACCGTGACGGCGTCCTGGCCGGTCATGGCGTCAACCACCAGCAGAGTTTCGACCGGTTTGACGGCATCACGCACCAAGGCGACCTCCGCCATCAGCGCATCATCGATAGCAAGCCGTCCGGCGGTGTCGAGCAAAACGACATCATAGCCTTCGAGTCGCCCCATCTGGAGCGCCCGCTTGGCGATATCCACCGGTTGCTGGCCAGCAACAACCGGCAGGGTGGCAACATCTATCTGCTCACCAAGTACGCGCAACTGTTCCTGGGCTGCCGGCCGCCTCACGTCAAGCGAGGCCATCAGCACCTTTTTACGCTCACGAGTCTTGAGCCGAAGCGCGATCTTGGCGGTAGTGGTGGTCTTTCCTGAGCCTTGCAGGCCAACCATCAGGATTGGCACTGGCGGCACGGCGTTCAGGTTTAGTGGTTCACCCTCGCTGCCCAGCATCTCGATCAGGTGATCATGGACAATCTTGATCACCATTTGGCCCGGTGTCACCGAGCGCAGCACCTCCTGGCCGATCGCGCGTTCGCGCACGCCAGCGATGAAGGCTTTGACCACCGGCAGGGCCACGTCCGCCTCAAGCAGGGCAATCCGCACTTCACGCAACGCTGCATTGACATCGTCTTCCGACAAGGCCCCACGCCTGCGCAACCGATCGAAGATGTCGCCAAGCCGCCCCGTCAGCCCC
>JBAXKX010000115.1:0-9010 GCA_037135115.1 Rhodospirillaceae bacterium
CACATCCTCGGCCCGGACAATGACCGCCTTAGCAACCTTACTGGGATCTGGAGTCCGGCTTTTCCACAATCGCGCGCGTACCAGTGTGCCTTCATCATCCTCGCGTTTGACCATGGCTGAAACTACTCCATTGCCTGCAACATAAATGAGCCTACAGCTTAAATGCGGAAAACCTAGAGTCACCAAATCATAAGCTACCATATCAGGCGCACCCAAGGCTACTCCGCATCGCGACCTTTAGTCCGCATCAGTCGGGCCTTGTCTCGGGCCCAATCATGCTCCTTCTGACTTTGACGCTTGTCTGTCATGCGCTTACCTCGCGCTAGGCCGAGTCTGACCTTGGCAATACCGCGCGGATTAAAATAGACAGCCAGAGGAACCAACGTCACGCCGTCACGCCGGATCGCCGAAAGCAACTTATTCAATTCCTTGCGCTTGACCAACAGCTTGCGCGGACGCTTGGTCTCGTGCTGGAGCCAGCGTCCGGCCTGCTGGTACTCGGGAATGAAGGCGTTGACCAAGAACAATTCGCCATACTGTTCGCCGGCATACGACTCGGCAATGCTGGCGCGGCCCGAGCGCAGGCTTTTGACCTCGGTGCCGGCCAGCACGATGCCGGCCTCGATAGTATCTTCAATGAAGTAATCGAAGCGCGCCCGCCGATTCTGAGCCACCGTGCGGACTTCGTCATCCTTGTCCTTGCCAACCATGTAGCTAGTCCTCAGCCAAGTAATCCAAGCCCATCCATGGCGGCCTTGACCTTGTGCCGGCCGTCCTCTGTTAGACCCACCAGCGGCAACCTCACCACGTCCCCGCAGCGGCCGAGCAGGCTCACACCGTACTTGGCCGGAACCGGATTGGGCTCGACGAACATGGCATTATGGAGAGGCGACAGCAGATCGCGCAGCCGGAAAACAGTCTGATAATCTCCCGCCCGCCAGGCATTGTGGAGAGCCGCGCACATAGCGGGGGCGACGTTGGCCGTAACCGAGATGCAACCAACCCCGCCTTGCGCCAAAAAAGCCACAATCGTGGCATCCTCGCCCGAGAGCTGGCAGAAGTCGGGACCAATCGCAATCCTGGTATCGAGTGGCCGCTGTAAATTGGCGGTGGCGTCCTTGACGCCGACAATGTTAGGGAGTCGGGAGAGCCGGGTCATTGTCGCCAACGACATGTCGACGACACTGCGCCCCGGAATGTTGTAAATGATGATCGGCAATTCCGCCGAGTCGTGGATCGCTTTGAAATGCTGATAAAGACCTTCTTGCGTCGGCTTGTTGTAGTACGGCGTCACTACCAAAGCTGCATCGGCGCCAGCTTCCTTGGCGTGGCGAGTCAATGCAATCGCCTCCGCCGTCGAATTGGAACCGGTCCCGGCGATCACCGGAACGCGCCCACCAGCCGACTCGATGGCCAATTCGACCACCAGCTTGTGCTCGGTGTGGGTGAGGGTCGGGGACTCACCCGTAGTACCACAAGGCACTATGCCATGAGTCCCCTGGCCGATATGCCAGTCAACCAGACTCTGATAGGCATCGGCATCAACCAAGCCGCCCACCCCTACGCCGCCACCTGCACCCTTGAATGGTGTGATCAGCGCGACGATAGATCCCGTAAACATCTTCAACTTCCTTTCAACGGACGCATCAGGCCCACCACCTTAACCGTCACCGCCGACGGCGGCAAGTCCGGGCGGCTTCGCCATGCGATGGTGGTTGGTATACTGCTGTCGGCGCTGCTCTCGGGCCTGCTGACAGCTGAAGCTAGGCCAGTTTCGGCCGGAAGCCTATCTGCCAACGACCTTGACCTTTACCGCGCCGCCTTCCGCCACGCCGAAAGCGAAAATTGGGGCGACTCGCTTCGCATCGGTGCCGAACCCCGCGAAAGACTGCCGGCCAAGGTTATCCGCTGGCTCGACCTTGCGCGACCGGCAAGCGGCAACAGTTTCGCCGCCATCACCGATTTTATTCGCGCCAACCCCAAATGGCCCAATCAGACCGGCTTGCTGCGACAGGCCGAGGCGACGATACCGCAGGAATTACCAGCGGCCGAGGTGAAGAACTGGTTCGCCCTGCATTCACCGGTAAGCGCCGACGGTTTGGGGCGCTATTTCGACGCGCTGACCAGCCTGGGCGACAACACCAAGGCCGCCGATATTGCTCGTTCTTTCTGGATCAGCGCCAACTTCGCCAACACCGATGATGAGCTAGAGTTCCGCCGCCACCTCGCGAGCCAATTGCGCCCCAAGGACCACTTGGCCCGACTCGATCGCTTGCTTTGGGATCACCAAGCTTCGGCAGTGCGCCGAATCCTCTCCCTATTCGACGATGGTCGTCAGGCGCTAGCACTGGCCCGTCTGGCCCTGGCCGATGACGAACCAGGCCTGGAAACGGCAGTGCGACGAGTCCCGGATGAGTTAGCCACCGATCCCGGATTACTTTACGAGCGAGTGCGCTGGCGCCGCAAAAAGGACAACGACGCCGGAGCCCTGGAAATACTCCTGTCACCCCCAGCTGAATTAGGACGACCGGCGCTATGGTGGACAGAGCGCAACATCATGATCCGCAGGGTTCTTGAGAAGCGAAACTTCGCCCTTGCCTATAAACTGGCCAAGGCCCATGGCCAACAAGAGAGCACATCGCTGGTCGAGGCCGAGTTTCTGACCGGCTGGATAGCTCTGCGCCACCTGCACCAGCCATCGGATGCGTTCGACCATTTCAACCGCATGTACCGCGCCGCTGCCAGCCCGATGAGTAAATCGCGCGGGGCCTTCTGGTGTGGCAGAGCGGCCATGGCTTTAGGCGACAGCAAAAAAGCCACTGAATGGTACGAAGCGGCAGCCAAGTTCCCAACCATGTTTTATGGCCAGATGGCGGCGACGGTACTCAACGCCGATCAACTTGCGCTACCACCTGAACCGACGGTGAACGAGAGTGAAGTTAACGAATTCAACCGCCGCGAGCTAGTGCGAGTGGTCCACGTATTACAAGAGATCAATCCCCACGACAAGAACGACCGAGTCGGCCTATTCCTGCGCCGCCTTGGCCGGGACGCCAGCACCGCCGCCGAATTTGTCCTGCTGGTACGGCTGGCCGAGGAAACTCACCGTCCGGAGGTCGCCATCGCCATCGCCAAGCAGGCGTTCCAAGCCGGAGTGACACTGGTCCGCAGCGGCTATCCCACCCTGCAGCTGCAAAAAGGAACCAGAACCGAACCGGCACTAACACTGGCACTGATTCGCCAGGAAAGCACCTTCAACACCAATATCATCAGCTCGGCCGGGGCCCGCGGCCTAATGCAACTTATGCCGGCAACGGCCAAGTTAATGGCGACCAAGCTAGGACTACGATACAGTGAGGCGAGGCTGATCGATGATCCCGACTATAATATTATGATGGGAACCAGCTTCATCGGCGAGATGATTGATTCGTACAACGGTTCATACATTCTGGCCATCGCCGCCTACAATGCTGGCGGCGGCCGGGTACATGACTGGCTCAATAAGTACGGCGATCCCCGCATTACCAGCAGCCGCGCCCTAGACGCAGTGGACTGGATCGAATCGATACCAATCGCCGAGACACGTAACTATGTGCAGCGCATCCTCGAGTCGTTACAGGTCTACCGCGCCCGACTCGGGACCAGGGACGGCGAAAAAACTCTTAAACATGACATGCGGCGCTAGATGCTCGCCTATATTCTCCGCAGACTTCTCCTCATAATTCCGACCCTATTCGGGATAATGGTGGTCAATTTCCTGATTGTGCAACTGGCCCCGGGCGGACCGGTGGAACAGGTCATCGCTCGCCTACAAGGAACGGCGGTGGAGGCGACCGCGCGCATCGGCGGCTCGGCGAGCGGAGATATCCAGATTCAGCCGATGCGCGACCAGACGGGTTCGGACGCCAGCAACAGTCGTTACCGAGGCTCCCGCGGACTTGATCCCGAATTCATCAAGCAGCTTGAAAAGGAGTTCGGGTTTGACAAGCCGCTGCATGAGCGATTCATACTGATGATGAGCCATTATCTAGTATTCGATTTTGGCAAAAGCTATTTCCGCGACCAGCGCGTAGTTGATTTGGTATTGCAAAAGCTACCGGTTTCTATCTCGCTTGGCTTGTGGACAACGCTACTGATATATCTGGTATCGATACCAATGGGAATCCGCAAGGCAATCAGGGATGGCTCGGCTTTCGATGTCTGGACCAGCGCCGTAGTCATCATCGGCTACGCCATCCCCGGCTTCCTGTTCGCAGTACTTCTAATTGTGGTATTTGCCGGCGGCAGTTACCTGTCATGGTTTCCCTTGCGCGGTCTGACTTCCGACAACTGGGCGCTTTTGCCCTGGTATAGGCAACTGCTCGATTATTTCTGGCACCTAGCGCTGCCGGTGACGGCGCTGTTGGTGGGAGGCTTTGCCAGTCTGACCATGCTGACCAAGAACTCCTTCCTAGAAGAGATCAATAAACAATACGTGATCACCGCCAGGGCCAAGGGCCTGACCGAAGCTCGGGTGCTTTACGGCCACGTTTTCCGAAACGCCATGCTGATCGTCATTGCCGGCTTTCCTGCTGCCTTTATCCACCTTTTGTTTAGCTCGAATTTGCTCATTGAGGTTATATTCTCGCTCGATGGGCTGGGGCTTCAAGGTTACGAGGCGGCAATCACCCGCGACTATCCACTCATGTTCGGGACGTTGTACTTTTTCACATTGCTCGGACTGGTAATGAATTTGGTGGGCGACCTGATGTATGTGGCGGTTGACCCGCGGATAGATTTTGAGGCGCATGGGTCATGAGAGCTGCCCGCTTCCTCTTTTGGCAGATCTCGCCGCCGACCAAGCGACGGCTTGACAATTTCCGGGCCAACCGCCGCGGCTTCTGGTCGCTCTGGTTGTTCCTGGCGCTGTTCGGGTTCAGCTTATTTGCCGAGCTGATCGCCAACGACCGTCCGCTGCTGGTCTGCCATGATGGCGGTTGGTATTTACCGATTCTAACCGACTATCCGGAGACGATTTTCGGAGGTGAGTTCGCCACCACCACCGAATACCGCGATCCCTTTGTCCGCAAACTGATTTCCAGCAAGGGTTGGATGATATGGCCGCCGGTTCCCTATTCGTATCAGACCATCAACTATGACCTGCCGTCACCGGCCCCCACCCCACCTTCGACAGAGAACTGGCTCGGCACCGACGATCAAGGACGCGATGTGGTGGCCCGGCTGATCTACGGTCTGCGAATTTCGGTATTGTTCGGGCTGACTTTAACGCTGTTTTCGTCGGCCATCGGAGTTGCCGCCGGTGCGGTGCAAGGCTATTTCGGCGGCCTTATCGATATAATATTCCAGCGTTTCATCGAGGTATGGTCAGGTATGCCGACCCTTTACCTGCTAATTATCCTCGCCAGCGTCGTTACACCGAATTTCTGGTGGCTGCTTGGCCTGCTGCTGGCCTTCAGTTGGATGTCGCTGGTACCGGTGGTGCGAGCCGAATTCCTGCGCGCCCGCAATCTCGACTACGTCCGCGCCGCCCGCGCTCTGGGTGCCCCCAGCTTGACCATCATGGCCAAGCACATGCTGCCCAACGCCATGGTGGCGACGCTGACCTTTTTGCCGTTCATCCTCAACGGCTCAATCACCACCCTGACCGCCCTGGACTTCCTGGGCTTCGGCCTGCCCCCGGGATCGCCGTCTTTGGGTGAACTACTGGCCCAAGGCAAAAACAACCTCCAAGCACCTTGGCTCGGCCTGACCGCCTTTATGGTGCTGGCAACCATGCTTAGCCTGCTCATATTCATCGGCGAAGCAGTACGCGACGCCTTCGACCCGAAAAAGGCCTCTGGCCGCTGACCGCCTGAATACGGCTTCACCTAAATACGGCCCACCTGAGGGCAGCCCATTTACCCCAGCACAAACGCCCTCAGCTCGGCCGTAACCTCGGGCCTAACCCCAAACCAAGCCTCAAATCCCGGCACCGCCTGGTGCAGAAGCATACCAAGACCATCCACAACAATATTGCCCCGCCCCCGCGCCGCCGCTAGCAAATGAGTCTCCAGCGGCGAATAAACCAAGTCCGCGACCACCGCCGATGGCGGCAGCTTTCCAAGGTCAAGGTCCAACATGGGCTGACCATTCATGCCAAGCGACGTGGTATTTACCAACAGAGCGGCATCGGCAAGGGCGGCCAAACGCCCGAACCAGGGGAAGACATGAACCGGCCCACCGATATCGGCCGCCAATGCCTCGGCCTTAACGATCGAGCGATTGACCAACCGGACTTCCCGAACCCCGGCGTCAACCAGCGCCGCCACCACCGCCCGGCCAGCACCACCGGCCCCAATGACCACCACCGGCCCGTGCGACGGTTGCCAGTCGGGCGCGCCTTCACGAAGGTTAGCGATAAACCCCTCGGCATCGGTATTCCGGCCCTCAAGGATGCCATCTTCCCCAACCACAATGGTGTTTACCGCACCAATTCGCTCCGCAACCGCATCAATCCGGTCAACCGCCGACAAAGCTGCCCGCTTGTGCGGAACCGTAACGTTAACGCCGCGAAAACCCAAGTCCGGCAAGGCCCGTATCGCCAACTCCACCCGCTCAGGCGGCACGGCAAGCGGAACATAAGCACCATCGATGCCGTAACGCTCTAGCCACCAGCCGTGCAACCGCGGCGAGCGCGAGTGACTTATCGGCCAGCCAATGACGCCCGCAATGCGAGCCTTGGCGCTGATGATCATATCCTAAGTACTCCCTGATAACGTAGAAACTCGAGCAGTGGCAAAAGCGGCAAACCCAAAATAACATAGTGATCACCATCAACCGAGTCGAACAACTGCACCCCCAACCCCTCGACCCGATAGCCACCGACTGTGTCGCAGACCTCTGGACCAATCGTTGCCAGATACTCCTCAAGGAAAACACTGCTGAACCGCCTCATGGTCAGCCGCGCTTGGCCACTATGTGACCATATCACCTCACTGTCTCGAACCACAACCGCACTTGACATCAGTATATGGGTATGACCACACAAGGCCTGCAACTGCAAACGAGCCGCTGCCACTGAATCTGGCTTATCAAACCAGTCAGCGCCGCAGACCAGCATTTGATCAGCACCAATTACCAACGCACCAGGATGGCGTTTAGCGACCCACAGCGCCTTTTGCCGCGCCAACGCCTCGGCAATATCGACGGCACCAAGCCCGGATGCAACGCCTGAGCATTTTAGCGCCGCCTCATCAATAGATGCCGCTTCACACACAAACTCAAGCCCCGCCTGCACCAGCATCGCACGCCGCGCTGTAGAGGCGGAAGCCAGCACGAGATAAGTCATGAAAAATTCATTCCGTCATCACAAGGATTTCTGTGATGGGCCAGCAACATCAATATTTCCGCTGCTGTTTCTTCAATCGAACGCCGGGAAACATCGATCACCGGCCAGCGTTTGCGGCAAAAATAGCGACGAGCCTCCATGACCTCCTCTCTTACAATATCAGGATCAACATAGTTTGTTTCGGTAACTGAACTTAAGTGACGCATCCTACTGCGACGAATATGGATCAAATGTGTAGGATCATTGGTCAAGCCAACGATCAGCGGGGTGGAAATCCAGTCGAGTTCAGGTGGCAACGGGCAGCCCGGAACAAAGGGAACATTTGCCGCCTTGACGCCGCGGGTAGCCAGATGGATGCATGTTGGCGATTTTGAGGAACGTGATACCCCAACCAACACGACATCAGCCTCGTGCAGGTCACGCGCACCCAATCCGTCATCATGGGCCAAGGTGAATTCCATGGCATCCATACGCAAAAAATATTCAGCATCAAGCACATGCTGTCGGCCGGGCTGAGACTGGGATTCGATACCGAGCAAATTTCCCAGCGCAGTGATCAGCGGATCCAGCACCGAAACACATGGCAATTGGTTCTCCCGGCAATATTCCTCGAGTCGCCGCCTCAAGCATTCCTCAACAAGCGTGTACATCACAAGGCCTGGGTTTGCTTTAATACCAATAAAGACCATCTCAAGCTGTCTTTGCGTGCGGACCAGTACCCACAGATGTTCCTTATGGTGGACATCGTCAAATTGGCTGACACAAGCACGAGCAATATTGACGACCGTTTCCCCCGTTGCGTCTGAAACCAAATGAAGATTGAAAGTTCGCATTATCCACAGGCCCCTGTGTATGACGGGTGCCCAACCGGGGGATAACCGGGGGCAACACGAGTTCGCCAGTTTCATCCACCGGCCATGCCCCAGGTTATACCCAGGTGGATAGTTTGTTGACACCACTTTGAATAGCGCGGATAACTATAAAATCGACAAGGTTATCCCCGTCATCCCTACATAGATAGATACCGATAAAATCACGATTTGCGCAAGTTATCCACCGATCCATCCCCAGCGCTGGCTAAACCATTTACAAGGAGCCAAAATTGTGGACAAACTGGACCGTTAACTTTATCCCCACTAAACATGGGACCTACTACCTCAACTACTTTCTTAAATATAATCTCTTATAATGAAGAAAGAGATTGCACCACCTCAGAACATTTGCCTTCATGCACCATCATCCAAACCAAACCTAACAAATCAAACAACTCCAATAAACTAATCAATGGACCCCCGTCGTGACCTGTAACCAGAAACCATTACTCAAGGCTCTTGCCGGTCAAATCCTGCCCCAACCTCCATTTTGGTTGATGCGTCAAGCTGGTCGATATTTACCTGAATATCGTGAAGTAAGACGACAAGCCGGTAGCTTCATTGATCTCTGTCTATCTCCTGACCTTGCTTGCGAAGTAACAATGCAACCATTACGTCGTTACGGAATGGACGGAGCAATATTATTTTCAGACATATTAATGGTTCCATACGGATTAGGTCAGAAACTTAATTACATAGATGGTGA
Organism: Rhodospirillaceae bacterium; assembly: GCA_037135115.1. Lineage (GTDB taxonomy): Bacteria > Pseudomonadota > Alphaproteobacteria > Azospirillales > Azospirillaceae > BOG-933. The sequence goes on from JBAXKX010000115.1 coordinate 8,906, forward strand.
AGGACCAGAACTTGAACCTATAACAAATCCAGGTGACTTTATTAGACTCTCAACAGAAATGTTTCATGAGCGTCTGGACCCTGTTTACCAAGCAGTAAAGAAAAT